>NZ_JAEIGB010000002.1:0-374532 GCF_022341265.1 Geobacillus sp. YHL
CGCTTCGCTTGGTGGCCCCGACGAGCGTCGCGAACAAAAGTTCGCAACCCTCGTCGGGGATCATTTCGGAATGTCACCCACAAATATTTTACTCACACACAGGCCGGTTTTGTCCGCGCCTGTTTTTTGATTGCAGCAACTTTTCATAACTTTTTTTGGCTGCGAAAACTAGAAATCCATTCGCTGTTCCTGAAAAAACGGGTGTACAAACATATTTTCCATTGCATACCGATTGGCTTGTTGCGCATCCTAATAGAATAAAGAGGAACAGACCGAGGTGTTTGTATGCCGGTTCTTTTATCTGTCGGCACAGCAAGGATGCCGTATACGGCCGCCCAAGACGAGGTGAAGCAGCATGTCGCCGGGCTGTTCGCCGGTCGAATGGCGCGTGCGGAGCGGCTGCTGCAGGCGTTTGACAACAGCGGCATTCATACGCGCACGTTTGTCCAACCGCTTGCCTGGTACAGCGCGCCGCGCGGTTTCGGTGAAAAAAATGGGGTGTACATCGACCGTGCCGTCCGCTACAGCCGAGAGGCGGTCAATGACTGTTTGCGCAAGGCTTCGTCCGGCCCTGTTTTGCATGAGGAGATCGATGCGCTGTTTTACATCTCAACGACAGGGCTGTCGACGCCGAGCATCGAGGCGCGGCTGATGAACATATTGCCGTTCTCCCCTCATGCCGTAAGAGTGCCGATTTGGGGGCTCGGTTGTGCGGGAGGGGCGGCTGGGCTCGCCCGGGCAGCCGACTATTGCCGGGCGTTTCCGAATGCCAAGTCGCTTGTGATCGCCGTTGAGTTTTGCAGTTTGACGTTTCAACTCAATGATTGGTCCAAAAGCAATGTGATCGGTACGTCGCTTTTTTCCGACGGCGTGGCGTGCTTGCTTGTGGCCGGCGACGGAGCGGCGCCGACAGCTGGCGCGCCGCGTGTCATCGCCGCCCGCTCGGTGCTCATGCCCGACTCGGAAGACGTGATGGGCTGGGATGTTCGTGACGAAGGTTTGTTTGTCATCTTTTCAAAAGACATTCCGGCGATCGTTCGCTCTTGGCTGCGCCCGCAAGTCGAGTCGTTTTTGCAGGAACATGGGTTAGGGCTTGGGGATATTCATTATTTCATCGCCCACCCGGGCGGGAGGAAAGTCATTGAAGCGTACGAGGAGGCGTTCGGATTCGGTCCGGAACAGACAAAAGCCGCTAGAGACGTACTCGCCCGCTACGGCAACATGTCGTCGGCCACCGTGTATTTTGTGCTCGAACAGATGATGCGGCAGCCGCTTTCGTCTGGGCACGGCCTGCTTATCGCTCTCGGCCCGGGCTTTAGTGCGGAAATGGTGCTGCTTCAATGGGGGGGATGATCGTGCGGTTTTGGTTCGTGTTTTTGGCGGTTGCCGGCATGCGCGTCATTGAGCTTCGGCTTGCAAAACGGAACGAACAGTATGTGAAAGCGCTCGGGGCGCGGGAGTTCGGCGCTCGCCATTACCCGTTGATCGTATTGATGCATGTCGGTTTCTTTTTGTCGTTGGCTGTTGAGGCGCTTCGAAAAGGCGCGCGCCCGTCGCGCCGCTGGCCGCTTTTGTTTCCGCTTTTTCTTGTCGTGCAAGGGCTGCGCGTATGGACAATTGGGTCGCTCGGCCGTTTTTGGAATACGAAAATTTTGATCGTACCAAACGGCCAAGTAGTGAAAAAAGGGCCGTACCGATGGCTTCGCCACCCGAACTATGTGGTTGTCGCCTTAGAGATTGCGCTGTTGCCGCTTTTGTTTCAAGCGCCGATCACCGCGCTTGTCTTTTCGCTTTTGAACGCATTTTTGCTGTCGATTCGCATCGCGGTTGAGGAAAGAGCGCTGGCGGCGCTCACCGACTACCGGGAGGCGTTTCGGGAGCGGCCGCGTTTTTTGCCCCGGTTAAGGGGGGAGGCTGCCATCCGCAAGATGCGGCAAGCTGAAAGCAGCGGACAAATAAAAAACAGCCCTTGAGCCGTCTATAATGGCATCTGTTCGCCGTTCGCCTGCGGGCGGCGGCAGGGCGTTGCCTCTTTCTCTATGTCATCCTGTCGGGTTACGGCAGGATTTTTCTTTTTTTCTATTGGGAAACGGGGCGAAATGCAGTAAAATGAATGTAAATGACATTGAGGGAGACAAAGGGGTTTTGGTCATGGGGCATATTGCGATTGAGCGGCCGTCATTGCGGCTGTGGCTTTCGAAAATGATCGACATGCACGATCAGCTTCAGTCCGCGGATGACCAGGAGCATGCGGACAAAGTGAAGCAGCTCATCGAAAAAGCGGCATCCGGTGAGCTCATTGTCGCGTTTTGCGGTCATTTTTCCGCCGGCAAATCGAGTTTGATCAACGCGTTGCTCGGCGAGCCGATGCTGCCGTCCAGCCCGATTCCGACGAGCGCCAATCTCGTCAAAGTGAAAGCCGGTCCGGACTATGTGCGCATCTTTTTCCACCGCGATGAGCCGGTCGAGTATGAACCGCCGTACGACCCGGACTTGATTCGCGCCCAATGCCGGGACGGGGAGACGATCGAATGGATTGAAATCAGCCGAACGACGGACGCCATCCCGCCGGGGGTCGCGATCCTCGATACGCCGGGCATCGATTCGACCGATGACGCCCACCGGCTGGCGACGGAGTCAGCGCTTCATTTGGCGGATGTCGTCTTTTACGTCATGGATTATAACCATGTGCAGGCGGAATTAAACTTCCAATTTACAAAACAATTAACAGATGAAGGAAAGACCGTTTATTTGATCATCAACCAAATCGATAAACATCGCGACGACGAGCTGCCGTTCGCTGAATTTCGCGCCTCGGCCGCCGAGGCGTTCCGGCGTTGGGGAGTTGAGGCGGCCCGTTTGTTTTTCTTGTCGCTGAAAGACCCGTCACATCCGCACAACGAATGGCATGAGCTTGTCGCTTGTTTGCGCCGGTTGTTTGCCGACAAGGAGGAATGGCTCGTCCGCGGCGCCGAGTCGGCGTTAAAACGGATCGCGGACGGCCATCTTGAGCATCTCCGCGCGCGGCACGAGCCGCTTGAGCAAACGATTGAGACGCGCCTCGAGGCGCTTGGCGGCGCCGATGACGAGGCGGCGGCCATCGCGGAGCTCGATCGCCTTGAGGCGGAGCTTGCCGATTGGCAAACAGCGCCGTCGCGGGCGGAGGAGGCGTTCCGTTCGGAGCTTGAGCGCGTGCTGCAAAACGCGTACGTGATGCCGTTTGAGACGAGGGAGCGGGCTGAGGCGTACTTGCAGGCGATGCAGCCGAATTTCAAAGTGGGCTTGTTGTTCGCGAAGACAAAAACGGAGCAAGAGCGCAAGCGGCGGCTTGAGGCGTTTTATGAAAGCGTCAAAGCGCAAGCGGCGGCGCAGATCGAATGGCACGTCCGCCAGCTCCTTGTTCAGTTTGGGAAAGAATGGCATGCTGATGACGATTGGTTCAGCGAGTGCCAGCAATGGACGGCGGAGTGGGATGAGACGATGCTTGCCGGCCTCGTTAAACAAGGGGCGGAATCAAGCGGCGCCGCGCTATTAAATTATACGGATGAGGTGGCGGCGGCGCTGAAAAAACGCTACCGTGACTCGGCGCTCGCCTTGTTTGCCGAACTGAAGGAACAAATCGCCAAACGGGCGGCCGCCCAAACAGAAACATTGAACGGACAGCTTTCGGCGGCGCGCGAAAAAGTGGAGCTCGCCGCCCGCCTCGCCCGCCTCAGAGCCGAGCGGGACGAGCGCCGGCGTGCGTTCGAGCAGCTGATCGCTGCTCCATGCGAGTCTGCATCGCTTGATGAAAACCGTCTCGCCGCGTTGACGGCGCCGCCGGTCTTCCGGAAAGCGCGTCATGCCGAGACGGCAAAACCGCAAGCAGCATCCAAGCCAGCGGAAACAAGCCATCTTTCCGTCAAAGAGCAAGCGCTCGGTCAGGAAGCGGCCGGCCTCGGAGTGAGCGAAAGAGCGGACGAAGCTCGGACGCTTTCAAGCGGCAGAAAACAGCGGAGCGAAGAGGCGGCCGAGCGGCTTGAGGAGGCGGCGGCTTGGCTTGAACGGTCCGAACTGCTTGGCCGCTTCGCTGGACCATTGCGCGACAAGGCGCGTCGGCTTCGCGAGCGATCGTTTACCGTCGCCTTGTTTGGCGCCTTCAGCGCCGGCAAATCGTCGCTGGCGAACGCCTTGCTCGGCGCCCCGCTTCTGCCATCGTCGCCCAACCCGACAACCGCCGCCATCAGCAAAATCGCCCCGCCCGATCACAAGCACCCGCACGGCACGGCGGTGGTCAAGGTAAAAAGCGAACTGCAAATTTGGGCGGATGTGCAATCGTCGCTTCGGCAGTGCGGCCATGAGGCGGATACATGGGATGAAGCGCTCCGCCTTTGCGCCCGCCTGGCCGAATCGGGAGCCGAACATCCGGCGCAAAAGCCGCATGTGGCTTTTTTGGCAGCTGCCGCGGCCGGCTATGAGCGGATGAACGGTCGATTCGGGGAGATCGTCTCCATCGGTTGGGAAGAACTCGAGACGTATGTCGCTGACGAAGCGGTGTCATGTTTCTTAGATGAGGTCGTGTTGTACGCCGACTGTCCGCTCACCTGCCAAGGGGTGACGCTTGTCGATACCCCGGGGGTGGATTCACTTAACGCCCGCCATACGGGAGTGGCGTTTCATTACATGAAGCATGCTGATGCGTTGTTGTTTGTGACGTATTACAACCATGCGTTCTCGAAAGCAGACCGCGAGTTTTTGCTTCAGCTTGGGCGCGTGAAAGACACGTTTGCGCTTGATAAAATGTTTTTCGTCATCAATGCGGCTGATTTGGCCCAGTCGAAAGAGGAGCTTGAGGCCGTCATTTCCTATATGAACGGAGAGCTCGCCCGCTTCGGCATCCGCTTCCCGCGCCTTTATGCGCTCTCAAGCCGCTTGGCGCTGGCGGAAAAAACGGGGGCCGAGCCCGGTCCGCGCGGCGTCTTGGCGGACTCCGGCTTGTCTGCCTTTGAAACCGACTTCTTCCGCTTCTTAACGGAAGAACTGGCGGAAGTCGCCGTCGAGAGCGCATATGCCGAGCTTGAGCGGGCGCGGCGGGCGGCAGAGGAATTCGCGCGCGCCGCTGGGCAAAGCGAAGCGGAAAAAGCGGAGAAACGGCAGGCGCTTGAGGCGGTGAAAACGAAGATGCACGCCGTGCTTGCTGGCATTGATGATGCCTACGGCCGGCAGGCGCTTCGCCAGGAAGTCGACGAATTGCTCTATTACGTCAAGCAGCGCGTCTTTTTCCGCCTCAACGATGTGTTTAAGGAGGCGTTCAACCCGGCGGTGCTCCGCGACGACCAAGGCCCGGCGCGTCGGGCGCTTGAGCGTTGCCTCGACGAGTTGCTCGCATCGGTTGGCTTTGATTTGGCCCAAGAGTTGCGGGCGACGAGCTTGCGTGTTGAGTCGTTTTTGCACAAGCAGCTGGCCGAGCAGTTCTCGCGCCTATTCCATGAGCTTCGTCGTTTCGATGATGCGCTCGCGCTCACGCCGCCTGAGCCGTTTGCCTTTTCGGCGCCGGAGTTTGCCAACGCCCTTGGGGATGTAGACCGGGTGCGGTTTACCAAGGCGCTTTCGCTGTATAAAAACGCCAAATCGTTTTTTGAGCGCGACGAAAAGCGGCGGATGAAAGAGGAAATTGAGGCGGCGCTTGTCGAGCCGATCGACGCCTATTTGGCTGAGCAAAAAGAGCGGCTTGTGGCGACGTACGCAGAACAATACAAGGCTGCCGTCGCCGCACTTTCGGCCGCTCTCGCGGAACAAGTCGACAGCTATATGGAGGGCTTGCTTGCCGCGCTCGCCGAAGCGGCGGATCATGAGGCGCTCGCCCGCATCGAAGCGGCGCTTCGCGGCCTTCTTTCGGGCCGCGTCGGGGAGGCGCGTTGATGAACCGGTTTCACGCTTGCGCTACATGCATCCACTACCGTATAGAAAAGCGAGCCGACGGGCTGTACACGTATTGCCGCCGGCTCGGCTATGCGACGAAACCGAACTATCGGTTCAACTGTTGGACGCCGAAACCGAACGTCCGGCGTTTGATGGAAAAAGAAGCAGGAAAGGACGAGGACCATTGAGCGAAGTGCATCACGCGATCACTGCCCATGTGCAAAAACAGCATACCATCTTGAAGCAATTTGCTATGCTCGACGCCGAGCGCGAGCGGCTCATCGACGAAGCGGTCGAGCGGTGCCGCCGCGGCGAGTCGTTTACGGTTGATGGGATCAATGAAGTGACGAAGCGGATGAACGAACTGGCCAAAAGCGGCCTCGTGCCGGCGCGCCGGTGCGTGACGCCGGAGATGGTGCGCGAGTACGTGAGCCGGCTTGAAGGGAAAGAGCGATCGTGACGATGGCGAGCGCTGGTTGAGCGTGTCGGCGCCGCCGGCGTCCTGTTGATGATTGGCTGCTTTCCGTTCCGATCAAGAAACAACGTTTGGCGTCAGCAAAAACAAAGAGGGGGAGGACATATGGCGTCGCTTGTTTCCCATGAATGGCTCCTTCGCCATTTGCACGACGAAAACACGCGCATTCTTGATTGTCGGTTTTGGCTTGGCGATCCTGCGAAAGGAGCGGCCGTTTACCAGGAAGATCATATTCCTGGTGCCGTGTATATGGACTTGGAACGCGACTTGTCGGGCCCAGTCGGAGAGCACGGCGGCCGCCACCCGCTCCCGTCGGCCGAGCAAGCGGCGGACGTGTTTGGCCGGGTCGGCATCGATGAAACGGTGACCGTTGTCGCTTACGACGACCAAGACGGGGCGATGGCGGCGCGTTGCTGGTGGTTGCTTCGCTATTTCGGCCATGCCCACGCATACGTATTGGACGGCAATTATCGTGAATGGAAGAAGAAAGGGCATCCGGTGACGAACGTCGTCCCTGCTGTGGCGTCCCGCCCGTTTCGGCCGCGTCCGGATCGGTCATGGCTGGCGACGGTTGAGGATGTGCGCGCCGCCGTCCGCGATCGCTCGGCTGTGCTCATTGATTCGCGTGAATGGAAGCGATATGCCGGCCTGGAAGAACCGATCGACCGCCGAGCCGGCCGCATCCCAGGAGCGGCGCACCGGTTTTGGAAAGACGGAATGACGGAAGGCGGCTACTGGAAAAGCGCTGTCGAGCAGGCGGCTCGGTTTGCCGATTTTGACCGTGGGCAGCCGTTGATCGTTTACTGTGGTTCCGGCGTCACCGCCTGCCCGAACGTGTTGGCGCTCCACGAAGCTGGTTATCACAACGTTCGGCTGTACGTCGGCAGCTTCAGCGACTGGATTTCCTATCCGGACAACCCGATTGAAACGGGTGACCCGTCATCCGATGCTTAGTTTTCTCCGATTCGGGCTGAAACATCATTCGACGCCTCGGTGTTGTCGGATGGAACCGTTGTTTTCTTTTCGTTTTCTTTTTTCGGTCCGCATGAGGTCGAAGCGTTGTTGATTTTCAATGATTTTCACCTAGTGTTTGTTTCGCTTTTCTTCCATTGTTTCGGCCGTCGGTTGAAGCCGCTGTATGCATAGTTTTTTGGCCGCCGGCGGATACTATAGGTGAACCGACGGAAGCAGAGGAGGAGACGCATGGGCCGGACAAAGCTTGGCAATGCCAATGCCCAACGAAACAACAACGCGAAGAAGAAAAACGGCTTTAACGAATGGAGGAGCGAATTCGCTTCGTACGCAGAAGTCGAAGCGGAGAAAATGAAAAACGATCATCAAAACATCCGATGATGAGGGCGCGCCCCTCGTTTTTTCGTTTTAAGCACGATGGTTGGCAAATGGCAAACGTATGTGCTATAATCGTGGACAGAGCGGCGGGAGGCGCCGGTAGGGAGGGGACAACGTGCGGAAATGGCTAGTCATTCTTTTGTTCTTGGCTGTCGCCGGCTATGGCCTTTGGAATGTGATGGCAGCTGACAAACCGAATGAAGCAAACGGAGCCGGTCCGGAAGTGGGTCAGACGGCTCCCGACTTGACCTTGCCGGCGCTTGGGGGCCAGTCGGTTAAGTTGTCGGTGCTGCGTGGCAAAGCGGTCGTCCTCAACTTTTGGACGTCGTGGTGCCCGCCGTGCAAAAAGGAAATGCCGGAGCTTGCCAAGTTTTACGAGCGGCATGGCCGCGAAGTTGCGCTCCTTGCCGTTCATTTGACGACGCAAGATACGTTGGACAACGCTGAGCGGTTTGCGAAAGCGAACAGGCTCATGTTTCCAGTCGGCCTCGATGTGCGCGGCGAAGCGCTTCGTCAATATCGAATCCAAACGATTCCAACGACGTATATTATCGATCCAAACGGCGTCATTCGGCGAAAAATTGTCGGCCCGGTGACGGCGAAGCGGCTCGAGCAGGAAACAGCGCTTTTTCGTTGAGCAGATGGCTGCAGCGAAAGGCGCTTTCTTCGTGGTTCGTTATTTTTCAAAAAGTTGTCATAATTTTTATCTTTTTTGGGCATGAATAAGATTACAATAAAAGTGAGGGGAGGTTGAAGCGATGAGACGATCCCGCAAAATGACTCTCCAAGAACTGATCAGCGAGAACAAACGGCAATTGTTGAACGATCGGGAAGCGCTCGAAAAAATCGAGAAAAAGCTGGAAGAGCGGATGCTCAAAAAAGCAGAATGACCCATGCATAGCGGTCCTCCGGGGGGACAGACTAGATGGCGAGGAGGCGAAGACAATGAGCAATCCGAAAGGAAGCCGCAAACATTTCGTGCCGAACCATATCGGCACACAGCCTCGCGCCGCAGGAGGAAACAAGGGCAAACAAATGCAAGACCAGTCCGGCCAGCACGCCCAAGTCATCCAAACGAAGGGCGAATAGCCGGAAACTCGCGCAAAGGAGGAAGCATTCATGCCGCGTCCGAAACCGGATGACCGCAGCGACAATGTGGAAAAGCTGCAAGAAATGGTGCAAAACACCATTGAGAACATAGAAAAAGCCGAAGAAACGATGCAGTTTGCGTCGCCGGAGGAGCAGGAGAAGATCCGGGCGAAAAACCGCCGCCGCGAAGAAGCGATCGCGGCCATGCGCGCGGAAATTAAAGACGAAGCCGCTGCACGGGAGCACGGCTACCAGTAAACGAAGCAGCCCTCATGCGGGGGGCGGCTTCGTTTTTTTGTCTACCGCTTGAGCGAGCCGACGGGCGAATGGTAACATAGAAGAGGAGGCCCGGTAAAAAATGGAGGGAGAACGAACGTGAAAGTGGCAGAAAAACAAATTGAAGTGCGTTATGCGGAAACAGACCAAATGGGCGTCGTCTACCACGCGAACTATTTAGTTTGGATGGAAGTCGGGCGCACGGAATTGATCAAACAGCTTGGCTTTCATTATGCTGACATGGAGAAAGAAGGCATCATTTCGCCTGTTGTCGATTTGCAAGTGTCGTACAAAAAGCCG
This sequence comes from Geobacillus sp. YHL, assembly GCF_022341265.1. NCBI lineage: Bacteria > Bacillati > Bacillota > Bacilli > Caryophanales > Anoxybacillaceae > Geobacillus > Geobacillus sp. YHL. The sequence goes on from NZ_JAEIGB010000002.1 coordinate 9,392, forward strand.
CTTCACTACGGGGAAACGGCGACTGTCCGCACATGGATTGACGCCTATGACGGCATCCGCGTGACATACGGCTACGAGATTCTCGCCCCGGACGGCGAGGTGGCGGTGACCGGAAAGTCGCAGCACGTTTGCGTCAAGCGCGATACGTTTCGGCCGATCGTGATCCGCAAATATTTTCCTGACTGGCATGAAGCATATGAGCGGGCGAAGCGGTAAAGGGGAGCGGTGCGATGGCGTTTGGCATCCGCCGACATGAGCTCGCGGCATGGAAAGAGAAAGTGAAGCGCGGTGAAATCGCCTTTTTGACCCACTATTGGTACGACGAACGGTTTCCGCATTGCACGACAGTGACGAAAGTCGGCTGCGCCGATGTCGAAAAACTCGCCGCTTGGGGGCGGCAGTACGGGCTGAAGGAAGAGTGGATCGATCGGCGCGGTGAGTTTCCGCATTTCGATTTGCTCGGTGAGACGCAAACGCGCATTTTGCAGCAGGAAGGACGGCTGTTTGAACTGGAACGATTCACGAAACGGGGGAAGAAGGAATGATGATCGATTTGGCCGTTGTGAAGGAAATGTCGAAACATACGTTGATCGATACGCTCGGCATCGAAATTGTTGAGGTTGGCGAAGGCCGCGTCGTCGCGACGATGCCGGTCGACTGGCGCACGCACCAGCCGGCTGGGCTGCTGCATGGCGGCGCCTCAGTCGCCTTAGCGGAGACGGTCGCCAGCATCGGCGCGTACGCGCTTGTGGACCCCAACACGGAAAACGTCGTTGGATTGGAAATCAACGCCAATCACGTCCGCGCCGTTCGCCGCGGGACGGTGACGGCGACAGGGACGGTGTTGCACCGCGGTCGGACGACGATGGTGTGGGATGTGCGCATTACGGACGAACAAGGGGAGCTCGTCTGCATCTCCCGCTGCACGATCGCCATTATTCGAAAAAGCTAGCGTCACGGCTAGCTTTTTTCGCTGGTTAATGGAGCAAAAACACCGGTTCGCCGCTTTTTTCGTCCAAATCCACAGTCAAATCACGTCCATCGAAATACCATTGGTCGCTCTCTTCAATAAAAAAGGTGATGCCATCAACCGTCGTCTGCGCCGCCGGCTTGTCGACCAGTTCGTCTTTGGCCATGCCAAGCGAAAACCCTTTTTGCACGGTGCTGCACCCGCCGTAGCGGGCAAAAAAGCGGATCGCATCGCCCGGCTTCAGCCCGAGCTCCCGCTTGTACCAATCAAACGCTTTTTTTGTAATCATGATGTTCATGGCTTCCCCTCCTCACTTGTTTATTATAAGTGAATGGACGGCGCCGGTAAAACGATTGTGTGAACATTGGCTGACAATTTGAGGGCGAAAAAATTTCCGGAAAATGGATTAAACTAGCCCTGACTGGCTCGAGTAAAATGCCGGCCGACGGCGAACAGTAAAAGCGAGGGGGGTGAAGACGGTGAGCAAGAAGCGGCCGTTTGCGCCAAGCTATGAATCGGATGGGGTGATGGGCGAAAAGAAAGAGCAACGCCCGCGCCGTTCCAACCGTCGGCAAATTGACAAACAAGCGCCTGATTTTTTCAACACGACGCCATCGAGCGAATAAAAAAGCCGAATCGAGCGGGCGATGGTTGAACATCGCGCTGTTTTGTGAATAAAGTAGCCAGTAGGCTGCTTTTTTTTATGGCACCTACTATACAAACGGGCCGGTCCGCGCTATCATTACTTGAGGGACATCTTTTTCGAAAGGAGTGGCGTTTTCGTATATGAGTAGTTCAAGCCCGAACGAACCGGAACCGGAATATAGCGGGGAACGCGGCCTGTTCCTTTTCTTGTCGGCTGCTCATCATACGAAAACGGGCTCCGGACGGAAAGGAAGAGGCGCCGCCTTCCTCGCGTGAAAAGGAGGAAGGATGCCAGATGATGAAAATGTATTTGTCCGATGCCAACGGCAAAATGCGCGAAATCGATCATATTGAAAATGGCTGCTGGATCAATCTCGTTGCCCCGACGGAAGACGAAATTCGCTACATCGCCCACCATTTGGACATTCCGATCGATTCGATCAAAGACGCGTTGGATGACGAGGAGCGGTCGCGCGTCGAAAAGGAAGACAACCATGTGCTCATTATCGTCGACATTCCGATTGTCGCCCATGATGAAGTGGACGGCCCGATTTACGAGACGATTCCGATCGGCATGATCATTACGAACACGTGTTTTATTACGGTTTGTTTGCAGGAGAATCCGATTTTCGAAGAATTCTCCAAAAACAAAATCAAAAACTTTTACACGTTTATGAAGACGCGGTTTGCGTTGCAAATGCTGTACATGATTTCAACGTATTATTTGCGCTATTTGAAGCAAATCAATCGGCGGACGAGCGAAATCGAAAAAGAATTGCACCAATCGATGAAAAACAAGGAGCTGTTTTCGCTTCTCAGCATGGAAAAAAGCTTAGTGTATTTTATGACGTCGCTGAAGGCGAACAACATCGTCATGGAGCGGCTCATGCGCCTCAATTATTTGCGCATGTACGAAGATGACCAGGATTTGCTGCAGGACGTCATTATTGAAAACAAGCAGGCGATTGAAATGGCCGAAGTATACAGCAGCATTTTAAGCGGCATGATGGACGCGTTCGCTTCGGTCATCTCAAACAACTTAAACATTGTGATGAAGTTTTTGACGGCCATTACGATCGTCATTTCGCTGCCGACGATGGTGGCGAGTTTCTACGGCATGAACGTACCGATTCCGTACCAACACTCTCCGTACGCCTTTTTGATCGCGATGGCGCTCGCCGGTTCACTGTCAGCGGCGACGGCGTATATCTTTTGGAAAAAGCGATACTTTTGACGGCCAGGCGCGTTTTGGATGGCCATGCGAACGGCTGCCCTGTCATTGGGGCAGCCGCTTTTGCTTTCGGACGGCCACACCGCCGGAGAGGATGAATTTCATCGCCTCTTCCGGCGAGATGTCGACGACTTCCACTTGATCTTTTGGGACGAGCAGGGTGAACCCGGCGACTTGAAACGTCTGCGGGATATAGACGGCCACGTAGTCGGCGAGAGGATCGTGCCAAGCGCCGACATCCTCCATCGTCATGAAGCCGAGGCATTTCCAGCCGCTTTCTGGCATTGTAACGAGCACAACTTGCGAAAACGATCGTTTTTCTCCGACGAAGGAAGCGATTGTATCTTTGGCGACGGAATAAACTGTTTTCATCAAGGGAATGCTTTCAAACAACCGATCGATCAATCGAATGAGGCGGCCGCTTACGTATTGCGTTGACAGCCAACCGCAGACGGCAATGAGCGCGACAGTCGCCAGTAGGCCTAGGCCGGGAATGTAGCGGCCATCCAAATACGGACGGACGTATTGGCCAAGCAGTCCATCCAAAACGGTGAACACTTTGTAGCACATATAGACGGCGAGTAAAATTGGCACGATCGTCAGCATGCCGTTTAGAAAATGTTTCACGAAAAAACGCATCCCTTTCCCTCCCCGCTATTCATTCTCTACCACCATACCAATTTTTTTGGCTTTATACAACTCTCTATTATATCGAACATTTTCTGTTGTATTCGGTAAGAAAGTTCGTGTTTTTCCTTGACGAACTGCCAAATGTTCCGTATACTTTCGAATGGAACATGGGAAATGGGGGATGGATCATGAACAATCATTACGATGTGATCGTGGTCGGCGCCGGGCCGGCCGGCATTTTCACTTGCTACGAACTGACGCTCAAACTCCCTGGAGCGAACGTGCTCTTAATCGATAAAGGGCACGATATCTATAAACGCAATTGTCCGATTTTGCAAAGAAAAATTGAAAAGTGTCCGCCGCCGGCCGGCAAAAAAGACTATGCCGGCTGCGTGCCGGCCTGTTCGATCACGAATGGATTCGGCGGAGCGGGGGCGTATTCGGACGGCAAATTCAATATCACGAGCGAATTCGGCGGCTGGATGACCGACTATTTGCCGGCTTCGACCGTACTTGAGCTCATCCGCTATGTCGATGAGATCAACTTGAAGCACGGAGCGACGACATCGATCACCGACCCGATGACGGATAAAGTGAAAGAGATCGAGCGGCGCGCCTATGCGGCCGGGCTGAAGCTATTGCGCGCGTACGTCCGCCATTTGGGTACAGAGCAAAATTTGGAAATTTTGAAAAGCATTTTTGAATATTTGCGCGAGCGGATTGCGATGCGCTTTACAACGGAAGTGGATGATATCGTGACCGAGCGGACGGAGAGCGGCCATCGAGTGAAAGGCGTTGTGCTGAAAAACGGAGAAACGTTGACAGCGGAAAAAGTCGTCATCGCTCCGGGGCGCGATGGCTCGGTTTGGCTGAGCAAAATCTTGCGCAAGCGCCGTTTGCGGATGATCAACAATCAGGTTGACATCGGAGTGCGCGTGGAAACATCGAACATCGTCATGCAAGAAATTAACGAACATCTGTATGAAGGGAAATTCATTTTCAACACGTCGGTTGGGACGCAAGTGCGCACGTTTTGCAGCAACCCGTCCGGACATGTCGTCGTCGAAAACCATTCCGGCATCATGCTCGCCAACGGCCATGCGTACAAAGATCCAAAGCTCGGCAGCAACAACACGAACTTTGCCCTTCTTGTTTCACATAAGTTTTCCGATCCGTTTGACAAGCCGAACGAATACGCCCATGAAATTTCTCGGCTGGCGAACGCCTTGTCCAACGGCGGCATCATCGTGCAAAAATACGGCGACATTTTAAAAGGACGGCGATCGACGGAAAAGCGGATCAAAGAAGGGTTCATCGAACCGACGCTAAAAGAAGCGGTGCCGGGCGATTTAGGCCTCGTTTTGCCGTACAACACGATGAAAAGCTTGATCGAAATGACGGAGGCGCTCAACCACGTCACTCCGGGGCTTGCCTCTGAGCATACGCTCTTTTATGGGGTGGAAGCGAAGTTTTATTCGGCGCGTCCGAAATTGAACGACCGCTTTGAAACCGAAATCGCCGGGCTGTATGTCGGCGGCGACGGCGCCGGCGTTACGCGCGGCCTTGCGCAGGCGAGCGCCTGCGGCGTCTGGATCGCCCGCGACATCGTCGAGAAATTGACGCATTAGGTGAGGAACCGAGGGCAGGCCCCTTCAAACGGGGGCCTGTTTTTTTGCTGTCTGCCTAGGGACGGATTAAAAAGTAAACTGAAATGAAAATATAGTTGACAAATATGCGGCTGGTCCGTTACGATAAATGTAATGATATGGAAAGGGGAGAGGAGAGATGGCAAACTGGCTGGTGTTGGCCGAGCAAGTGTTGGGAGGCCACGAGCTGACCGATGAGGAAGCATTGGCGATATTGGATTGTCCGGACGAGGAGTTGCTCCTTTTGCTGCAAGGGGCGTACCGGATTCGCTCCGCCTATTATGGAAACAAAGTGAAGCTGAACATGATCATCAACGCCAAATCCGGCCTCTGTCCGGAAAACTGCGGCTACTGTTCGCAGTCCGCCGTATCGACGGCGCCGGTGAAAACATATAAAATGGTCGACAAAGAGACGTTGTTGCGCGGCGCGGAAGAAGCACACCGTTTGCGCATTGGGACGTACTGCATCGTCGCCAGCGGCCGCGGGCCGAGCGATAAAGAGATCGACACCGTTGTGTCTGCGGTCAAGGAAATTAAAGAGCGGTTCGGGCTGAAAGTGTGCGCCTGCCTTGGGATCTTAAAGCCGGAGCAGGCGGCGCGGCTGAAAGAGGCGGGAGTCGATCGCTACAATCATAACATTAACACGTCAAAACAGCACCATCCGAACATTACGACGTCCCATACATACGACGACCGGGTGCGGACGGTGGAAACGGTGAAAGAAGCTGGTCTTTCGCCTTGTTCCGGCGTCATCATCGGCATGAAAGAAACGAAGCAGGATGTCGTCGATATGGCGCGCAGTTTGCGGGCGCTTGACGTCGATTCCATTCCAGTCAACTTTTTGCATGCGATCGACGGCACGCCGCTGGCTGGCACGAACGAATTAAACCCGCGTTACTGTTTGAAGGTGCTGGCCCTTTTTCGCTATATGAATCCAACCAAAGAAATCCGCATCGCCGGCGGGCGAGAAGTGAATTTGCGCTCACTTCAGCCGCTTGGCCTGTATGCCGCCAACTCGATTTTTGTCGGCGACTATTTGACGACCGCCGGGCAAGAAAAGTCAGCCGATTATCAAATGCTTGGGGATCTTGGGTTTGAAATCGAATTTGCCCCGGCTCCGCAAGCCGGAGTCGTATCATGAACGATGCCGCCGGAAGATGGCGGCTTTTTGTATGTGCGCTCACCGAGGACAAGACCTAGCGAAGCGGGAGGCATGGGAGGCGCCATGCGGTTTCAGATGGGACGCCACGATGGCGCATCGCAAGCCTTGGCGAGAAGCGGAGCGCATGATAAGACGGTGGACTTGGCCTGCCTATGCTCTGACGAGAAAAGCGGATTGAACCCCTATTGCGCCGTTTGACGCGCTTTTTTGGCATGAAAAGCCAACCCGACGCGTACGATGGGAATACAAGCTGCGAAAAAAGGCTTCACAAACAGCCAAAAGCTCATTATAATAGCAACAAAAGGAAAGGAAGAGGATGGGGGACATGGCAAAGTCATTCTACCGTTACTTGCTGCGCTTCCGCCATGGACACCAGGAAGATCCGGTCGTCCGGTTTGCGAACGGAGCGTATGAAGACCACAGCTTTCCAAAAGGGTCGACGGACTATGAAGAACTGAGCGGCTATTTGGAGCTTAACGGTGACTATTTGGAAAGTATGGTTGTGTTTGATGAGCTATGGGAGCAATTTTTGCATGAAGCGTAACTAAGGGAGCGTTCCCATTTCATAAATTGGGAGCGCTTTCAAATAGCTTTTTTCCGCGCGGTTGCAGGTGTCCACCCTTCTTGGCATGCATATACTATACTAACTATTTGTTCCAAAGGGTGGAGATGCCAATGAGCGCGCCGAAACGCCCGAAATTTTCCGTCGGCGACATCGTCGTCAATACATTGTACGGAACGGTCGGAACGATCACCGATATTCAGCAGATTGACGGTGTGTTTTTATACGAAATCAACCATGGCCATAGCTTGTTTGCCGAGCAAGCGCTCATTTTATTGTCTGAGTTTGTGGGTGATTTATGGATCGCGGAAGAGATTGAAATTGAGTTGCCGTTTTTCCTCGGCGAAATTGTCCGCGTCCGCGATTATGGCGGCCATTTGTTCAAAATTGTCGGGGTGCGGACAGAAATTTACCGCTACTACGGGGAAGGATGGGAAGAGACGATTTACGAATTGAAACGGCTGACGGATGGTTGGGAGATTGAAGTCCATTTGGAAGACATCATTCCGCTTGCCGACGGAGAGGAGACGTCCGTCACGCTCGTGCAAGATATTGTCATCGCCGCGCCGGTGAAAGCGTCGCTTCTATTGCCGCCGGCCGACAGCGGAGAGAAAGGGCCGTCGGTCGACGAGCTCCTTGACATGTACAACGATTATAAAGCGTTATATGAATGGTTCGGCGATGAACAGTACCAACGGATGATGGAAACAGTTGTAAAACGTTTGCGGACAATCGCCAATCACCAGGATAGAAATTGATAAAGAATAAAAAGAAAATAAGGAATGCCGGCGAAAATGACGATCGCGCCCAATCCATTGACAACTGTTTCCATCATTTTATCGATCGCAGTGAATTTGTCCATTTTGTCCGCCTCCGTGTTTTTTGTTTTGTTGGTACATATGTATGGGGGAGACTGAAAAAATAGTACAACATGATTTTTGACATAAAACGGAAGGCGGCGACATACAACATTACAAAGGGGGCGAGATGCGGTGAAGGAAATTGAAGTGATTATCGATACGGAAGAAATCGCTGAGTTTTTTTACCAAGAACTCATCCGCCGCGGCTTTGTGCCAACGCAAGAGGAGCTTGAGGAGCTCGCGGATATTACGTTTGACTATTTGCTTGAAAAATGCATCATCGATGAAGAGATTGACATCGATGGGGAGTAGTCCTCGTCGTTTTATGATGAAGTTGATTTGGCCGCCGCGATGGCGGCTGTTTTCATCATGGCCAAATGCCGCTCGTAGCGGCTGGTCATGTCGCCCGAGGCCGGAAGCGGGAGCGTTTCAAGCGCCTGCATGATCGCCTCATCGGTGAACCAATCGCGATGATCGTGGAACGGGTGCGCAAGATCCGGCCAAGCTTCCTCAAGGCGGGGGCTGTAAAAGCGGTGCCCATCAGGCGTTTCAGCGAACGATTGCGGCCAGAAGTCGGCGCGTGAGCCGCTGTGGGGGACGCAGCGGGCAAAGCGGCAGGCGCCGCGAAACAGCCGGGCGTCAAACAGCAGCAGACTGTACAGCGTTTTGCCGATATGGATGCGGTGGTGGACGTCGGCGAAATCGCGCACGGTCGTTCCGGCAAGCGCTACGCGGCGGCCTTTGGCATATGGGATGAGCACATCGTTGAACCCGAGCCATTGCTCGACAATAAACGGCCAGCTTGACAGCACGCGGGTGCGGAAAAACGGATGTTCGATGACGCGAAGCTGGATGTACTGCTGCTCGTTGATGATCAGAGCAACCGTAAGAAGCGCGGCATTCCCCGTTTCCCAAAAATGTTCCCACATCGGCTTCATAAACGAAGACACCGCTAGCGCCGGCAACAAATGAAACAGCGGCGTCTCCCTCCGTTTGCTTTCTTCGTACAGCAGAAGCTGCGGATAGGCATCATGAAAAATGAGGGCATTGGCGCGCTCCAAAAACAAAAAAAGGGGTGCAATGATTTGTTCCGGCAGCAAAAACGGAAGAAGGCCGCCGCGCAAATCAGTCATGTTCCAACCGCCGTTGCGCGAGACGAGATGGGCTAAAAACGCCCAATGAATTTCCCGATGGCGCTCAAAAAACGCTAAGTAGGCGGCGGTGCGCGTCACGTTGTTGCGGTTATATTCCGCTGTTTTCCGGCGAATGGCGGCAACAATGCCCTTTTCTTCCGCGCTGAGCGGTCCGTCAGTCGGGACAGTTGTGCGGGCGGCCATCCGGCGAAGCAGGCCGTCATCGGCGAGGCGGACCGGATGGCGGTACAAAAAGGAGCGGTAGGCATACTGAAGCGGATGGCGCAGCCAAGCGAACGGGCGAGTCGGCATCAGGCTGTCTCTCCTTTGCATCATTTGTGGACTTTTGCCAGAAGACCGCGATCGTTTCGACAAAAGGAGTGCTCGTTTGCTGAAGGAATCGACACGCCAAATCACCAAATAAGTATAATACACGTTTGTCTCGGCTCCGAAGACGATTCGCGATCGAATTCGACATCAACCATAGTATGGGGCTCGGAGGGCCGATTTATTGGGAGAAGGGAGAGGAAAACAATGGTTCGTTTATGGGGGAAACGGATGTGGATGACAAAACGTGCATATGAGGCGGTCGTTTTTCAAACACCGCGCTTTGGGGAAACGAAAGGCTACCGGCAAGTGTGCCGCATGACGGTGACGGCGGCCGGACATGATGAAGTGCTGGCGGTGTTGTATCGGATGTTTAATGTCGCCGATCTGATGCCGAAAAACTGTCAAGCTCGATTTATGCGGACTGGGGACGTTGTGCTGATCGATGAAGGGCGGAAAGGACAGACGTACTATCGCCTTTGTCCAGACGGATGGAAACAAGTGGAACGACAGCTCATCTGTTGACCGAATATTCAAAAATATAGTCGCCAGCAAGAGCTAGAGATGATATAATATGAATAAAGCCCCCTTGTTTCGGGAACGGATAAGAAAGGAAAGGGGGCGGACTTGATGGAACATGACGAACGGCGGCGCGACATGCCGACGGTGGCCCCGGGCATCGACGACGATGAGGAGCTGAATGAAAGAGCGACAAAAGAGGAAATTGAACGCGGGGAATATACAAAAGTCGTCACGCTTGCTTGGGACGAATCCGAGCCGTCGGAACCGCGATAGAAACCCTTGTATCGCACAAGGGTTTCTGCGGTTTGTCACGATTCTGGATTGTCGTGATGGCCCGGACCGTTTTTCCGGCCGCCGGCGGCGGAATATTCTTTGGCATGCGCCTCATCTTCAGCGATCAATGCTTCTTTTGGAATATGGTTGTTCTTTTTCTGCCCGTTAATGCGGTTGCGGTGTTTTTTGCCCATCGTTTTCCCTCCTTGAACCGTCGTTGTCGTTAGTGTATGCGGTCTGGCGGCGGTTCATCGACGGAAAATGTTTGCAGGCGGCATCATGCGGCGGGCGCAGGAGAAAAGAGGGAAGGGGGCGAAACGATGGCCGCACTGGCGCTGTCGCTGCTCTTGTGCGTCGTCTCGATTGCGGCATTGCTTTGGGTCAAAGGGCAAGTTGAGCGACTCTTGTTCCGCTGGAGAAGCGTGCCCCTTCTCCATGCGGTCAACGTCGTCATCATCGCTGCCATCGTTGCTGACATGTACTATCGGCTCAGCGGCATCGACGTGTACTTGCGCGATTTGGCCGATATCAACGGTTTTTGGTATGTCTTTGCCGGCGCGATGCAGCTCGTCTTTCCACTGTATTTGTTTTCCTGTTGGCTTGTCGCCAGGCGGCGCGAGCGCGAGAAAAAATATACGCGCAGCAAAGACAAAAAGGTGCTGTATATCAATGAGCGGTATTTGGCGCGCCGTCATCGCAGCGATTACCGCCGATCCAAAACATCATAAAAGAGAGCGGCTCCCCCGCAAACGACTCACCCACCTACGCGAGTGCATAGGGGGAGCTTTCAGCGATTTGCATATGTGCCAAACGACAAGCCGCACAAGGACCCTTTCCGCTTCCCTTCGTTTCGAAGGTGCCCGTTTGAACAACATGTGATTCGATCCGACAGCGATTGCCGGCCAACATTCATCTCCCACATGGACGGGTGCTCGTGCACCTTCACGTTTCGAAGTGGGAGACTTCTTTCGGAATGATGTTAGAATTTGGTCTTTTCCTTTTTCGATGTGGACGGCTGATTGTTTGATTTGGACGATGGATTGGTTTTGTTGGCGTATTCCACCGCTTGTTCGAGTTTCTTTTTCATCGGTCTTTTCCTCCTTTCTCCTCGGGCAGGCACACATAGTATGCCCGTTCGCCGCCTCGGCTACTCGAAGGAAGACTGCCATTTTCCGCAAACATATGATATGATAGACGAGGGCATGGCCCGACAACGATCGTTCAAACCAAAGGAGGAATCCCATTGAGCGTACATATCGGAGCGAAGACAGGGGAGATCGCGGAGCGCATTTTGCTGCCGGGTGATCCGCTGCGCGCCAAATACATTGCTGAAACGTTTCTGGAAGGAGCGGTATGCTACAACGAAGTGCGCGGCATGCTCGGATTTACCGGGACGTATAAAGGGGAGCGCATTTCCGTGCAAGGGACCGGCATGGGCGTGCCGTCCATTTCGATTTATGTGAACGAACTGATCCAAAGCTACGGCGTAAAGACGCTCATCCGCGTCGGAACGTGCGGAGCGATTCAGCCGGATGTGCGCGTCCGCGACGTCATTTTGGCGATGAGCGCGTCGACCGATTCCAACATGAACCGGCTCATTTTCCGCGGCCGCGATTATGCGCCAACCGCCGATTTCCATCTGCTGCGGACGGCGTATGAAGTAGGTGTGGAAAAAGGGCTGGCGCTAAAAGTCGGCAATGTGTTCACCGCCGACATGTTTTACAATGATGAACCGAATTGGGAAACGTGGGCGCGCTACGGTGTATTGGCCGTCGAGATGGAAACGGCGGCGCTCTATACGCTGGCGGCGAAATTCGGCTGCCGGGCGCTGTCGGTGCTGACGGTCAGCGACCATATTCTCACCGGAGAAGAAACGACGGCTGAGGAGCGGCAAATGACGTTTAACGAGATGATTGAAGTGGCGCTTGAAGCGGCGATCCGCAATGGCGCGTGATTGGGATGCCGGGCGCTTGGGCCTGGGAAAACAGAAAAGGAGAAGGAACATGAACCAGCGATGGCAAGCGGCGATGTTGGTGTGCCTGCTGCTCGCCGGCTGCCAAACAGGGGAGAGCGGCAGCAACGGTGCGGCCGGCTCGTCCGGCCAGCCGCCGGAAAGCGCGGTGCACTCAAGCGATCATCAACAGGGGAAAACGAGCCAGAGCCCCGTCGATCCCGATTTGCAGCTTGAGGCGAAATATTGGAACATCGTCGAGGTGCAAAACGGACAAAAAGTGATTCAAAACCCTGACAACATTTTGGTGCTCGTCAATAAAGAACAGTCGCTCCCGCCTGGCTATAAGCCGGCGGACTTGGTCGTGCCGCGCGTGCCGTTTGTGTGTGCTGACCCGAACGCGGAAAAACGGCATATGCGGGCCGAAGCGGCCGCGGCGCTTGAGGAGATGTTTGCCGCCGCACGCCGCGATGGCATTGAGCTGGTGGCCGTGTCCGCTTATCGTTCATACGAGCGGCAGCAGGTGATTTTTGCTGAAGAAGTGCGGCAAAAAGGGAAGGAAAAAGCGGTTCAAGCGGTCGCTCACCCAGGGCAGAGCGAGCATCAGACAGGGCTGGCGGTCGATATCAGCAGCCGCTCGGCCGGCTGTCAGCTGACCCAATCGTTCGGGGCGACAAAAGAAGGGCAATGGGTAGCCGCCCATGCGCACGAGTACGGATTCATCATCCGCTACCCGAAAGGAAAGGAAGCGGTGACCGGCTACAAGTATGAGCCGTGGCATCTCCGCTATGTTGGGCGGAAGGCGGCCGCGGTGATCAAAAAGCGCGGCTTGACGCTTGAAGAATATTTCAAAGTAGTGAAAAAAGTGTGAAAACGGCGTCTCGTCGAGGACGCCGTTTTTCTTGCCAGCTATGGTTCGCAGCAAAAGACGCAATAGCCAAGACGGTCGCCGAATTGAGCTGTCAACTGTTGGTGCATCTGCCACATGCTCGCCATCTCCGGTGTCGGCGGAAGGGCGATGACGATGGGTGCCCCAAGGCTTGGCGCTTCGGCCGCAGCCGCGTAGGAAAACTGGCGGCAGCCAAAGCCGCTTTGTTCGAGCACTTCTTTCCACTCCGCTGATGTCATTAGCTGACGGAAGCCGTAAAAGGCGGCGATTTGCTTTTGCTCGGCGGCGGTCAGCCGCTCATGACACGCTTCAATGCCGACGAATAGGCCATCGTTTTTGAGCACGCGGCGGATTTCGGCGAGCGCGTTTGGCAATGAAACGAAAGCAAGCACCGATTCAGAAAGCGCAAGGTCAAACGTCCCGGCGGGAAACGGGAGCGCTTCGACCGAGGCGCGATGCAAACGGACTGAGACCGCCTTGGAGGCAAAACGCTGTTTCGCCTTGGCAATCATCGTCGGGTGGATGTCGATGGCGGTGACGTTGGCCCCGTACTGTTCGGCGATATAAGCCGCCGTCTGTCCGGTGCCGCAGCCGACGTCAAGCACGGATGTCGAACGGTCGATCTTAAGTTTACGTAAGATTTGTTTTGTTAACTCAAAACCGCCTGGGTGAGCGCCATCGATCCCCATGTCCGCCAACCAGTCTAAATATGCAGACATCTGTTTCTCTCCTTTTTTTGTTTCGACTTGGTTTATCATACGCAAATGCGCTCGATTTTGCCTTTAGACAAAAAAATTTGCTTGTCCCTATTCTTATGAAAAAAGGAAATTTTCTTGCTGTAGACCCAACCGGCTTCAAGCTGGTACACTGATACGTGCAAGAATGAGATGGCTAGGTTGGTGAAGAAAGTGGATCGAAAACAAGGAGCCGAGGCGGGCGCACTGCTGAGCATTTTCGTCTATCTTCTCCTTTCGACCGGCAAGCTGTTGGCTGGGGCGGTGTTCGGCTCGGATGCGGTGGAAGCGGACGGTTGGAATAATTTGAGTGATATTATCGCTTCCTCGGCAGTCTATATCGGCATGAAAATCGCTAAAAAACCGCGTGATTGCAACCACCCGTACGGACATTCGCGGGCGGAGAACATCTCCTCGCTGTTGGCCGCTTTTTTGATGATGTCCATTGGCATTGACGTGATCACAAGCGGCATCCGCTCGCTGTTCGGCAAGGAAAAGGCAGCGGCTCCTGACGTTTTAGCGGCTGTGGTTGCGCTCGCCTCGGCGGCCGTTATGATTGGCGTTTATGCAATCAATCGCCGGCTGGCGCGGCGGACGAACAGCATGGCGCTGGCGGCCGTGGCGAAAGACAATTTATCGGATGCGCTGGTGAGCATTGGCGCCGCCATTGGCATCGCCGGCGCGCGGCTTGGGTGGCCATGGCTTGATCCGCTGGCGGCGCTTGTGATCGGGGCGATGATTTGCAAGACGGCGTGGGAGGTGTTTATGGAGACGGCGCATACGCTCACCGACGGTTTTGATGAACAGCAGCTCGCCGTTTATAAAGACGAAATCGCGGCGGTGAGCGGCGTGCGCGATGTCGCTGACATTAAAGCGCGCATGTTAGGCAACGACATTGTGCTGGAAGTGACGATCCGCGTTGACTCGCATTTGACGGTGGCAAAAAGCCATGAAATCGCTGATGAAGTCGAGCGTTTGATGCGAAACCGGCATAACATTCGGGCGACGCACGTCCATGTGGAACCGGAAGCGGTGCGCTGACTGGCTTCGGGCGCATTGGCGGGCGGACGCGGCGAGGCGCCTAGACAGCGAATGACTTGCCGGGATGTGACGCTTTGCAGGCGGGATGCAGCCGGGAGAAGCTGCTTATCGCCAACAGCGAGCGGATGCGGCCAAACCGTTGCCGCTGACTTGTTTTTGGCGGCGGGAGGGGAGTAGTTTTGCGGCAAACAGCAAACAATACAATTAAAATCGTTTGCATGGAAAGGACGTCAGTCTATGGCGATCGAGCATAACTTTCGTTTGACGGTTGACGGAACGTACAAACGCCATGCGCCGGCAGGCAGCCAGTCGTGTTGGCTTCATTTCACCGCCGCCGCCAAGCCGGATTTGGAGCAGCTTCTTTCTTCGCTGTCCATTCACCCTCTCGCCCAACAGCGGCTGATGAACGGGACAGACATTCCCGCGTTTGACGAATACGAAGGATGTTTCTTCTTATCGCTGTTTATCGTTCGTCCGTCCGGCCGGACAGTGAACGTTCGTTTGCTGGCCGGCAGCCAATATATGATCAGCTATATGGATGAAAACGATCCGCTTGTTGATCACGTGAAAGAACGTTTGTTGAACCATCGCGGTCAGGCGCTGTATCCTGGGTACGTGCTGTATCACTTTTTAGACTTGGCCGCCATCCGTTTTTTGCAAGTCATCGATCAGATCGCTGACCGCATTCAGACGCTTGAACGGCAAGTGTTTGCGACCCCGTTTGCCAACGAAATCGGGCGCGAGATTTATCGGATGAAAACACATCTTCATGAGCTGCGCCAAATCGCCGAGGCGCAGGAAGAAGCGATCAAAATGATCCGCCACGCTGATTTGCCGTATATCAATCAAGAGACGAATCCGTATATCGAGGAAGTGGCGTCGCGATTCTCACGCGTGCCCGCCGCGCTCGACGCGTTTAAGGAATCATTGTCCGCCATTTTCGATTTGCAACTGTCGCTCAAATCAGATCATATGAACGTCATTATGAAGACATTGACATTGGTGAGCGTCATATTTTTGCCGATGACGTTTATCGCCGGTGTATACGGCATGAATTTTGCGTTTATGCCAGAGCTGAAATGGAGATACGGCTACCCGTTTGCCTTGTTGCTCATGGCAACCGTTGCTATGCTCATCGCTCTCTATTTTAAGCGAAAAGGTTGGTGGGGAGAGACGGGGACGAAAGAAAAATAGGCGTTTTTCTAGAAGGTCGGTGATTTAACGGAGAAAACGCTCCAGCAAGGAGCTTTCGCCAATGGATCAACGGCTCTTCCGTGCGTTCGTGGACCAATCTTTTTGAAGAAAACGCGGTTTTTCACCAATCTTCTAGAAATTTGGGCATTCGCCCGGCCGTTTGGGCGGGCGGGCGCATATGATGGCCCTGTGAACCGATGAAGGAGGTGCCCGCCGTGAGCGGTTTTGTCAACAGCGGTTATACGGTCGTCATCGTCCTGTTCATTTTACTGATTATTGTTGGCTGTGCCTGTGTCGCTTGATGAGCGAAAAAATAAGAAAGGACGGCGGTCAAACGGGCCGCGAAGGGGGCGGGTGCTCATATTCAGCTGCGCCCCTTCTCCATTGGGCAACCGCGTCGAGCGATGCGGGTGAGTGTTTTGATGGATAAAGTGAAGCGGCGGCGGTATAATGGAACAGAAATGATCATGGAAAAGGAGAAGACGACGTGGGGCATTGGAGCGAAGAAAAGCAAGGCATCTTGTATACGGCTGCTTCGTACTTGCTGTGGGGAGTATTGCCGCTGTACTGGAAGCTGCTAGAGGCGCGCCCGGCGCTTGAGATTTTGGCGCACCGCATCGTGTGGTCGTTCGTGTTTATGGCCATCCTTTTGGCAGCGAATGGGCAGCTTGGCGCCTTCCGCCGGGAGCTTCGGGCGATGCGCCGTAAGCCGGCTAAGGCATGGGGGATCGCCGCTGCTGCCGTGCTCATCAGCGCCAACTGGTTTGTCTACATATGGGCGGTGAATCATCATCATGTCGTTGAAACGAGCCTCGGCTATTATATCAACCCGCTTGTCAGCGTGGCGCTTGGGACGATCGTATTGCGCGAGCGGTTGAGCGTTGGGCAGTGGGCCGCTGTTTTTCTTGCCGCCGCCGGCGTGGCGGCGATGACGGCGGAATATGGCGCGTTTCCGTGGGTCGCCATATCGCTCGCGTTGACGTTCGGGTTTTACGGCTTAGTGAAAAAACTGGCCAGCGTTGACTCGTCCATTGGCTTGACGCTTGAAACAATGGCCGTCATGCCGCTTTCAGCCGTTTACTTATTATGTGTGTACAACGAAACGCCAGCCCTCGTCAAGACGGCCGAATGGTGGCAATGGGCGCTGTTGGCTGGAGCCGGGCCAGCGACGGCCGTGCCGCTTTTGTATTTCGCCAAAGGGGCGAAGCGTGTGTCAATGACAACACTTGGTTTTTTGCAATACATTTCGCCGACGATCAGCCTTCTCCTTGGCGTCTTTTTGTTCGGCGAGCCGTTTACGAAAGCGCATTTTTATGCGTTTAGCTGCATCTGGACGGCGCTTATTTTGTTTTCCGCTGTTCAAATCAAGCAAGCGCCGGGGCGGAAAAAATGGAAGCGAAACTCGCTCGGAGCATAACATCGGTCCGCGGATGGACCGTTTTTTTTTTACGTTGCGGCAAATACCCATTTTTGCCGAAACATCTAACCATTTCCTCGGCTTCTGAATAGTCTACTAGTACAAAAACGAAGGAGGTGCTGGCAAATGGGTGCAGCTTACGGCGGCGGATTCGCGTTGATCGTCGTTCTGTTCATCTTGTTGATTATTGTCGGATGTGCATGTATCGGTGGTTGGGTGTACTGATGCCTCTTACTTGCTAGCAAGGAGGTGACGAATATGCCATATGGCTTTTATGGCGGCTGGGGCTGGGGCGGCTATGGCTTCGGTTATCCGGGTTACGGCGGCTACGGCTACGGCTTTGTGCTGATCGTCGTTTTGTTTATTTTGCTCATTATCGTCGGGGCAACATGGTGCTAGGCGGATGATGGGCATGCGGGGGGAGACGGCCGGGCAACGGCTGTTTCCCCCGCTTTTTTTGTGAACAGGCAGGAACAACGAAAGGAAGTGGAGAAATCATAAACGATGAGAAAATGGAAAGCATATGGAGGACGGGGAAATGACACATATTGCAAAAGACATCGTCGCGACGTTTTCGATCGTCGCGTTCGATCCGGCG
Organism: Geobacillus sp. YHL; assembly: GCF_022341265.1. Lineage (NCBI taxonomy): Bacteria > Bacillati > Bacillota > Bacilli > Caryophanales > Anoxybacillaceae > Geobacillus > Geobacillus sp. YHL. The sequence goes on from NZ_JAEIGB010000002.1 coordinate 27,177, forward strand.
ACCGGGGAGCTTGGCATCGCTGTTCAATCGAAATTTTTAGGCGTTGGTGCGGTTGTTCCGTGGGCGAAAGCGGGCGTCGGAGCGGTGGCGACGCAATCGTACGCCAACACGTCGTACGGACCGCGCGGCCTCGAATGGATGGCAAAAGGGAAATCGGCGCAAGAAACGCTTGAGTTGCTCGTTGCCGATGACAGTGAGCGCGATTTGCGCCAAGTCGGCATCGTGGATGCGAAAGGACGGGCGGCGACGTTCACCGGGAAAAAATGTTACCCGTGGGCCGGGGGCATCACCGGGCCGAACTATGCGGCTCAAGGCAATATTTTAGCCGGCGAGGAAACGGTGCTGGCAATGGGAAGGGCGTTTGAGCAGACAAAAGGTCCGCTCGCCGAGCGATTGTTAAAGGCGCTTCAAGCTGGTCAGGCAGCGGGGGGCGACCGCCGCGGGCAACAGTCGGCCGCCTTGCTTGTCGTGAAAGAAGGAGGGGGATATGGCGGCTACAATGACCGTTATATCGACTTGCGCGTCGATGATCACCCGCGGCCGATCGAGGAGCTTATTCGCTTGTATCAGTTGCGCCAGCTTTACTTTGAGAAACCGCGTCCCGAAAAAGTGGCAGCGATTGAAGGAACGGTAAAGGAAGAGGTGGCCGCCCACTTGGTCCGTCTCGGTTATTTGTCGAAAGAGCGCTCGGCGGATCGCGAGGCGCTTCATGAGGCGCTGACCGTGTATATACATACAGAAAATTTTGAGGAGCGCCAAGTGGAGAAAGGAAAAATCGACCTCGATGTATTACAGTATATGAAGCAGCAGCCGTCGCCTAAGGAGGTCGGCTAAGGGAAACCGGCCTTGTCGACTGCATGATCCATCATGCTGAAACAAAAAGGATGTCCCTAGAACTGAGCGGGACATCCTTGTTTATCGACCGCTCCCTCTTAAAAGGCGCATGGCGCACGCCCGCTGTCATGTCTGCGCCAAACGGCCCGCAGGCGAAAGCTGAGAAACAGCGCGCCCGTTGCCAATCCGGCGATCAGGCCGATCCAATAGCCGAACGCCCCGGCGGCAGTCAGTAGAGCGAGCGCGCAGCCAAGCGGAAGCCCAACGCCCCAATAGGCGAGAAGAGCGGACCAAAAAACGGCGCTTACCTCTTTATAGCCCCGCAGCGCTCCTTGGATGGGAGCGGCGATGGCATCGGAAACTTGAAAGAAGATCGCATAGAGCAAAAACTTCTCCGTCAACGCCGCCACTGTCGGATCGTTTGTATACAGTCGAGCAACATCGCCGCGGAAGACGGAAAGAAACAATGCAGCGGCGGCGGCGACGGCCAAGGCGAGGGTGATGCCGATCAAGCAATATTGTTTGGCGGCTTCATAACGGTTGGCCCCGGCTTCAACGCCCACGGCGATCGTCAGCGCCATCGATAAGCTGAGTGGAATCATATACAACAGTGAAGCGAAGTTGAGGGCGCTTTGATGCGCGGCGACCGTTTCCGCGCCAAACCGGCCGACAAGCAGCGTCACAGCAGCGAAAATGCTCGTTTCAAAAAAGATGGCCGACCCGATCGGCACCCCGGTTTTCAGCAACTCTTTCCATGCGGCCCATGACGGACGGTAGAAACGGACGAGTACACGATAGGGAGCCAAGCGCCGAAATTTCAAAGCGGCAAAGGCAGCGGCCGCGAAGCAGTACGCATACGTGATCGCCGTCGCGTAACCAGTGCCGATGCCGCCAAGGCGCGGAAATCCGCCATGCCCGTAAATCAACAACCAGTTGAACAGCATATTGACCGGCAAGGCGGTGAGCGTAATCCACATCGTCACTTTCGTTTGCCCAAGCGCATCGATGAAATAGCGGAGCACAGAATAAAGAAACAGAGGGATGATCCCAAACGACAAGGCGCGCAAATAATGAAAGGCGATATGCCGAACGTTTTCATCCAAAGACATCTGTTTCAAGATAAACGGCACGGCAGCGGCGCCGATCAGGACAATGGCGACAGCAAGCGCGACAGCCAAGTAGAGCGCCTGGGCGACGGCGCGAGTGATCGAGTCATGCCGTCCGGCGCCGAAATGGTGTGAGACGATCGGGGACAGGGCGAGCAAAATGCCGCCGGCGCCGGTAAACACCGGCACCCATAGGCTTGAGCCGATCGCGACGCCGGCAAGATCTTCGGCGCTCGCATGACCGGACATGGCGACATCGACAAAGTTCATGGCATATTGACCGGTTTGCGAAACAAAAATGGGAAGAAACAAGGCGAACAGGCGCCGCCATTTGCCGTTGGGCGGAGCGGTCGTTGCCATAATGGCTCCTCCTTTTCTGTGATAAAGTGACACATTGTTCTAAATCATCAATCTCCCCACTTCCGAAGCTGGGATGGCCCCCTCTTCGGAAGCGATTTATGACGAAAGAAACGGCGGTTGGCTGCAAAGCGGGAATTCGATCAAAAAACATGTGCCGTGCGCGTCGCTTTGCACTTTCATCGTCCCGCGATGCAGTTCGACGATTTTTTTCGATAATGACAGGCCGAGCCCAGTTCCCGTTTCCTTCGTTGAAAAAAACGGATCGAAAACATGGTCGATGACCGACGGCGGAATGCCGGGCCCATCGTCGCAGAAGCGAAGCTGGACGATATGGTTCACTTTCCGGCTGCTCACCGTGACATTCATCGTTTTGGCCACTTTGGCTTCCACAGCGTTGCGGAATAAGTTTAAAAACACTTGCAAAAGCTGGCGGCGGTCGCCGCTCATTTCGTAATCGTCCAGTTGTTCGTCGAGGTCAAAATGGACGTTCACACTGTGCAGCAACGCCTCGCTCTGCAGCAGAACGCCGACATCGTCGCGCAAAAAACGGTGCAGCCGGAACGTTTCCATCTTCACGTCCGCCGGCTTGGCGATGTTTAAAAAGTCGGTGATGATGCCGTTTGCCCGGTCAAGCTCAGGAATGAGCAGGCGTTCGACGAGCGAGGCGATGCGATCCGGCAAGTCGCTTTTCAATAGTTGCAAATAGCCGCGCACCGTCGTCAGCGGATTGCGGATTTCATGGGCGATGCCGGCGGCGATGCGGCCGGCGACGGCGAGCTTTTCCGTTTCTTTCATCATATTGAGCGACTGAAACATACTGATGACTCGTTTGATCGATCCGTCATCGTTGTAAATAAAACGGGTGTTGACGATGCCGTAAAATCGGTCGAGCACCTCGTGATTGTAGAGCGGCTCGCCTTTTTCAAGCGATTCGAGCGTTGCGATCAGCTCGTCAGGCAGCTTCAGCAGCTCGCGAATATGTTTGCCGATGATGGCGTCGCGCTCGACGCCCGTGTCAATGGCCGCCTGCAAATTGCAAAGCGTGATGATCCCTTTGTCGTCGACAAAAACGATATGGTGCGGCACGAGATCGAGCAGCGGCGTCAAAAAGGCTTCCACTTTTTCAAACGGTACGTCGTGATACAAGTCAATATCCCACTGCCATTTGGCTTCCTTTTCAAGGGACGGTGGAATGGTGCGAAGGTGCGGCCGGACGTCGCCGCGCTTTTTTTCGATGGCGATTCCACTTTCGTAATCGGCAAAGGTGAACGGAAACGGAAGCGTTTCGATGAGCCGCTCATAAGCGCGCAGCTTTCGTTCGAGCTCTTCGATTTGCGATTGTACGAGTCGATCGTTCATCTCTTCAAACTCCTTAGCTGCACATTTCGTTTTTCATTTTACAAAAACCGCCCTCCGTCGGCTATGGCGGACATCGCATCGATCCGACGGGAGGACGAAACGAATCGAAGCAACCGGGCGGTGCGGGCAGGAGCCGTCAATCGATGCCTGCCGTTTCCACGCGGGAAAGGAACTGGCTAAGCGCCTCAAGGGACGGAAAAGCAGCTTGCCCCTGCCGCTCGTTGCCGCCCCCTTTGCCGCCAAACAGGGCGGCTTGTTCTTTCAGCCAGTTCCCTGCATGGAGCAAGGAAGACGGTGCTTTGGCGATCACGGCGCGCCAATCGGAGGTGGAGGCGAGAAGCGCGGTTTTGCCATAACGGTCGGCGATCAGACGGGCGATCATTTGCAGTTCTTTTGCCCCATATTGGTCGTAACGGCCAATCACTGCACGTCCTGATTCGGCGGCGGCCCGTTCGGCTTCGACGGCAAAGACGATTGCCTCGTATTGGCGCAGCCGTTTTTCCCATTCTTTTTTCTCTTGTTCCCATTTTGCGATCACGTCGAGCAGCTGATCGCGGCTTGTCCCGAACCGACCTGCTGCCGCCTGCACGACGCGGTGGGTTTGCTGGTAGTCGGCAAGCGCCCGGCCGCCGCAAAGAAAGGAAAGACGCGTCATGCCGCGATGGCGCTCTGCTTTCAGCAATTTGATCACGCCGATTTCGCCCGTGCGTTTCACATGGGTGCCGCAGCACGCCGACAAATCGATCCCTTTCATCTCGACAACACGGACAGAACCTTGGACATCGGGACGCTTGCGAAACGGCATCCGTTCTGCTTCTTCCGGCGTCACCCAATACGTCTCGACCGGGAGATTCGCGTAAATGAGTTCGTTGGCCCGGTTTTCCACTGCCAGCATGTCTGCTTCCGTCAGCGCACCCGCCGTGATGTCGATTGTGACGACCTCGCGCCCAAGGTGAAAACCGACTGTTTCGGCGCCGAGCTGTTCAACGAGTACAGCGGATAATAAATGTTGGCCGCTATGCTGTTGTGTATGATCGCGGCGCCGTTTCCTATCAAGGACGCATGAAACGGCGCCCATTCCCGGATGGGCAGGGAGGCGGTGATACACTTCCCCGTTTTCGTCAAACACATCGAGCACCGGCAAGCCGGCGATCGTGCCGGCGTCAGACGGTTGGCCACCGCCTTCCGGGTAAAACGCTGTTTCCGCCAAGGTGACAATGTATGTTTCGCCGTCTTGGCGGACGCTTGTCACCGTTGTCGTCCACACGTCAACATCCGGCGCCGTATAGTACAACTTTTTCGTCACAACCGTTTCATCCTTTCGTCTTCCGAATGCTTTTCTTTCATATTAGCAAATTCCCTCGCGTTTGCCTATCGCCGATCTTTTTGGCCGCTTTTTCCCGTTGGCAATTGGCCAAATCTATAGAACAATGTTCTAAATAAACAATATTCACAAAAGAAAAAGAACAGACCGTAGACAGCTCTTCCCCTAGAAACACTCTGATGTTTTGGGACAAGTCCAACGTTCAAACGGTTTGACAAAGGAAGCGGGTTGCAGCGATGTTTGTTGAACATGATTTTATGCAACAAAACTATATGCTAAAAATAATCCAAAACCAACTAAAGAAAAGCAACATTTGTCGGTGATGAAATGTTTTGTATATAATAAAGCGGGGTGAACAAGAACCGGTCGCCCGATCGGAAAGGGTGGTTTGATGATGTTGACGTTAACAGACATTGAACAAGCGCGAGCGAAAATGAAAGGCATCGTCCACCAAACGCCGCTTGAGCATTCGCAGACGTTCAGCCGGCTGTCCGGCAATGACGTGTATATGAAACTGGAAAATTTGCAAAAAACAGGTTCGTTTAAGGTAAGAGGCTCATTCAATAAAATTATGTCGCTCACGGAAGAAGAAAGGGCGCGAGGCGTCATCGCCGCCTCGGCCGGCAACCACGCCCAAGGGGTCGCCTACGCAAGCGGCATGCTCGGCATTCCTTGCACGATTGTCATGCCGAAAGGGGCGCCGCTCAGCAAAATTGAAGCGACGAAAAGCTACGGGGCGGAAGTCGTGCTGTACGGCGATGTGTTTGACGAGTCTTTGGAATATGCATTAGAGTTGCAACGTGAACGGGGGATGACATTTGTTCATCCGTTTGACGACTTGGCGGTGATGGCCGGCCAAGGGACGATCGGCTTAGAGCTGATCGAGCAGCTTCCCGACGTCGATGTCGTTCTTTGTCCGGTCGGCGGCGGCGGGTTGCTTGCTGGGGTGGCGTTTACGTTAAAACAGCTGAAGCCGTCGGTTGAAGTGTACGGCGTTGAGTCATCGGCTTGCCCCGGCATGACGGCGGCCATACGCCATAAACAGCCCGTCTCCATTGCCGCATCGAATACGATCGCCGATGGGATTGCCGTGAAAAAGCCGGGCAATATTACGTACCAATACATTGAGCAATACGTCGATGGCGTTGTGTGCGTGGAAGAGGCGGAAATTTCGCGGACGATGCTGTATGTGCTCGAGCGGAACAAGCTGTTAATCGAAGGGGCGGCAGCTTGTCCGTTGGCGGCATTGTTGTATCAAAAGCTGCCGTTTCGCGGCAAAAAAGTCGCCGCCATTTTAAGCGGCGGCAACGTCGATGTGACGCTCATTTCCCGCATCATTGAGCGGGGGCTTGTCGAAGCGGGCCGGTTTGTGACGTTTACAACGGTCATCTCCGACAAGCCGGGCCAGTTGAACAAGCTGCTGCGCATTATTGCGGAGCTTGAGGCAAACGTGATGTCGATTCACCATCAGCGCATCGGCGCCAAAGTGCTGCCAGGTCAGGCGGAAATTCACTTTTCGCTCGAGACAAAAAACGAAGACCACATTCAGCAAATCTACCAAGTGTTGTTGAAAGAAGGCTATGATGTACAGTTTTACCGATGAGCGCGCGATGGGAAAACGGTTTGTGTTTCGCCACTGTCTGTTAAGCAAACAGTGGAAAAGCCGTCTTCGAAATCATGTTCACAGGGCTGCCACATGAATACGAAACCATCATTTGCCCAACATAGCGGCTGTTCCTTATGACATGGAGGACAGCCGTTTTGTTTTGTCAATGCACGCGCGGCGCATCTTGCGGCCGCGTCGCGCCGAGGCCTTCGCGGGCCATTTTCGCTTTCAAGCTTTCCAGGACATACAAACCGAACATGCCAAGCAGCTCTTCATCAGTCATCTCACCGATCAGCTTGAGCACATCGCGGCGGTCGAGTTCATCCAAAATCGACATCGCCACCGCTTCGGCGTCTTCTTCATCTCCGGTCAGTCGATCTTTATAGTATTCGTACAGATCGTCAATAAACTTCATCGGCATCGTCGCCTCGCTTTTTTGAGAGCGGGCTTCCTCCTTTCTTTGCAGTTGGCCGATGCAGACTTAGGGGCATCGGCAGTCCTCTCGGTTTGACGCCACAAATGCCATTGGCAACAGGGATGATTCATAGTATAATGGAAAAAATATCATTCGAAAAGCGGGGGAATTCTATGATTCGCCGGTTAACGGCCGAAGACGATCAACAAGTATTTTCGTTTTTGCGGCAAGATCCGTCGTTCAATTTATTTATCATCGGCGATATTGAGTCGTTTGGCTATGACGCCGATTTCCAAGACGTTTGGGGGCAGTTTGACGATGCCGGCTCGCTGAAGGCGGTGCTGCTCCGTTATTACGATTCCTACATTCCGTACGCGCCTGGCGATTTTGATGCCGATGGCTTTGCTCGTCTCATCCGCGAGACAGCCCCATCATCGTCCATCCAGCTGTCCGGCAAGGCGGACATTGCCAGGCAGTTCGAAGAGCGGCTGCCGCTTGGGGAGAAGCGAACGCTTTACTTTTGCGAGTGTCGGACGGATGAATACGCCCGTCAAGAAATGGGGGCGTTCGCCGTCAAAAAAGCCGAATTGGCCGATGTCGACCGGATTCTCGACTTGCGGCGCCGCATTGCCGAATTTGAAACGAGGCCGTCGTCCCGCGATATGCTAGTGAAAGGGATGGAAACCAATTCAGCTAGAACGTACTACATTGAACAAGACGGCCGAATGGTGGCCGCGGCATCGACATCAGCGGAAAACTCATTGTCGGCGATGATCGTCGGCGTCTGCACGGATCAGGAGCATCGAGGGAAAGGGTATGCCAGCACCATCGTGGCGAAGCTCGTTTGCGATTTGCTCGCTGAAGGGAAGATGCCGTGCTTGTTTTATGACAATCCAGACGCCGGCCGCATTTACCATCGCCTTGGTTTTCGCGATATCGGATTGTGGGCGATGTACCGTTAGAAGGGCGGAAGTCCCGCCAGCTTGCTTGTGTACAAAAGCAGGCTGGCGGTTATTGTCCGTCTGCGCCGTTGGGCGTGCCGCGGCGAATGTGCTCGCCGCCGTGCTCCCGCATCGCTTTTGCCTTGTCGTTGACGAGCTGTTTTTGGTCAGCGATGGAAGAAGGTGTTTGTTTTTTGTTCGCCATATCGAATCACCTCAATGGAGACGATTTAGCGCGCTGAATGAACATGTCCGCATCTTCGATCAGCCCGCAGACGCCGCATTGGACGCGGTAGCTCGGGCCGCGGTATGGGAGATGGAACGGTTCGAGCGCTTCGTTTGTGTATTCGTGCTCGATGTCGCCGGTGTGCGGATCGAGCTTGACCGCACGCGGGTGCTGCTCAATGAGATGAAACCGCGTCCGGTTCGTTTTGCAGTTTGGGCATAGCATCGGTTCCAATCGAAGCCACCTCCATCTTTATCATTTGAAAACATGGCGGCCATTATGTATCAGCAGGCCCTGTACGACCGTGTTGGTCATGAGAAGCAATGGTTGACAATCATGGTGCAGTTCGGGTATGGTAAAGGCAAAACAAAAAATATTTCACTTTTTCAGAAAATAGTGTATTATAAATGGCAAAGGGGATTTTCTATGGCTGACAAACCGCTCAGAGACCGCATTATCGATACGGCGCTTCATTTATTTGAGAAATACGGCTACCACGGCGTGACGGTCGACCGCATCGTTGCCGAAAGCGACACATCCAAAGGCGGTTTTTACCATAATTTTAAATCCAAAGATGAGCTTTTGTATCATATCCATGACGTCTTTATCACGTATGCGCTGACAAAAGCGCAGGAGGCGTATGAGGGCTTTCCTACGCCGACCGAGCGCTTGTACGCCATCGTTCAGTCGTTTGTCAAAGTGTTTCATTTGTATAAACCACACATCACCGTGTTTTACCAGGAAAGCACGTACTTAAAACCGGAATACGCTGAACCGATCAATGAAAAGCGAGAAGAGTTCAAGCAAATCATTTTTCGGGTCATTCGTGAGGGGATTGAAGCCGGGGAATTTCGTCCGGAGCTGTCGGTGGAGATTACTGGCATGTCCATTATCGGCATGGTCAATTGGACATACAAATGGTACAATCCGGATGGTCCGCTGTCCATTGAGGAAATCGCGGCATATTTTGCCGATTTCATTTTGCATGCGGTGCTCCGCACACCAGAAAACCCAGCGGCGGCGCGGTTTTTGTTGCGGCCGGCCGCCGAATAAGTTGTTGATCGTATACAGACCAACTAGTCGGTTTTTTGAAAACGCTTCAAAAATCAAAACGATCTGCATTCGTTTCCTTCGTTTAAACCGACTAGTCGGTTTAAATAATAGAACATTTTCTATGGGGGAGAGGGACAGGATGAATTTTTCATTAACAAAAGAGCAACAAATGATTAAAGAAATGGTTCGCGACTTTGCTGAGAAGGAAATTGCCCCATACGCGGCGAAATGGGATGAAGAGGCGCATTTTCCGCTGGATGTCTTCCGCAAAATGGGCGAGTTGGGGCTATTGGGTTTGCCGTTTCCGGAAGAATACGGCGGCGCTGGAGGCGATACGATTTCGTATGCCATCGCCGTTGAGGAAATCGGCCGCGCCTGCGGCGGCACCGGGCTAAGCTATGCGGCCGCCGTGTCACTTGGGGCGAGTCCCATTTATTACTTTGGAACAGAGGAGCAGAAACAAAAATGGCTCGTGCCGATGGCCAAAGGAGAGACGCTTGGCGCTTTTGGGCTCACGGAGCCGAACGCCGGGTCCGATGCCGGCGGCACGCGCACGACCGCGGTGCTGGACGGCGATGAATATGTCATCAATGGCGAAAAATGTTGGATCACGAACGCCCAATACGCGCGGCAAGTGATCGTCACCGCCGTGACAGGCAAAGATGCGCGCGGCAAAAACATCATCACCGCTCTCATCGTGCCAACCGACTCCCCAGGATTTACGATCCGTTCGAATTACGACAAGATGGGCGTGCGCGCGTCCAATACGTGCGAGCTTGTTTTCGAGAACGTCCGCGTGCCGAAAGAAAACGTCTTGGGCGACCCGCAAAAAGGGTTTAAACAGTTTTTGTACACGCTTGATGGCGGCCGAATCTCGATCGCTGCTTTGGCTGTCGGCATCGCGCAAGCGGCGTTTGAGAAAGCGCTTCAATACGCGAAGGAACGCGTTCAGTTCGGCCAGCCGATTTCCAAGTTTCAAGCCATTCAATTTAAACTGGCCGATATGGCGATGGAAATTGAGCTTGCCCGCAATATGGTGTACAAGGCGGCTTGGTTGAAAGACAAAGGGAAACCGTTTACAAAAGAAGCATCGTTCGCCAAGCTGTTTGCGTCGGAAATGGGGTTCCGCGTCTGCAACCAAGCGATTCAAATTCACGGCGGATACGGCTATATGAAAGAGTACGGCGTTGAGCGCCATTTGCGGGATATCAAGCTCATGGAAATCGGCGAAGGCACATCAGAAATCCAACGGCTCGTCATCGCCCGCCAACTGGGATGCTAAAAGCGGAAATGCCTGCATATCCATAACAATGAATTCGGACAAAGGGGAGGAAACGGCCGATGTTGACGGTGACTGTGGGGAAATTGTTGGAAGAGCGAGCCAGGCAATATGCGGACCATGAGGCGGTCGTGTACGCCGACCGCGGCTTGCGTCTGACGTATCGGCAGTTTAACGACTATTGCCGCCTCGTTGCGCGCGGGTTGATGCGGCTTGGCATCGAAAAAGGGGAGCATGTCGCCATTTGGGCGACGAACGTCCCGGAATGGATCGCCTGCCAGTTTGCGACCGGCAAAATGGGAGCTGTCCTCGTGACGGTCAATACGAACTACCGCGCGGCGGAGCTTGAGTATTTGCTTCGGCAGTCCGACTCGACAACACTGTTTTTGATCGAGCAATACCGCGATTCGTCATACATCGATATTTTGTACGAAATCGTTCCCGAGTTGCGCACATCAGCGCCCGGACAGCTGCAATCGAAACGGCTGCCGAAGTTGAAAAACGTGATCTTTCTTGGCGACAAACGGCACCCGGGCATGTTTACATGGAACGACATCTTGGCGATGGCGCACGACATATCGGAAGAAGAACTCGATGAACGGATGGAGAGCCTCGACCCGCACGATGTGATCAACATGCAATACACGTCCGGGACGACTGGATTCCCGAAAGGGGTGATGTTGACGCATTACAACATCGTCAACAACGCCCACCAAGTGGCGCAATGCATGGGACTTGGCGAAGGCGATCGATTGTGCATTCCGGTGCCGTTTTTCCATTGCTTCGGCTGCGTCATGAGCACGCTTGCATGCGTGACGGTCGGGGCGACGATGGTGCCGGTTGTGGAGTTCCATCCGAAGCGGGTTCTCGAGACGGTGGAAGCGGAGCGGTGCACGGCGCTTCACGGCGTGCCGACGATGTTCATCGCCGAGCTCAACGACCCGGATTTTGCCAAATACGATTTGTCGTCGCTGCGCACGGGCATTATGGCCGGTTCTCCTTGCCCGGTCGAAGTGATGAAGGCGGTCATCGAGAAAATGGGGATGAAAGACATTACGATCGCCTACGGGCAGACGGAAGCGTCCCCAGTCATCACGCAAACGCGCACCGACGATCCGCTTGAGCTGCGTGTCGAAACGGTTGGCCGCGCCTTGCCGGGCGTGGAAGTGAAAATCGTTGAGCCGGGCACGAACAAGGAAGTGCCGCGGGGTGTGCAAGGGGAACTGTGCACGCGCGGCTATCATGTCATGAAAGGGTATTACAACAACCCGGAAGCGACAAATGAAGCGATCGACCAAGACGGCTGGCTGCATACCGGCGATTTGGCGACGATGGATGAAAACGGTTACTGCCGCATCACCGGCCGGCTGAAAGATATGATCATCCGCGGCGGGGAGAACATTTATCCGCGCGAAATCGAAGAGTTTTTGTACAAACATCCGAAAATTTTGGACGTTCAAGTCGTCGGCGTGCCGGATGAGGTATACGGTGAAGAAGTGATGGCGTGGATCATCTTAAAAGACGGCGAAACGGCGACCGCTGAGGAGATTCGCGAGTTTTGCCGCGGCAACATTTCCCGGCATAAAATCCCGCGTTATATCGAATTTACCGACTCGTACCCGATGACGGCATCTGGGAAAATTCAGAAATTCAAATTGCGGGAAATGGCGAAACAGCGCCTCGGCTTAACAACCTAAGCCTAAACCGCCGCGCCGGGCGGACGAACCGTCCGGCGCCGGCACCTGTACTTTTAAGAAAGGGTGAGACGATGTTTTCGAAAGTGTTGATTGCCAACCGCGGCGAAATCGCCGTCCGCATCATCCGCACGTGCCGACGTCTCGGCATTCAAACGGTTGCCATTTATTCCGAAGCAGACGCCGATTCGCTTCATGTCTCGCTCGCGGATGAAGCGTATTTGATCGGCAAGCCGCGCGTCGCGGAAAGCTATTTAAATATCGAAAAAATCATTGAGGTTGCCAAAACGGCGAAAGCGGAGGCGATCCATCCCGGCTACGGGCTGTTGTCGGAAAATCCAGCGTTTGCCCGCCGCTGCGAGGAAGAAGGAATCGTCTTCATCGGTCCGAAGGCGGACGTCATTGCGGCGATGGGCAGCAAAATCGAAGCGCGGCGGACGATGGAAAAAGCCGGCGTGCCGATCGTCCCGGGCGTCTCCTTTGCGCTTGATGGCGCCGATGAGGCGGCCAAAGCGGCGGCTTCGATTGGGTATCCAGTCATGCTGAAGGCGTCAGCCGGCGGCGGCGGCATCGGCATGCATATCGCTCGCGATGAAGCTGAGCTGCGCCAAGCGTTTGAAGGGAGCCAAAAACGGGCCGCTTCGTTTTTCGGCGACGGGACGATGTACATTGAAAAATATATTGAACGCCCGCGCCATATTGAAATTCAGCTTCTTGCCGACCAAAATGGCAACTGTGTTTACTTATGGGAGCGCGAGTGTTCGATCCAACGCCGCCACCAAAAAGTGGTCGAAGAGGCGCCGTCGCCGTTTTTGGATGAAGAGACGCGGCGGAAGATGGGGGAGGCGGCGGTGCGGGCTGCGCGTTACATCGGTTATGCAAATGCCGGTACCATTGAATTTCTCGTCGATGAACAGAAAAATTTTTATTTTCTTGAGATGAACACACGCCTGCAAGTCGAGCACCCGGTGACAGAAGAAATCACCGGCATCGACATCGTCGAAGAGCAGCTCTGCATCGCCGCCGGCGAGCCGCTCCGCTATAAACAAGAAGAGATTCGCCGCGACGGGCACGCCATTGAAGTGCGCATTTATGCCGAAGATCCGAACACGTTTTACCCGTCGCCCGGCCGCATTACGGTGTTTTCCGCCCCACAAGGCGAATGGATTCGTCATGAAACGGCGGTTCAAAGCGGCATCACGGTCACGCCGTTTTATGATCCGATGATCGCGAAGTTGATTGCCAAAGGGCCGGATCGGCAAACGTCGATTGAACGCTTGCTCGAAGCGCTTCGAGACTATCGCGTTGAAGGGATTAAAACGAACATTCCGCTGCTTGAGGCCGTGTTGTCCCATCCAGCGTTTCAAGCGGGGGATACAACGACCGATTTCCTTTCGAAACATTGGAAACCAATAAAAACGAAATGAAGCAGAAATGAATGGGGGAAGAAACGATGAATCAAATAATCGCAACGATGGCCGGAAGTGTATGGAAAATTGTCGTCGCCGTCGGTGACCGTGTGGAAGAAGGGCAAGATGTCGTCATTTTGGAATCGATGAAAATGGAGATTCCGATTGCCGCGGAAACGTCTGGCGTCGTGAAGCACATCCACGTGCAGGAAGGAGATTTCGTAAACGAAGGCGACGTGCTTGTTGAGATTGAATAAAGGAGGAGCAGAGCATGAGCCGATGGCCGGCGAAGGTGACGGTCAAAGAAGTCGGCCCGCGCGACGGCCTGCAAAACGAAGCAACGCCGATCGCAACCGCCGATAAAATCGCCTGGATCAATCTATTGTCAGAAACGGGGTTGTCGTACATTGAGGTGACCTCTTTCGTCCATCCGAAATGGATTCCACAGCTTGCGGACGCCGTTGAAGTGGCAGAGGGCATTCGCCGGAAAGCCGGCGTCACGTATGCGGCGCTCGTCCCCAACGAAAAGGGGCTTGAGCGGGCGCTTGGCGCCGGGGTCGATGAAGTGGGCGTCTTCATGTCAGCGAGCGAAACCCACAACCAAAAAAATATTAACAAAACGATCGCTGCCACATTTCCGGTGCTGGAAGCGGTCGTGAAAACGGCAAAACAAGCAGGAAAAACGGTGCGCGGCTACGTTTCCACCGTCTTTGGCTGCCCATATGAAGGGCCTGTCGCCGTCGATCAAGTGTTGATGGTGGCGGACCGGTTGTTGGCGATGGAGGTTGACGAACTGTCGCTTGGCGATACGATCGGCGTCGCGACGCCTAAACAAGTGGAGGACGTGCTTGCTGAGGTGCTTCGTCGCTTTCCGGTCGAACGGATCGCCATGCATTTTCACGATACACGGGGGACGGCGCTGGCCAATATTTTAGTGTCCATGGAAATGGGGATTACGACGTTTGACAGCTCGCTCGGCGGCCTCGGTGGCTGTCCGTACGCTCCCGGAGCGTCGGGAAACGTCGCCACCGATGATTTGGTGTATATGCTCCACGGAATGGGGATTGAAACCGGCATCGATGTCGAGCAGCTGACGAAAGCGGCGTTGTTTATCCGCGACAAAATCGGCCGCCCGCTTCCGAGCCGCTATTTGCAAACGGTTTGATCATAAGGGGGGAGAAAACGTGAGCACACTTGTATCGTTTGAAACACAAGAAAACGGCATCGCCATTGTGACATTAAACCGTCCGGAAGCGGCCAATGCGCTTTCAAGAGCGCTTCTTTTCGAGCTTGGCGCGCTCTTTCAGGAGATCAAATTTCGCAAAGACGTGCGCGTTGTCATGTTGACCGGGGCAGGAGACAAGGTGTTTTGCGCCGGCGCTGATTTGAAAGAGCGGGCGGGGATGAACGAAACCGAAGTGCGGCAGGCCGTCGCCTTAATCAGCAAAACGATCAATGAGGTCGAGAAAGTGCCGCAGCCGGTCATCGCCGTTTTAAACGGCTCGGCGTTTGGCGGCGGGTTGGAGCTTGCCTTGGCTTGCGACATTCGGTTTGCTGCCGACGATATCCAGCTTGGGTTGACGGAAACGTCGCTTGGCATCATTCCGGGAGCGGGGGGGACGCAGCGGCTGCCGCGCCTTGTCGGCATCGGAAAAGCGAAAGAATTGATTTTTGCCGCAAAGCGCATCACCGCCAAAGAGGCCGAGCGAATCGGCCTTGTCGAATACGCGGTGCCGCGCTCCGAGCTGATGGAGCGTGCGCTTTGTCTCGCGCAACAAATCGCTGACAATGCGCCGATAGCCGTCCGCCAGGCGAAACGGGCGATCCAAAGCGTATTCAACGTTGATTTGGAGACGGGCCTCGCAATTGAGCAGCTCGCCTATGAGGCGACAATCCCAACGAAAGACCGTCTGGAAGGTCTGCAGGCGTTTAAAGAAAAGCGGAAGCCTGTGTACAAAGGGGAGTAAGCCTGCGCTTGGGCAGGATGAGGCTGTTTGGATAAGGAAAAAGCCGCACGGAGCGCTTGTTCTGCACCGACATTGGCACGACAGCCAAAAACGGCCCCAACCGTGCTCCCGGCCGAACACGCGGGATGGAACAGCAAGATCTATCAAAACAAGGAGGGGAAACAAAGAGATGAAGGAAACAGCCAATCAGCAAGACACGCTCGCAGCGGAGCTGGAGAAAAGAGCGGCGGAAATCAAGAAAGGCGGGGCGCCAAAATATCATGAAAAAAACGCCGCCCAAGGGAAATTGTTTGTTCGCGAGCGGCTGAACTTGCTGCTTGATAACGGTTTGGAAGTGGAAGACGGATTGTTTGCCAACTGTTTGGCGGGCGATTTGCCGGCTGATGGAGTTGTGACCGGCATCGGCAAAATCCATGGCCGCACCGTCTGCGTGATGGCGAACGATTCGACCGTCAAAGCTGGCTCGTGGGGAGCGCGCACCGTCGAAAAAATCATCCGCATTCAAGAAACGGCGGAAAAACTGCGCTGCCCGATCATTTATTTGGTGGACTCGGCCGGCGCACGCATTACGGACCAAATCGAAATGTTTCCCGGCCGGCGCGGGGCGGGGCGCATTTTTTACAATGAGGTGAAGCTGTCCGGCAAAGTGCCGCAAGTGTGCCTGTTGTTTGGTCCATCAGCAGCCGGCGGCGCTTATATTCCGGCGTTTTGCGATATCGTCATCATGGTCGAAGGCAATGCCTCGATGTACTTAGGCTCGCCGCGCATGGCGGAAATGGTGATTGGGGAAAAAGTGACGCTCGAAGAGATGGGCGGCGCCCGCATGCATTGCACCGTCTCCGGCTGCGGCGACGTGCTCGTGAAAACCGAAGAAGAAGCGATTGCCTATGCACGCCGTTATTTGTCGTATTTTCCGTCCAATTACAGCGAAAAGCCGCCGGTGGTCGAGGCGAAGCCGCCGAAATCGTTTGACAAAACGATCGAGGACATTTTGCCAGAAAACCAAAATGCGCCGTTCAACATGTATGATTTGATTGAGCGGATCATTGACGAAGGATCGTTTTGTGAAATCAAAAAACTGTTTGCGCCAGAAATCATTACGGGACTGGCGCGCCTTGCCGGCCAGCCGATCGGCATCATCGCCAACCAGCCGCGCGTCAAAGGCGGCGTATTGTTCCACGATTCGGCTGATAAAGCGGCGAAATTCATCACGCTTTGCGACGCGTTCCATATCCCGCTTCTGTTTTTGGCCGACGTCCCTGGCTTTATGATCGGCACGAAAGTCGAGCGGGTCGGCATCATCCGCCATGGGGCGAAAATGATCGCGGCCATGTCGGAAGCCACCGTACCGAAGATCTCGGTCATCGTCCGCAAAGCGTACGGCGCTGGATTGTACGCGATGGCCGGACCGGCGTTTGAACCGGATTGCTGCTTGGCGCTTCCGAACGCGCAAATCGCCGTCATGGGGCCGGAAGCGGCCGTCAACGCCGTCTACGCCAACAAAATTGCCGAGCTGCCGCCAGAAGAGCGTGCGGCATTTGTCGAACAAAAACGCGAGGAATACCGGCGCGACATCGATATTTATCGGCTCGCTTCCGAATTGGTCGTTGACGGAATTGTCGCGCCGAACGATTTGCGCAACGAGCTCATCCGCCGATTTGACGCGTATATGTCCAAGTATATCGTCTTTTCTGAGCGGAAGCATGGGGTGTATCCAGTTTGAAAAAATGGATGGCTGTCCCTCTTGCCAAGGGACGGCCGATCATGTATCATAATAATCACCAATCCGTTGCTGCGTTGTGCGTTGTAGAATGAAGTTTCAACCGATGGCAATCAAAAGGGAGTTCTACATTGAAGCGGGAATGTCATGCCTCAATATTCGTGATGGAGGACGGCAGGAACGCTTCTGCGAACACCCACCTGGTGGAGCGTGGTTGAGAAACTGCATTCAGCCGACGGCAACCGCGGCGCGGATTCACGAATGAGGAGTTGGCAAAAGAGTCCAATTGGATGCCAAACATCCAGTTGGACTCTTTTTCGTTGCGTATGTTTTCTCAAAAAGACATGAAACAATATAGTTGATTTTCCCTGTTTTCATGTTATAATCATATTTCGTGCAGAAATAATTCGTATTGAAACTATTCCAATAAGAAAGATGAAGCAAGGAGGGGGGATGAATGGAAGGAATCAGCCGGGACATCATGTACGCTGTCTTCCGGACGCAAAAGGCGCTTTACCGCCTCATCCGCGAGGACGCCGCCCGCGTCGGGGTGACAGAGGTGCAGCTGATCGTCTTATATACGCTGCTGAAAAAAGAGCATATTCGCCTGAATGACTTGGCGGAAAAATTAAACTTAAGCAACAGCAACGTCAGCGGCACGGTTGACCGGCTCGTCGGCGCCGGCCTTGTTGTCCGTGAGCCGTCGAAGCAAGATCGGCGCGCGGTCATTTTGAGTTTGACGGAAAAAGGAAAAGAGACGGTGTCGGAAGCGTTTGGCGAGCAGTCGGTGCTGCGCCGGCGGCTTCGCCGCATTCAAGAACTCGTCTCTCCAGAGGAGATTGAACAGTTTTTGCATCTTCATGAAAAAATTAAAGCGATTTTACTCGGGGAGGAATAGACGGTGAACGTGAAACGTTTGATTGCGCTGAACATCATTGTGCTCATTTTGCTTGTCGGCGGCGGCTTTGCCGCTTACTACTATGTGAATGAAGTGACGAATTACATTAAAACGGACAACGCCCGCATCGACGGCCAGGTCATCTCGGTTGCGGCGCCGCTGTCCGGAAAACTGACATCCTGGCGGGGCGACACGGGAAAAACGTTCTCAGCCGGGGAAGAAATCGGTGAGGTGTTTGACGGCAAAACAACGATTCCGGTGACAGTGCCTCATCGGATGACGATCGTGCAGCAAAACGCGGTCAAAGACTCGTTTGTCGCCGCGGGGACTCCGCTTGCCCGCGGGTTTGATTTGAACGATTTGTGGGTGACGGCGAATATTGAAGAAACGGATATTGAAGACGTGAAAATCGGGCAAGACGTCGATATTTATGTCGATGCGTATCCGGATCGCAAATTCAGCGGCAAAGTCGAAAAAATCGGCAACGCGACAGCGAATACGTTCAGCCTGCTGCCAAGTTCCAATGCGACCGGCAACTACACGAAAGTGACCCAAGTCATCCCGGTGACGATTTCCATTGACAACTACAGCGGAGCCGGACTTGTGCCGGGCATGAACGTCACCGTCCGCATCCATAAGTAGGTGATGGAAGATGACAGCATTTGTCATTGGTTATATTGTGTTTGCCGTTTTGGTCTTGGCGGCGGTCAACATCGCGCTGCGCCGCCGCAAACCGGCTTCAGCCGCAGGGAAGGCGGCAGATGAAGCGGCGGAAGCCAACGCTCAACCGTTAGCGGAAACGAAAGCAGAGCCGTCGACAGGAACGGATGGGCGTCCGGCCGCTCCGGCCGGTCAAGGCGGCCTTGGGGATATCGGCAGCCGCGGCAAGGTTGTGGCGACGGTCATGCTGGGCGCGTTTGTCGCCATTTTGAATCAAACGTTGATCAACGTCGCCTTGCCGCATATGATGCAAGATTTCAACGTGGAAACGTCGACGATTCAATGGCTCGTGACCGGCTATATGCTCGTCAACGGGGTGCTTATCCCGATCAGCCCGTTTTTAATCGCCAAGTTTCCAGCGAAACGGTTGTTTTTATCGGGCATGTCGTTTTTCGCCATCGGCGCGTTTGTCTGCTCGATCGCTCCGTCGTTTGCCGTCATGCTCACGGGGCGGTTGACACAAGCGGTCGGGGCCGGCATTATTATGCAGCTGATGATGGTCATTATGTTGTCGATTTTCCCGCCGGAACGCCGCGGGGTGGCCATGGGAACGGTCGGAATCGCCATGATGTTTGCGCCGGCGGTCGGGCCGACGCTGTCTGGCTGGATCGTTGAACATTATACATGGCGGCTGTTGTTTTACGTCGTGTTGCCGATCGCGATTTTAGACATTGTGCTCGCCTCCGTCTGGCTGAAACATACGCCGCGTAAAGGCAATCCAGTGCTGGACGTGCAAGGGGCGGTCTACTCTACGATCGGGTTTGGCGGCGTTCTGTATGGCTTCAGCGAGGCCGGAAGCAAAGGATGGGGCGAGACGGAAGTGGTTGTTTCGCTTGTCATCGGCGCCTTGTTCCTCATCATGTTCACATGGCGTTCGCTGCGCTCGGAGCATCCGGTGCTCAATTTCCGTGTGTTCCGCTACCCAGTGTTTACGTTGGCGACCGTCATCGGTTCGGTCATTAACATGGCGATGTTTGCCGCCATGGTCTTGCTTCCGGTGTATTTGCAAAACTTGCGCGGCTTTACGCCGCTCGATGCCGGTTTGCTGTTGCTACCGGGAGCGATTGTCATGGCGATCATGTCGCCGATTTCCGGCTGGGTGTTTGACCGCATCGGCGCGCGGGCGCTGGCGATCGTCGGCTTGATCATCACCGCGGTCACGACGTGGGAATTCAGCAAGCTGACGATGGATACGCCATACAGCCAGTTGATTTGGCTTTACATTTTCCGCATGTTCGGCATGTCGATGCTCGGAATGCCGATTATGACGGAAGGATTGAACGCCTTGCCGCGCCATTTGTACAGCCACGGCACGGCGATGTCCAATACGATCCGCCAAGTGGCCGCTTCGCTCGGAACGGCGTTCTTGGTGACGATCATGTCCAACCGGGCCAAATTCCATGCGGACATGTACCGAAATGAGATGACGGAAAACAATCCGTTTTTCATGAGCCTTGTCGGCCAGCTGAAGCAGGCGATTCCGAGCGATGAAGTGGTGGTGCAGCTGCTGTATGGGCTCGTGCAGCAGAGATCGACTGTCGAAGGGATTAACGACGCCTTTTTCGTCGCCACCGGCTTGACGGTATTGGCGTTAATGATGGCGTTTTTCTTAAAGGGAAAAAAGCATAAATCGCCATCAGCGTAAACAAAGGAAGCGGCGCACACGGCCGCTTCTTTTTTGTTTTGAGCCATGGAAAAGAGACGAAAACGGGCGGCCGGCTGCGAATCGTATAATCGTGACGAAGAGACAGGGGGGAACATTGTGGAGGCGCAAAGCAGGCAGCAAATGAGACAAACAAGACGAAGACGGTGTTGGCTGCAGGCGCTCGTTGTCGCCGCCTTGGCTTTGGCCGCCGTTGTTGCTGCGCTCGAGTGGGCGATTGATCGACAAAACATTGCCGCCTTGGAAACACCGTTGCCGGCAGCGACAATCATTTATGATGAACACGGCCGCATCGCGAGTAAGCTCGCGGCGGCAAACATCGAAGAAGTGCCGATCGACAGGGTGCCCAACTATTTTCTTGAGGCCATCGTCGCGACGGAAGACCGCCGCTTTTACGAGCATGATGGCGTCGATTATTATGGGCTTTTGCGCGCGATGTGGCGCAACATTCGCGCCGGGGCGTGGGTCGAGGGCGGCAGCACGATCACTCAACAGCTGGCGAAAAACGTCTTTTTAACGAATGAAAAAACGTTGACACGCAAATGGAAGGAATGGTTGATCGCACAAAAAATTGAGCGCACGTACAGCAAACAAGAAATTTTAGAAATGTACATCAATCGCATTTATTTCGGTGCGGGGGCGTGGGGGGTGGCCAGCGCGGCGAAAACGTACTTTGGCAAAGACGTTTCTGAGTTGACGCTAAGCGAATCCGCCATGTTGGCTGGTCTCATCAAAGCACCGTCCGCTTTATCGCCGGTCCGTCATTACGATAAGGCGGTCGCCCGGCGCAATGTCGTCTTGTCGCTCATGAAAGAACAAGGCTATATCGATGATCAAGAGTGGATCGCCGCGAAAAACGAGCACATTGCCATTCAACAGGAACCAAAACGCGACCCGTATGTCGGAAAATATCCGTACTACGTCGATGAACTAATCCACGAAGCGATTGCACAATACGGCCTGACGCAAAGCGATGTCCTTTCCGGGGGGCTCCGCATTTACACGGAGCTTGACCCGAACATGCAACAAGCGCTTGAAGCCGTGTATGCGAATGATTCGCTGTTTCCATCAAGCCCGGACGGTGTGCCTGTCCAAAGCGGAGCAGTGCTGCTCGACCCGAAAACGGGCGGGGTGAAGGCGCTTGTCGGCGGCCGCGGCCGCCATGTGTTCCGCGGTTTCAATCGCGCCACAGAGCTCAGGCGTCAACCGGGGTCAACGCTCAAGCCGCTCGCCGTGTACACGCCGGCGCTCGAACAAGGGTACGGGCCGTTTTCGCTGCTCAAAGACGAGCCGCTTAATCTCGGCGGCTACCGCCCGCAAAACTACGACCACACGCACCGCGGCACGGTGACGATGTATGAGGCGATCATCCATTCGCTCAATGTGCCGGCCGTCTGGCTGTTAAACGAAATCGGCCTTGACAAAGGGATGGAGGCGCTGCACCGGTTTGGTTTGCCGTTGGAAAAAGAGGACCGCCAGCTCGGCATCGCGCTCGGCGGCATGTCCCGCGGCGTCTCGCCGCTCGAGATGGCGGAAGCGTACGCCGTATTCGCCAATGACGGCGTCCGTTTGGACGGCCATCTCATTACAAAAATCGTTGATGCTTACGGCCGCAAGGTAGCGGAGTGGAAGCCGCGGCGAACGGTTGTCACGTCCAAGAAAGTGGCGCAGCAAATGACGTTTTTGCTCGAAGGCGTCATCCGCGAAGGGACCGGGAAGCGCGCTGCCATCCCGGGGCGGGAGCTTGCGGGCAAAACCGGGTCGACCGAAATGACGATCCCCGGCATCGACGGGGTGAAAGACCAATGGATGGTCGGCTATACGCCGCAGCTGGTCGGTGCGCTTTGGCTCGGCTATGACCGGCCGGATCGCACGCATTATTTGACGACGACAAGCGGGGAAACAGCGGCGGTCATTTTCCGCCACATCATGGAGAAGGCGCTGGCCGGCCAGCCAGCTGCTCGTTTTTCACTGCCGCTCGTCAAACAAGAGGAACGAGAGCGCAAAAAGCGCGGGCAACGCGCGCCTGAATCCGCGCCGCCAAAGGTGAAGGAAACGAAGGAAAAACCGCGCCCGCCCGGTCATGAAAAAGGAAAAAACAAAAAAGAGAAAAAAGAAAAAAAGCATGGAAAAAGGCATGGCGGCAAGCATGAATAAGCTGTTGCCAAAGGCGTTCTTATCCCCTGTTTAGGCGCATATATATAAAGACAAGCCGCGCGAAAAAGGGGGGAGCGCCATGGCGCATTTCGGATCGAAAGGATGGCTTGTCGCCGAGTTGAAAAAGGCAGGCATCGCCCGTCATCCGGTCGGGCGGAAAAAAATCGAAACGTACAAGGCGACGGAGCTGTACGGGCTGTACCGAAAATATGTGCAAAAGACGCGCTAGGCCGGACAAAAAGGATCCGGCTTCTTTTTTTCGGGCAAAATAACAAAGGAAAGGAGGGAGGCGCACCGGTCGTTTGGCCGGGAAAGGAACGAACGCCGAACGGAATGAAGAAAAAACGGTTTACTGTAGCCGAAGGTGAAACGATTGCCGCCTGTTTAGAGCGGATGAAACAAGAAGGATACCGCCCTATCCGACGCGTTGAGCAGCCGATTTTCCGCGAAGTGAAAACAAACGGCGAAACGACAGTTGAGCCGTGCGGGCGCATCATCGAATTTGAGGCGGTGCGCGACGAGCCGTAGCCAGGGGCGTCCTTAGCCGGCCGCCATGGCTTGCGTTTCGCTTTCGGCTTGCACCATCGTTGCCGACTTTCCATGCCGACAGCAAAAGGAGGGGAGTCTCACAAAGGCAGTCAGCCCCCTCCTTATCGCTGCATTATGCGTATTCACTCCGGTAAAAACCCTTTTGTCTTGCGCCTCGGCCAACGGTCTTTTAGGGCCAGCTCCTTCAGCTGTGCGGCCATTCGCGCGTTTTTTTCGCTTCCCGATGGTCGCCGGTCGGGTTGCCGCTTGACGCTTCGTAACCGACTTGGTACACGTAGTGTTTCGGGGCATGGATGACATTGTCCATCCGGTATTGATCCAAGTCGTCTTGAAATTGCCGTTTGCTTTCTTGGTCGCTCATGTTTGCGGCCTCCTTGTCGATATAGTCTGGGCGCATTTATAGGGTGTACGATTTGGCCCCGCTTTATCAAAAGCCATGGATCGTCATGCCGCCGTCAACAAACAGCGTTTGGCCGGTAATGTAGCTGGCCGCATCGGAGGCGAGGAACACAGCCGGGCCGACGAGCTCAGGCAACTCGCCAATCCGCTTGAGCGGCGTGACGGCCAAAATGTCGTTCACATACGCTTCGTCCTCAAGCAGCGTTTTGGTGAGCGGCGTTCGGAAATACCACGGGCCGATCGCGTTGACGCGTATGCCGTAGCGCCCCCACTCAAACGCCAGCACTTTCGTCATTTGGATGAGCGCCGCTTTCGTTGCCGCGTACACAACCCCGGTGCGCAAGGCGACATGGCCGGCGACGGAAGCGATGTTGATGATGTTTCCGCCTTGCTTTTGTTCTTTCATGACGCGACCGGCTTCTTGTGAGACGAGAAACGCCGACTTTAAGTTGGTGTTCATAATCGTTTCCCACTCATGATCCGTCACATCCAAAGCCGGCGTGCGGATGTTCATGCCAGCGTTGTTGACCACGATATCCAGCGAGCCGGTTTGTTGTTTGATGTCGGCGACCGCGTCGTGCACGGCTTGTCGGTCGGTGACATCAAGCGGGTATATGTACGCATTTCGGCCGAGCTGTTCGATATGGCTTGCCGTTTCTTGCAAATCAGCTTCCGTGCGGGCGATGAGCGCTACATCGGCTCCGGCTTCCGCAAACCCGATCGCGATCGCCCGGCCGATGCCGCGTCCGGCTCCGGTCACAAGCGCCGTTTTTCCGTCCAAACGGAATGAAGGCAAAAACATAAGAGTCTCTCCTTTCGAACATGATCATTCGGCTTGTTAGCGGGGGTCCGCATAGTTTCACTATAGCACGGTTGCCCGCCGCCGCCAACGATTTGAGGCGTCGGCCATAGCGGCAAATGGCGAATGGGACGTTGCAGCCGGTTGTCCGGGTCGCTACAATAAAGAAGGGGAAAAATATAAAGAGAAGGAGATGACGCCATGATTCATCACACATGGGCGACCCGGCCGACGATCAAAAAAGTAAAGTGCGTTCACACGAACGCGGAAAAGTACATGGTCAGCAATGTATTGACGCCGGGCAAGTTATATGAAGTAAAAAACGAAACCGACGAGTTTTATTTTGTCATTGACAACAGCGGAAAAGTCGGCGGGTTTTACAAAGATTATTTTGAGGAAGTCAAATGATCGCGCCAATCACCAAGAAAAAACGGATGTCCAAAACAGGGCATCCGTTTTTTCGTTCAGCCGACGGCGCTTTGTTCCGCCGTCGGCGGCCGCAACCGGCTTGCCGGCAGCGTGATCGTCAACGTCGTCCCTTTTTGTACGGCGCTTTCGATCGTCCACGTTCCTCCCATTTGTTCGATGATTTTGACGGCGACCATCGCACCAAGCCCAGTGCCTTTTTCTTTTGTGCTGAAGTATGGCTCGCCGAAGCGGCGCACTTGTTCTTTCGTCATGCCAACGCCGTTGTCGGAAATGGTGATGACGACTGATGCCCCCCGGTTCTCGGCCGCAACATGGAGCGTGCCGCCGTTCGGCATCGCCTCAATGCTGTTTTTCAACAAGTTGAGAAAACACTGTTGGAAATATTGTACGTTTCCGATGACGACACCATGTTCGAGGGAAGAGGATACATGGATCGAATGCATATGCGCCATTGGCGTAATCATTTGCAGCACTTTCTGAAGCTGGGTGGCGACATCAATCGGCTCGGTCTCTTTTGGCGCCGGTTTGGCAAACGTCAAATAGTCGCGGATGATGGCTTCCGCCCGCTCGAGTTCCTCTAAGGCGATGCGAATGTACCGCTCTTCGGTTTCGCGCGGCAGCCGACCAGTTTGCAGCAGCTGGATGAATCCTTTGACGACGGTGAGCGGGTTGCGGATTTCATGGGAAATGCTGGCTGCCATTTGGCTGACGATCTGCATTTTTTCCATCTTCATCAGCTCTGCCCGAGCGAGCTGCGCCTCATGAAGCGTCTCCATCAAATAGACAGCGAACATCATGACGAATGGCGGCATTATAATGAAATACGCGATATACGGCCTCGTTACCGGAAAATCAGCAATCATCACGGCGACAAATGTCGTCAGCACCGCGAGCAAAAACGTCAGCCAAAGCGACATAACGAGCTTGCTCGGCCGCGGCAGCTTGCGAAACAGCGGCGAGGCGGCCGCCGCTATGGCAAACATGATGGCGTAAACGATCAACGTGAGCGGCTGAAATCCGTACAAAACGGTGCGTGCCAGCATCAAGACAACAAACAGCACCGCCCCGACCGCGCCGCCGCCATACAATGTCCCAAGCAAAAACGGAATTTGCCGGAAATCATGGACGCACAGCGGATCCATGTAAATCGGAAATTTCATGCACAAAACGGCCGCCAACGCCAAGCAAGCGCCAAGCAGCGCCTGGCCATAGAGCGGGCGCTGCCGGATCGCTCGACTATGGTCATAAATAAACGAAAAGGCAAAGATCGTGACTAAAATATAAAATAAGTTGTTCAGGACGTGCTGGTTAATGTATAAACCCGCCATACGAAAAATCTCCTAACTGAATGGACCTTATCACCTTCCATTATAGCGAAAAGAGATTGAAAGAAAAATATGCATTGGCTATGTCCGATCTTTCGGCAGCCAAACCGCCAAGACGCCAAAGAGCGGCAGCACGCTGCAAAGCCCCATTCATGTGCCGAGCGACGACAAGTCGGCGATTTTGCCGAGCACGACCGCACCAAGCGCCCCCATGCCAAACGCCAGGCCGACGATGAGTCCGGACGCCAGGCCGACATGGTTCGGAAGCAGCCGGTTGCATGACAGATGATGTCATGTTCAAGGCAAAGGCGACCCAGCCGATTTGCGCATACGACAGCTCCATTGTCGAGCGCAAAATCGGAAAGAGCGCCGGGATGACCGCTTGCATCGCATCGTTCAAAAAGTGGCCGAGGCTGATGGCGAACAAAATCGGGTAGACGGTCATTCTTGCGGCGCTCGTTCGCTCTGTATGGGTGTTCATCGTTCTCCCCCGTTCAAAATATATCTAATATTCCTAATTATACTTGATCTTATTATATTTTCAATCACCGGCCCGGTAATTCAACTTTTCTTTTCCGGATGCCCCGATCGCGAGCTTGACGCTCACGGACAGCGTGTTGTTGCCGAGCGGGATGAGGCCATTGGACTGATGTTGTTTCCAAATATCCGGCCGCTGGCGATACAGCTGCTCCGACAGATTCAATATATCGATCTGCTGCTTCTTGCCAAGTTCATACAAGCGGCGGATCTCCTGCTTCACCGTTTGTTCCGCCAGTTTGGTCAGTTGTTTTCGCGAGAGCGGTTTGCGCAGTTCGATGATGGCGCCTTGCGCCTGCACTTGGACAGTAAACGCAGGCTCTCCACTCTTCACTTTGATCGACCATTTCGTTTTCGGGTCCCGGACGACAAGAGAGGCGACCGTTTTCCCTTTTTGTTTGACATAAATCGGGGTGCGGCGAATGTCGTGTTCGAGCCAGCGAAGTCCCTCTAGATCGGAACGGCGGACACATTGCTGCAGGCTGTAATGGTGGACAAAACACACGCCGGAAACAGCGAGCATCGGTTTCGGCTTTTTATTTTCGATCCAGCGCCGGCGGTCGAGCGTTAAATACGGAAGCCTTGCCGTATCGGCTTTTTCATCCATATCGACAATCAGCCGGCTGAGCCGGATCGGGCGGATAAACGAACTTTGTTGAAAGATTTCTTCCGGATTGGACAACAGCGAATAATACGAGGAAGCGTTTAACAGCGGCGTCGCTTCAAACAGCTCGGACAGCGGCTCATCGGTGGCGTACACCCATGCTGTATGGCGAATTTCGTTGTAACGGTTCAGCACGTCGATCACATCGGCTACGATGCCTTTTTGCAAGGCCCGTTTCGTAAAGACAATGCTTTTTACATGGCCCCATGACACCCTTTGTTGAATGGAAGGGTAGATTTTGTCGGTCGCGATATTAAACGTTTCGCCAGCGGCTTTGCCGACGGAAATCGCCGCTTTTTCTCTGCCGCCCCCCGCTTCGACTTTGGCAAGGGCGGTGAAATCGATCAATTGCACGTAGGCGATTACTTGGCCATCTTTGTAGTCGATCCCGATTGAATGAATGTAGACAACGTGATCGATGTTGCGTGTGTCCCAGCAACCGCCAAGCAGCATGATAGAGGCGATGATGGGAATGACTCGCTTCCTCATTTTCGTTCCCTCTCTTTTGCAATGAGATCATTTGGACGGACAATGCGGTCGCGCGTGCGGAACTGCTTCCATGTGCTCGGGATAAACACTTTCCCGATATCTTTGGACGGCGGCGCCAGCGGCATCAAGTACGGAATGCCGCAGGTGCGTAAGTTGACTGCATAAGTCAAGATGAAAAACAGCGACAGAATGAAGCCAAACAGGCCAAGAACGGTGGAGGCCGTCAGGACAATAAAGCGCAGCAAGGTGACACTTCCGGCCATGTTTTGATTGACGAGCGTGAATGTCGAGATGACGGAAATGGCGGCAATGACGAGTGTGGCCGGGGCGGCGAGCCCGGCGTTGATCGCCGCCTGGCCGATGATTAAGCCGCCGACGACGGACAGCGTCTGCCCGATGGCGATTGGCAGCCGCATCCCGGCTTCCTTAAACACCTCAAACAAAATCATCATCACAAACATCTCCAGCGGCACCGGAAGCGGCACTCCTTGGCGCGACAAAATGAGCGTCGCCAGCAAGGTGAACGGAAGCTGGTCCGGATGGAACGAAGTCAAGGCGACCCAGGCGCCCGGCAAATAAATGGCGACCGAAGTGCCGACGAGCCGGAGCAGGCGCTGAAACACGACAAACAAGAAAAGCGTGTTGTTGTCTTCCGACGTGTTCAGCAAAAACGTTAAATTGCCCGGTCCGATCAAGGCGGTCGGCGCCCCGTCCACCAAGATGATAAAACGGCCGTTAAGGAGCGAATTGACGGCAAAATCGGGCCGCCCGGTGTAGCCGAACATCGGGAACAAAGAAAAACGGGTGTCGGACAACCACTCTTCAATTTGGTTGGTGCTTGTCACCGAGTCGATGTACAAACTGAGCAGACGGCTTCTCACCTCATCGATGATGGCCGTGTTGGCAATATCATCGACATAGAGGAGCCCGACTTTTGTCTGGCTGCGTGTGCCGATGACAAACGGTTCGTAGACGAGCCGGTGTGAGCGCAGCCGCTTGCGAATGAGGGCGACATTTTTGCTGATTTCTTCAATAAATCCATCTTTGGGTCCACGAATCGATACTTCCGTGTTCGGCTCTTCCGGATCGCGGCTGGGCGGGCTGGCGAGCGGCATCGTGTACAAGACATCGGCTTCATGGAAATAAATGAGCAAATCGCCGCTAAACAGCCTGAAGTTGAGATCATCGATCCGCACTTCTTTTCCCATATACTCAAGCGCCGCCGGTTTGCGGGCCTCGATGTCAGCAGCCGTAAAGCACGGATGCTGTTCGCACAGTTCACGGAACATCGGATAGACGGCTTTTTGCAGCATTTGTGCATCGCACAGTTCCTCGCAATAGATAAACAGCAAGTGCACGACAGCCGCCGAGCCGTCAAAAGAGGTTGGAATCGCGGCTTCCGTCATGATGACATCCGGGCATTTGGCGTACATCGTGCGCAACGCCTCTTCGGAGATGATGACGGTCTCGAGCCCTGTGTAATCGTCTTTCAACCGCTTGCCTTCGGCGGCGCGCATCGGTCGTTTCATCATGTCATCCCTCTTTTCTTTTTTCGGTATGCCAACAAAGCGAAACCACTTAACACAACGGACAGCGCAAGACTAAACAGCAGCGATGCCGGCAGCACCCCATGTTTGACAAAATGCAAAAACTGTTCATCGCTGACCGGCGCCAGCGCCGCCAATGTGATCGCCAAGTAGAGGACAATGAGCACCCAACGGCGGGTTTGCGGATGGCGGATCGGAAACAATTCCACAATCAGCGCTGTCGATAAGGAGATGCGGATAAAGGCGCCGGACAGCCATTGATAGACCGACAGAAAGTCCACATGCTCAATGTACGTCCCTAAACTGACCATCCGCCATTGCTCAAATGCCGGATAGCGAAGGCGCGTCGCCTGCTCGGGGCCAAACTCGGTGATGGCGCCAATCGTCGGCCCGATGCTCAGCCCGGCGGTGAAGAAGGCAATCGCGGCAAGCGCCTTCCATGAAAACGGGCGAGGCAGGCGATGGGAGAGAAACAATAGAACGATCACTTCCACATATCCCGCTCCGGCGTACATCATGCCGTTGAGCACAGGTCCAACACCATGTTCAAGCGTTGGTCTGAGCAGTGAATAATCTTTATGCGGTGTGGTCGAGAGCATCACGAAAAAACCAAACACGATGACGAATGGGCAAATGATCATGGAAGTGTTGGCAATCGAGTCGATGCCTTGGTACGAGTTATAAAAACAAACGGCCACGATGACCAAAATCAGCGCCCATCTCGGCGTCGCCGGCAAATAAGAGGTGGTGGTGAACGTGACCGTATCGTTTAACGTGACAAAACTATGAAGAAGCAAGAATGCGCTGCTGACACCGGCCACCGCATAAGCAGCCGCGCTCGAAAATCGGGCCTTGAGCCAGTCAAACAGCCGCTCCCCGTTCAGCTGCTTGGCGATGAAATAAAGAAGCGGGAGCCAAACGAGCAAACCTGCCAACGCTCCCAAGGCGGCGATCCACGCATCGCGGTGGGCGGCCTCAAGCATAAAGGGGATGATGATGACATGATTCATCAGCCCGACTGACAGCATGACCATGAATAACAATTGCAGGGCGCTAAGCGGCTGTCCGTTCATCATGGATCCCTTTCTTTCCATGCAATCTCTAGAACGATAGTGTTTCCAGTCTAGGGGAATTTATCCGCGCAAACGGCAACCCAACAGCGAAACTTCTCAGGCGGCAGGGGGCACAATACAGGGAAGAAAGGGCGAACATCAACGGCATGCAAGGGGGGCGCAGCATGAAATGGCTTCATTTGACGATCGGCGTGAAGATTTCCAGCTGCCGCCCCACCCGGTGTATGTCCCGGTGACGCTGATCCGCGATGGCCAGCTGTTGGCAGACGAATTAACGGAGCTTGGGAAAACAGAGCAATGGCTGGCCGCCAAACTGCAAAAACAAGGAATTGCCTCGCCAAAAGACGTGTTGATCGCCGAGTGGCTCGAAGGAGATGGGCTGTTTGTTCAGACGTATCAGCCCGCCGAGCGGCAACGGTCAACTCGGCGGCCGACGGCGTCGGAATGAGAGGAAGAAAGAATCCAGGGATGGATTCTTTCTTTATTTTGGAAAAAACTCTTGCCTTTCTTCTGTTTTATGTGTACTATTAGTTATAGTACGGTTGTGACAATGAGAGGAGGAGGGGAGATGTTTGAGCTTGATATCCGCAGTCGCCAGCCGATTTACGAACAACTGATTGACAAAATGAAAGAAATGATCGTTCGCGAACTATGGCAGCCGCACGATCAGCTGCCATCGGTCAGGACGATGGCGAAACAGCTGATGGTGAATCCGAACACGATTCAAAAAGCGTACCGCGAACTGGAACGCGACGGCTGGATTTATTCGATTCCAGGGAAAGGCAGCTTCGTTGCCCCGCGCTCGAAAGAACCAAACATCGAGGCGATCGCTGCGGTCCGTGAGCAGTTTGTCCGCCTTGTCAAGGAAGCACGGTTTTTAGGGGTGACAAATGAGCAGTTATGGCAATGGGTTCGAGAAGGAGAGAAAGAGGGGGAGAATCGTGATTCAACTTGTGGACGTGACGAAAATGTTTGATCGATTTGCCGCTGTCAAGGGCGCGAACATGATGGTGCCAAAAGGATCGATTTACGGGCTGCTCGGCCCGAACGGCGCCGGGAAAACGACGCTGCTCAAGATGATGGCCGGCATTCTCCGCCAAGATCGCGGAACGATTACAGTGGACGGGGAGGATGTGTGGGAAAATGTCCGGGTGAAGCAACGCCTTTTGTTTTTGCCGGACTTTGTCTACTTTTTTCCGCACGCGACAATTCGGCAAATGGCGGATTTTTACGAGCAACTGTACCCTTCGTTCAGCCGCGGACGGTTTCTGGAATTGCAGTCCGTCTTTGCGCTTGATCCAAACAAAAAGATTCAGCAGTTTTCCAAAGGCATGCAGCGCCAAGCGGCGTTTTGGCTCGCCTTTTCCGTCCAGCCGGATGTGCTCATTATGGATGAGCCGCTTGATGGGCTCGATGCATTCGTCCGCCGTCATGTGAAGCAGCTGCTCATAGAAGAAGTGGCCGAACGGGAGATGACGGTCGTCATTTCGTCGCACAATTTGCGCGAGCTCGAAGATTTATGCGACATCGTCGGATTGATGGCGCAAGGGACCGTACGGATGGAGCGTGATTTAAACGAGCTGCGCGCCGGGATGCATAAAATTCAAGTCGCGTTTCGCGGCGGATTTCCGAGCGAGTTGGCCGAACGCCTTGACATCGTGCATCGCGAGGAGCGCGGCAGCATCGTTCTTCTTGTCGTCCGCGGCGAGAAACGATCCATCGAAGAGACGGTGAGTTCGTTTGCTCCGCTCATTCTCGACATCTTGCCGCTGTCGTTGGAAGAAATTTTTATGTACGAAATGGGGGATGTTGTCGATGTCCGCGAAACGGTTGTCGGCTAACCGCGCCATGTGGACGCAAAATGTTCGCCAAATCGGCTGGATTGTCATCATTCATCTGCTGTTATGGCTGGCGGCGATCGTATTGCCGATTGGGCTTTCGTACTCGCAATATGATCCAAAAGTCGGAAATGTGCCGCAATGGAAGAACGTGTACTATATATCCAACGGGTTCGAGACGCTGATTGCTTGGCTTGTCCCGATCTTGGCGGCGGCCGGTGTGCTTCGCTACATGCACGAGAAACGGTCGGCTGATTTCATCCATAGCTTGCCCATTCGCCGCACCGAACTGCTTGTCGGGCAAGTGCTATTTGGCTGGATGCTTTTGATTGTGCCGCTTGCCGTGACCGCGTTGGCCGCCATTGGATGCCTGTATGGGCTCGATCTTCGGTGGCCGATTGGGGCGGCGGATGTAGGGCGCTGGTTCGGTGAGACGCTGGTGATGGAAACGGTTATTTTTGCTTTTAGCATCGTTATTGGGGTGCTTGTCGGCCAATCGGTGCTTCACATTGTGTTGACAAACATTTTTCTCGTTTTTCCGGCCGGCATCATGGTCCTTATGTTTAGCAACTTGTCGCTATTATTATACGGATTTCCGGATATGTACTATTTATCAAGCGAACTGGAACAGTGGGTGATGCCGATTCGTTATGCGATGCTGACGGATCAAGCGATGAGTGCGGGAGAAATCGGGATGTTGCTGCTGTTGTCGCTTCTATTTTTCAGTTTGTCCATCTGGCTGTACGAGCGGCGGCCGACGGAAGCGGCCGGGCAGGCGCTCGCCTTTTCAGTGCTTCGCCCGCTGTTTGTGTATGGAGTGGCATTTTGTTCTTGGCTTGTTGGTGGTTTCTATTTCGGAAACGTGGAAAGCAAGTGGAACTGGACGATATTCGGCTATATCAGCTTTTCCTTGATCGGGTATGCCATTGCCCAGATGGTGATTGCGAAAACGTGGCGCGTCTTTCACCGTTGGAAAGGATATATCGCGTTTGCGGGAGCGATGGGGGTCATCTGCCTGCTTGTTCATTTCGATCCCCTCGGTTATGAACAGCGCGTGCCGGCGCTGGCGGACATCAAACAAGTATATTTCGGCCAATCGGCCATGAATTTTGCACATCCTGAAATGATAGGACGCTCATTTGAAGAGGTTGACCAGTTTTTGCGCAGCCAAGAAAACATCAAGGCTGTAAGGGCGTTCCATGAGCAGCTTGTGCACGATCAGCCGTCGCCGCCTCGGTTTGCCAACATCCGGACAGTTGTGATCGGCTATGTGCTAAAAGACGGCACGCGCCTCCTCCGCCGCTACGTAGTGCCGATTGAACCGTACATGCCGTATTTTCAGCGCATCATGGGTTCAAACGAATATAAGCAGCAATATTATTTGCTCCTTCGCCCGAGCTATTCTCCGATCCGCCAAGTGACGATCCGCAATGTCGAAACGGGGCGTCCGGTGGTCGTGCTGGCCGATCCGAAGGAGATCGAGTCGTTTGTCCAGGCGCTCAAACAAGATTTGTGGAATGAGCCGGTGGAGGACATCATCGGCGGGGGGAGCACATGGCAGGGGAATATTGAATTGCTGCAAAGCGACGGCGATTCGTTTACCGTTCCCTTGTCTTCACACAGCACCCATGTTCGCGAGTGGTTGCAACAACAGCATCATTGGGAGCAAATACAGAAAAGGTAACGCCCGATGAAGAGAAAAGGTGTCCCGTTGCTTTTGGGGCACCTTCCTCTTTTTTCCATCGGCTGTTGATCAAGACGTTTTGTTTTTTCGTTTCCACATCCAAACGTTCAATAGATCGAGCAACAGCAAAAAAATGAACAAGGATAAAATAAATAGTTCCGGCATTTCCATTGCCCGAAAGGGATTCAGCACGATATGCAACGATTGATGCAAGGTCATCCCCATCAACTGATCCATGCTTACTGTCGTTCCTATGGCGAGCAAGGCAAACATCAGCCAAACAACAATTAGTTTCATGGCGTTCCACCTGCTGTTTTTCTTTAGTTTTTGCTATTGATTCAAAACCGATGCACGGGCGTATACCCTCCCGATTTCGTGTCCATAATGAGGGATAAAAAGGAAGCGGAGTGAGGAGGAAAAACATGCTGTTTCAATGGGGAATGGGCCGACAAAAAAAGCAGATCAATGACAGGGTGAAACAAGAAGGACCGGACCATAGCGGCGAGGCAACGGACGTCCCGCAAGAGCCGATGTCAGCTGAATTAGCCGTCAACCTTGACATCATCCGCCAAACGACTGGACAAAGCAGCGATGTTGCCATCCGCCGGTTTTCGCTTGGCCAAGAGAAGCAAATCAATGCAGCCATCGTCTTTGTGGATGGTCTTGTTGACGAAAAACATGTGTACGAGTTTTTGCTGACGCCGTTGCTGGAGGCGTCATTTCCACTGTCATTAACAGAAAAAGAATCGTTTCCGTGGATCGAACAAAAGTTGGCCGCGGTGGGCGGTGTGAAGCATGTCGTCGATTGGGAACACCTGTTTTTGGAGCTGTTTTCCGGAGAGACCATCATCTTGTTGGATGGGGTGCCGTCCGCTGTCAGCGCCAGCACCAAAGGCGGCCAATATCGTGCAATCGAGGAGCCACAGACGCAAATCGCCGTCCGCGGGCCGCGCGAGGGATTTACGGAGTCGTTGCGCGCAAACACCGCGATGATCCGCCGCCGCATTAAAAATCCCAATCTTTGGCTGGAAACGATGCAAATCGGCACCGTGACGCAAACGGATGTCGCGATCATGTACATCAAAGGCATTGCCAATGACGAGGTTATCGAGGAAGTGAGAGCGCGCCTGCGCCGCATTGATACGGACAGCGTGCTTGAGTCCGGTTATATTGAACAGTTAATCGAAGATCAAACGTTTACGACATTTCCGACGATCTACCATACCGAGCGTCCCGACGTGGTGGCGGCGAATTTGCTGGAGGGGCGGATTGCGATTTTGATTCAGGGGACGCCGTTTATCCTGATTGTGCCGGCTTTGTTTATCCAATTTTTTCAAGCGGTAGAGGATTATTATGCCCGTTTTGATATTGCGACCGCTCTTCGTTTTTTACGCGTGTTGATTTTTTTTCTCTCGCTCGTCGCGCCCTCTATTTATATTGCTGCGATGACGTTTCATCAAGAAATGATCCCAACTCAGCTTGTCATCGCCATTGCCGCCCAGCGTGAGGCTGTGCCGTTTCCCGCTTTTGTCGAGGCATTGATCATGGAAGTGACATTTGAGATTTTGCGCGAAGCGGGGATTCGGCTGCCGCGTGCGGTCGGGCAAGCGGTGTCGATTGTCGGGGCGCTTGTCATCGGTGAGGTGGCGATCGCTGCCGGTTTTGTTTCATCGGCCATGGTTATCGTTGTCTCGCTCACCGCGATTGCCAGCTTTGCAACGCCGTCGTTTGCCATCGCCATCTCAGCACGCCTCATCCGCTTTGGGTTGATGTTTTTAGCGGCGATGTTCGGGTTTTATGGCATTATAATGGGTCTGCTGATCATGATTCTCCATTTATGCAGCTTGCGTTCATTTGGCATGCCATACATGTCGCCGCTTGCTCCATTTATTTCAACCAATGTAGGCGATACCCTGTTTCGGATTCCGACATGGATGTACCGCGAGCGGCCGCGCCTGATTAACCAGAAAAATATCATTCGCCAATCGGGGGATCAGAAACCGAAGCCTCCGGCACCAACACGCCGGGAAAAGGAGGATGGATCATGAAACGATCTATCGCCATGTTTGTGTCCTTTTTTGTTTGTGCGGTGTTGCTGGCTGGCTGTTGGAGTAAAAAAGAGTTAACCGATTTGGCCGTTGTCATTGCCGTCGGCCTCGATAAAACAAAAGACGGCAGATATTTGGCCTCGTTTCAAGTCGTCAACCCGGGCAACGTTGCGGGGGCGCTCCAACGAGGAGGAGGGGCGGGCGGCGTGCCCGTTTCCATTTATACGTCAACCGGAGACACGTTGATCGAGGCAAGCCGGAAAGCCTCGAAAAAGCTGTCGCGCATCCTGTATTACGCTCATACCAACTTGGTGGTCATCAGCGAGGAAGTGGCGCGCGAAGGGTTGAATGGGGTATTCGATGCGATGGAACGGAGCCACCAGTTTCGGACGACAGCGCGGCTGGTTATTGCTCATGGCCACTCGGCGAAAGAGGTGTTAAGCGTATTAACACCGATTGACAAAATTTCCGCCAATCAAATTACTAAGACGTTGGAGTTTTCCGAGATGTCCTGGGGGCAGACAATCAACACTGATGTCTGGTGGGCGATTCGTGGTTTGACATCTTCAGGAAGAAATACAGTCGTGACAGGTGTTGTCATTGAAGGAAACCCACAGCGGGGCAAACGGCAAACAAACGTTCAATCCTCTGTGCCAGATGCTCGCATCAGCTTGGGCGGACTGGCGTTATTTAAAAAAGACCGTCTTGTTCGCTGGGTAAACGGCTCAACGGAACGAGGCGTGCTTTGGGTGTTGGATCGAATCAAACAAACGAATATTACGATCCCCTGGAAAGGAAAAAAAGAAGCGATTGGTTATCGAACGATGGGAGTGACAACGGGGTTAAAAGTGGAATTGAAAAACGGCCATCCTTCCATTTTGGTTCATATCCAAACAGAAGGGGATATCAGTGAGACGTACGTCCCGATCAATTTGGCTGATTACCGATTATTGTTTCAATTGGAAAAGGCGATTGGTCGGGAAATTGAACGGGAAGTGAGACAGGCGATTGAAACGGCCCAGCATGAAAAAACGGATGTTTTTGGTTTTGGCGAGGCGGTGCATCGCGCCCACCCCCGCCTGTGGAAAAGAATCAAAAAAGAGTGGGATGACCGCTATTTCCCTCATCTTCCGGTGACAGTGAAAGTAGAGGCTTACATTCGGCGCACAGGATTGCGGAATACGCCATATATCAAATAAGCGTTTTCGGCTCAAAAACTTGGATACGGTGGAGTGAGGAGCGATGGAGCAAGATGGAACATAGTAAAATCAATATGCGCCAGCTGTTTGTCCTGATCATATTGTTTGAGCATGGCAGTGCGATGGTCATTCCGCTCGGCGTCAGCGCCAAGCAAGATGTGTGGATCGCCATTTTGCTCGGTCTGGTTCTTGGGCTGTTGCTGATTTTGGTTTATGAGCGTTTGTTTCATTATTATCCCGATCAGCCGCTGACTTCCTATGTGACACATATCGTCGGCAAGCCGCTCGGCAAGGTGTTGGCAGTTCTCTATATTACCTATTTTTTCTATATCGCCGCCCGTGTGTTGCGTGACTTTGGCGAATTGTTGCTCACGTTTGCCTATCCGGAAACGCCGCTGTTTGTTTTGAATGTCCTTATGGCCATGACGGTCATGTACAGCGCCTATAAAGGCATTGAAGTATTGGCACGCACCGGCGAACTGCTTTATACGTTGTTGCAAATACTGGCGGTTGTCGGATTCATCTTGGTCATTGCTTCCGGGCTTGTTGATCTCACCCAGCTCCAACCGGTGTTAGAGGAAGGGTGGAAACGGGTGTGGAAAACGGTGTTCACGGAAACGTTGTACGTGCCGTTTGGCGAAATGATCGTGTTTACCATGCTGTTTCCATACTTGAATCGTCCGGAAAAAGCGCGGCGGGCCGCCGTTGCCGGGATGGTGTTGACCGGGATCAACCTGGCGATCATTATGGCCGTTAATACGGCCGTCTTAGGAGCTGATGCGGTGTCACGTTCATCGTTTCCGTTGCTCGATACGATCCGCCGCATTCAAGTCGCTCACTTTTTAGAGCGGCTTGATGTCTTTTTTATGGTCGCTCTAGTGATCGGGGGGTTTTTCAAAGTCTCCATCTTTTTTTATGCCGGCGTCGTGGGGGTGGCTCATGTATTCGGGTTTTCGAATCACCAGCGGCTTGTTTATCCGTTTGGAGCGCTTGTCTTATTGTGGTCCGTGGCGATGGCAAGCAACTATGTGGAGCATATTCATGAAGGATTAAAGATTGTCACGCTCTATCTGCACATCCCGATGCAAATCATCATTCCGGTGCTCTTGCTTGTGATTGCGGCGATTCGCCGGCGGTTTGGACAATCAGCAAAATAAGAAAAACGGACTAGAAGATTTCTGCGCCAGCGAGCAGGAAAATCAACAAAAGACCGCGAATACCAACAATAATCTGTTCCCAATGGGAACAATGGGCGAAATGTGGTGCTGAACATGCAACCCGAAGGCGGGGTGGAAACAACCCGGCGCCGATGCGCGTTTTTGTTTCGGGAAGCCGGTGTCAGCTGAAGGCTATTGATTTTGATTATAACGAAAAAGGGTTGAACGATGGTGAAGGCGAAAGTACAGGCGATCGATCAGCTAGACGCGGAACAGTTGGGCAGCGGCATGGTGATGACCGACCATCAACTTTTGATTGTTGCGGTCAGCGAGCTGACGCCAAGATGGCTCGGATTTGCCAAACATGAATTAGTCGGGCAGCCGGTCGGCGTTCTGTTTTCAGCCGAGTGGTCGGCTGCGTTGTTAGATGGCATCGCCGAGGCGGTAAAAAAGGACGGATGTTGGCAAGGAGAAGCGCGCCATGTGGCGAAAAGCGGGAAAGCATACATGAGCTGGATGAACGTCTATCGGTTGTCAGGCAGCGAGGGAGAATGGCTCGTTTGGCATTTTGTTGAACAAACCGCTATGCCTCCGGCTGATCGACCGACGCCGTCTGAGTTGCTCGGGGTCATTTACGATTCCGCCCCGTTTGCGGTTGTTCCGGTGGCGGCGGACGGAACCGTGCAAGATTGGGGGCTTAGTGCAGAGCGGCTGTTTGGGCGTCGAAAAGAAGAGGCGGTCGGCCGCCCGATATGGTCGCTCTTTCGTTGCGGCAGCCAAACATGGCTTCCGTTTCCTCCCAAAGAGCAGCGATGCGGCGAAGGGATGGTGCAGCGCCGGGACGGCACGTCCGCAAATGTCGCCTATACGGTCATTCCCGTGCTTCAGGGGGACGGATATATCGTCCTTGTCGAAGATGAGACGAAGCAAAAGCAGAAAGAGGCGGAGCGGCGGCGCCAAATCGAGCTGGCGAAAAAAATTCAGCACAACTTGCTGACGCCGCTCATTCAAAACGAGGCGGTGACGATGGATGCCGTCTATATTCCATCCGATGATTTGTCAGGCGATATTTACGCTTGCTATCAAATCGACCTGTACCGCTACGGGGTGATCGTCATCGACGTGATGGGCCACGGCATTTCGTCGGCCTTGGTGAGCATGTTGCTCCGCTCGCTTTTGCGCGGGTTGATCGTGCGCGTCATTGACCCGGTCTCGGTGGCGAGCGAGCTGGAGAAGCATGTGCAAACGTTGTTTCCTGATGAGGCCAACGACATCCGCCACCTATTTTCCATGATTTATTTAGTGATTGACACGAAAGAGCGGAAAATTGAATATACCAACGCCGGCCATCCGGCTGGGCTGCTCGTTTTGGACGACGGAAGCGTCCGTGAGTTGGACAAAGGCGGTTTGGCGATCGGCAGCCCGTTTTCCTTGCCGTTTGAAAAAGAGGTGATTCATTACGACAAGCGGGCCCGCCTCCTTTTGTATACAGACGGCATTTTAGAGGAGATCGACCCGTCGATTTTGCAAAGCATTGAAAAAATTCGCTTATGTACGCAAATGTGCCGCCATTTGCCGGATAAACGCTTCCTCGAACGTTTAATCAGCCAAGGTCCGCCGCTTGTCAGCCCTTCGGACGACATTTGCTTATTGTCCATCACGGTTCATGGATAGGCGGGACGCTTGGTGGTGTGTGAATGGATCGTGCGCTGCCGGGCGGACGAGGAAGCGGTTTTGGTTTGCCATCTTCTTGCAGAGCAGGCTGCTTCATTGTTTGCGGTCCGTGATGCGGAATTGTTTGTGTTGGCGGTGCATGAAGCGGTCGTCAATGCCGTTAAAGCTGTTCAACGGGCGGGGATGGAGGCGGGGACGATTTCGCTCTCCTTTTTTGTCACAAGCGCTGATGTGGCCGTGGCGGTTGAGGATGAGGGCGGCGGCGTTCCGGCGGACGTGATCGAGCAGCTCGATCAAATGACGCTCTCTGATGTATTGCTCGCCGAATCGGGACGAGGGTTGCTATTCATCCGAGAAATTATGGATGACGTTATGTGGGTTGAGCAAAAGGGCGGCCGTCGGATGCTTGTCATGAAAATGAGTCGGAATGCAACATAACTGGCTTTGGTGCAATGATGCACCCATGTGATCGTAACGAATGCGGGTGGTGGCCGAGGGCAGGGCATGGCTGGTCAACGATAGGGGGA
Source organism: Geobacillus sp. YHL (assembly GCF_022341265.1). Classification (NCBI taxonomy): domain Bacteria; kingdom Bacillati; phylum Bacillota; class Bacilli; order Caryophanales; family Anoxybacillaceae; genus Geobacillus; species Geobacillus sp. YHL. Next base: position 67,846 of record NZ_JAEIGB010000002.1, read on the forward strand.
TACAATGAAACAGCATCGGTTGTCGTTTGAATTGGAAATGGTTGTAGAACGCGCATACGAATGCATCAAGCTAACTGGACGGCTCGCCTATGATACGCAGCTCGCGGCGGAACAAAAGCTGGCGACGGCGGTGGCTGCTGTCAAGCGCTGCCTTGTCGTTGTCGACGTGAGCGGCCTTCGATTTTTGGACAGTACTGGATTAGCGCTCCTTGTCCGCTTTTTTAAGCAAATCGTCAGCGAAAGCCGCGCCATGGCCATCGTCGTCCGGGATAACGCCGCTATAGAAAAGATTTTGCTGATGGCCAAGCTCGACCGGCTGTTGCCGATCGTTGGCGATGAACAACAGCTGTTGTCCCTTGCACCGCCAAGCTCTTTCGACCATATTAGCCAGGAGGCGCTTTATTCGGCATGGCGTCAGCGTTCGTCATAGACATGGCTCTCATGCCGAATCAACTGGAAGATTTCACATTTCGCTGGCCCAAAAGCGTGTCGTCTATTTTTCCGACTGCTGAAGGCAAGCCTGTGGCTTGCCTTCGTCGCGCCAAGGTGTGACGGAAGACTGAATAACCCCCTGCTTCACAGACCCATGCATGGGTCTGGAAGCGGTGTTGTTCAGTCACCCGCCAGTCGGGCATCTCGATCGAAACGACTGAACAGACCAGTTGTTCCCCTATTGCCGCCGATGGCCCCCGAGCGATGAGACATTCGTTCGGGGGTTTTGTTCCTCTTGGCCGGGAGCATCTCCGCTTCTGCAAATGCATTCTCATTGTCAAATAAATATTTCGGGTTTAGAATAAAATTATACACAACGATGAACGGCGGCTGGGCCCCGCGATCGGAATGGAGAGGAGAGTGGCGCAGACATGGGGCGGGTGCTTATCTATTTGCGGCCATACTGGAAGTGGATGGCGTTAGCTTGGTTGTTTATGTTGACGGAGCTCATCATCGAGCTTTGGCAGCCGCTGTTGATGGGGAAAATCATCGACGATGGTGTCATGAAACAGGATGTTGCGGCCATTTTCACGTGGGGAGCCGTGATGCTCGGGGCGTCGCTGTTGGCGTTTGCCTCAGGCATCGCCAACTCATTTGCCGCAGCCTACGTCGGTCAGGAGTACGGATTTGCGCTGCGGACGGCGCTGTTTGCCAAAATCCAATCGTTTTCGCTTGCGCGCATCGAGCAGTTGTCGCCGGCCTCGCTCATCACCCGGATGACGAACGATGTGACCCAAGTGCAAAACATGTTGTTTATGAGTTTGCGCATCGCCTTGCGTGCACCGCTTCTGGTCGTCTTTGGCGTCGCGATGGCGTTTGTCGTCCATGCTCGTCTGGCGTTGGTTTTAGCGGTCGCGGTTCCGCTTTCCGCCGCTTTTTTATTGTGGGTTGTGCAAAGGGCAGCGGCGTCCTTTTCCGCCGTCCAACGGGCACTCGATCGCGTGAATGGCGTGATGCGTGAAAATTTGGCCGGCATGCGCCTCATCAAAGCATGGATGAGAAAAGAATATGAAGAGGAGCGATTTGCGGCGGCGAACAATGCGCTCATGGAGCGGACGATGGGCGTGCTGCGCCTCATCGAGACGATCACCCCGGTGTTGTTGGTTTTGATGAACACGGCCATTCTCGCTCTGCTGTTTTTCGGCCGCCTGGATGTTGAGTCCGGGACGGCGAGCGCCGGGCAAGTCGTCGCCGTCGTCAACTACGCGACGCGGGCGACGGCGGCGTTGTCGATGTTTACGTTTATTACCATGGCGTTCTCGCGGGCGCGCGCCTCGGCCGCCCGCCTCGCTGAACTGCTTGAGGTGCCGGAAGAGCGAAGCGGGGAGCACAGAGCCGATGAACCGATCGTCCGGCGCGGGGAAATTCGCTTTGAGCACGTTTCGTTCCGCTATCCAGACAGCGAACTTGACGCGCTTTCTGACGTATCGTTTGTCATCCACGCGCAAGAAACGGCGGCTATTTTAGGGGCGACTGGTTCCGGCAAATCGACGCTTCTTCAGCTCATCCCCCGGCTGTATGAACCAGGCGCCGGGCGAGTGTTGATCGACGGCATCGACGTGCGCGAGTTTTCTGTCGAACAACTGCGAATGTATGTTCGTTTTGTTCCGCAGGAAGTGCTGCTATTTTCCGGAACGGTCGCCGACAACCTTCGCTTCGGCAAGATGACAGCGACGATGGAAGAGATTGTGCAGGCGGCTCGTGATGCGCAAATTCATGAAACAATCACTCGGTTTCCGGATGGATACGACGCACTGATCGGTCAAAAGGGCGTCAATTTATCAGGCGGGCAAAAGCAGCGGCTGTCGATCGCCCGCGCCTTGGTTGGGCAACCGCGCATTTTGCTTTTGGATGACAGCACAAGCGCGCTCGATGCAGAGACGGAAGCAAAGCTGCTCGCAGCGTTGCGGCGGTATGCGTGCACGACGGTGATAGTGACGCAAAAGGTGAGCACAGCGATGGCGGCGGATACGATTTTGCTTTTGGAAGACGGCCGCCTGATCGCGCAAGGAAGCCATGAACAACTGCTGGCGGCAAGCGAACTGTATCGACGCAGCGTCGCCACGCAGGAAGGAAAGAAGGGATCGATTGATGTCACTACGGCATAGTCCTCACGTAGCGCGTTTGGGAGCAAGTCCGCAGCGGGCAAAAAACAGCGTCGGCACCTTGCGGCGGCTCTGGGCATTTATCGCTCCGCAAAAGCGAAAGCTGTTTGCGGCTATGGCCATGGTTGTCGTCAGCTCAGCGCTGGCGCTCGCCGGTCCGTACGTCATCGGCTGGACGGTCGATGTGTACATCGTCGAGCGGAGGACGGACGGTTTTTTAGCGACGCTCGTTTTGCTTCTTGCCATTTATATGGCCCTTGGCGCGGCGACGTTTTTGCAAAACTATTGGATGATCGATGTCGGCCAGCGGACGGTGCATGCGATCAGAGAGCGGTTGTTTCGCCATTTTCATGAGCTGCCGATTTCGTTTTTTGACCGCCGCCAGCAAGGGGAGCTGATGAGCCGGATTACAAACGACATCGACAATATGAGCCAGACATTTAACAGTACGGTTGTCCAGGTCGTCTCGAGCACGTTGACGTTGATGGGCGCGATCGTGGTCATGCTTTTACAGAGCGTTGTGTTGACGATCGTAACGCTTGTTGTCGTGCCGCTGATGTATGTGGGCATGCGCTGGATTACAAACCGGACGCGGGTGCGTTTCCGTGAGCAGCAACGGGCGCTCGGTGAGATGAACGGCTTTATCGAAGAGGTCATTTCCGGACAGAAAGTCGTGAAGCTGTTTTCCCAAGAAGAGCGGATGGAGTCTGAATTGGCGCGCAAAAACGCCGAGCTGAAACAAGCCGGGTTTTGGGCGCAAACGTATTCCGGCTTCATCCCGAAGCTGATGAACTTTTTAAACAACGTAAGCTTCGCTCTCATCGCTGGCGTCGGCGGATGGCTGGCGGCCAAAGGAGCGATATCGGTCGGGACGATCGTCGTGTTTGTCGAATACGCCCGCCAGTTTACCCGCCCGCTCAACGATTTGGCCAACCAATGGAACACGTTGCTGTCGGCGTTGGCTGGCGCTGAACGGGTGTTGGAAATTTTGGATTTGCCGAAAGAAGAGAAAGACGAGCGGGAAGCGGTGGCTTTGGACCGTCTTGATGGACGCATTGAGTTTCGTCAAGTCGTCTTTTCTTACGACAAACAGCGCCCGGCGCTCGACGGCGTCACCTTTTCCATCGCCCCGGGGGAGACGGTCGCGCTTGTCGGTCCGACTGGAGCCGGCAAAACGACCGTATTGCAGCTGTTGACCCGCTTTTATGATCCGGATGAAGGCGTGATTTTGATCGACGGGCGCGACAGCCGGACGATCAAGCGAGCGAGTTTGCGCCGGCATATGGCATTTGTGCTTCAGGATACGTTTTTGTTCGCCGGAACGATCCGCGACAACATTCGTTACGGCCGGCTTGAGGCGACCGATGAAGAAGTCGAGGAGGCGGCGCGCCAGGCGAACGCCCACTCGTTTATTATGAAGCTGCCGAACGGCTATGACACCGTGCTGTCCCCCGGAGGCGGCGGAATCAGCCAAGGGCAGCGGCAGCTGTTGGCCATCGCTCGGGCGATGATCGCCGACCCGGCCATTTTGATTTTGGACGAAGCGACGAGCAACATCGATACGGTGACCGAAGTGCGCATTCAAGAAGCGCTCGCGCGGCTCATGAACGGCCGGACGTGCTTGGTCATCGCGCACCGGCTGAACACGATTCAACATGCCGACCGCATCCTTGTGCTTAACGAAGGCAAAGTGATCGAGCAAGGGACGCATGAAGAGCTGTTGGCCGCAAAAGGATTTTATTTCCAGTTGTATTGCCGCTATTGGAAGCGCAGTGTGCATGCGGCCCGATGAGGAATGCGCCTGCGCGGCGACGCCGCTCTCCCGCTGAACCGAAAACGAGCGCCCCGATCGTTGAACAAAGCCATGTGTCGCGAGGGTCGACGATCAGGGCGCCTTTCTATCGTTGCGTGAAACACCGGCTTGTGTCGGGCGTGTCTTGCCAGCATAGGCTTAAGGACGCGTTCGCTCGGAGAGGCGCTTTTGAAACGCTTCGCGCCAGCTTGCGGATAAGGCTGGATGGCTGGCGATTTGCTTTATGGCGGCGGCATTGTCCCGCTCATAATAGTAAATGTGATTGATATACGCGATGGATAGCGCCCCCGCGCCCCGCTCGACGAGAACGAGCGGCGCGCCTGGAGCGACGACGCCCTCTTTGAGAACGCGAAAGTAAAACCCGCTTTTTCCTGTCTGGCAGACGGCTTTCGGCAAATCGGGCAGCTGATGTTTGAAGGCCAATTTGGAGCACGGCTGGCGCGGCTGTGACACTTGTACGAGCGCTGTGCCGGCGGCATAAATGTCGCCAAGACATACATCGTCTTCCGTCAAACCGAGAAGCGTCCAGTTTTCGCCAAACGCCCCCGCCGTAAACGGGCGGCCGTATCGCTCTTCCCAATAGACGAAATGCTCGGACGGATAGGCGCAAATCGCTTTATCTTCTCCTCCGTGATGGACGAGGTCAGCTTGTCCATCTCCAGCCAAGTTTTGTTTGCCGACCGCAACGGGATGAGCGACCGGCGTTTTGTCAATGCCGGTTGTGATCCACTGGCCGCCGATGTGAATCGTTTTCGGCTTCCCGACATTAATGGAGAGAATCTGCATCGCGTTCACCCCCATACAGCGTCGGCGATGAGCCGGAAACTCGCGAGTTTATCCTCGAAGTCGTATGTAATCGTCACGAGCATGATTTCCTCTGTTTCATACTTTTCGCTCAGCCGATACAGCTCGTCTTTGACGCGCGCCGGACTGCCGACGATCATCCGCTTCCGGTTGTCCGCAACCCGTTTGCGTTCATACGGGCTGTATGGGTAGGCGGCTGCTTTTTCCGGACTCGGCGTGCCGTTGACGGCCATCCCTTGCTCGATCATGAGCAGCGTCAAGTCAAGGCTTCCCGCGATCCATTCCGCTTTTTCATCCGTTTCGGCGCAAATCGCAAATACAGCCACGAGTGTACGCGGCTCGTCCAAATGCGGCGATGGGGTAAACCGGTCGCGATACAGTTGCATGTACTCTTGGCCGCCTTCGCCGTTAATAAATTGCGCGAAGGCGTACGGCAGCCCTTTTTCCGCCGCCAGCTTCGCTGTTTCCGAACTGGATCCGAGCAGCCAAACGTCTGGAGGCGATTGCACAATCGGCGTCGCCTTGACGCCATAAAGCGGGTGGACGGGCGGAAGCGCATCGTGCAAATACCCAAGCAAGTCATCGATTTGCTCCCGATAGCGATCCGCTGAACGCGGCCGGCCGTCTTGGAGCGCCATCGTCGCCCGCGGCATGCCGCCAGGCGCGCGGCCGATGCCGAGATCGACGCGGCCGGGGGCTAGACCCGCCAACACGCGGAAATTTTCTGCCACTTTATAGGCGCTGTAGTGCGGCAGCATCACTCCGCCTGAGCCGATGCGAATGCGCGACGTTTTCGCCCCGATGTGTCCAAGCAGCACTTCTGGAGACGAGCCGGCGAGGCTGTTCGCGTCGTGATGTTCGGACACCCAAAAACGCTTGTAGCCGAGCTCTTCGACAAACTGGGCGAGCCGGATCGTGTTTTCAAGCGCTTCTTCCGCGGTCATGCCTTCGGCGATGGGCGATTGATCAAGAACGCTGAGCTTTAGCGGCATGATCATTTCTCCTCCCTCTCGAAATGTTGATGTATCAAGGCTTTCTTTTCCTTGCGGTTGAACGCTCTCCCACCTACGCTAACGCGTAGAAGTGGGGGTCTTCTCGGCGCGAGATGATAAAAATGGTTAGTTCTTATTATGGGATGTTTCGTTTCTTGTTGTCCATTGATTTGCTTTTGCCATCCGACGGCAGCCAGCCAAAAAAAACAGTCCGCCGTTTCAGCCGGCGGATGGCGGCAGACGCCGAAAGAGGATGACATTCTACAAGCGGATCGGGTTTTTTGGTTCAGCAGCTTGGCGGTCGATTTTTTGGCTGCGCCCCCTCCCGGAAAAGAACGAGGAAAACAGTTGTTTGACGCTGTCAACGATAAAGGAGCATCGTTCATACAGCGCTTCTTTTAAGCTATCGAGCTGGCGGGTCACTTTGTATTGCGCCGCCTCTTGCGCTTCAAGCCGCTCGATGACGGTCTGGTGAAAGACGTGCTGCAACTCGAGCTGTTCCACTAATTTTTGGTACAGTTTTTCTTGTCCTTCCAGGCGGGCGGCCATTCTTTCGGTTGTTTGTTCCCGCTCAGTCGATTGCCGCTCAAGCCGGTGCATCGCTTCACTTTGCACCATCAACGCTTCGATGACCGCTTGGCGCGCTGTTTCTTCTTTTGTAAACTGCTCCTCCCATGCGCGCCGCTGTTCGTGCTCCATCTGCTCGTGAGCGTTGATCGATCGTTCAAGGCGGGCCAGTGTTTCGGCGAGCTCCGCTTGTTCTCGTTGTCTGGCAGCAAGCCATTGCTCGAGCCGGTCGAACGCTGCCGCCCATTGCTTGCTTTGCTCCGCCTGCAGGTTTTGCCCGGCATTAGAGGCATCAATGAAGCGCGAAACGGTTTCAGTTAGTTCGCGATACAGTTCCGTTTGCTCGGTTTGGCTTGCCGCCACCATCCCCTTGAGGCCGTCCAGCGCCTTGACGAGACGCCCGCTATGCTCGGCTTGTTCCGTTTGCCCGGCGGCAAGCGAACACTCAAGCCGAGTCAAGGCATCGGCGATTTTCTCACGATCATCGGCTTGCTGCTTTCGTCCTTCCTCCACCGCCAGCTTGAGGCGAAGGAACGCCTCGGTCAATTGTTCAAGCAGCTGGGTTTGCTCTTCAATCATTTGTTCCGTTTTTGCGCGTCGGTAATAAAACACCGAATGCGAGGAGGGAGGCGGAGTTGCACCGTACACGCGCGGGGTCATCTGTTTGTTCATGTAAATCAATGGGAAAAGCCTCCTTTCCGTTCGTCTATGTGGCATCATATGCCGCTGCCGCTCGGTCGGTTTGGGCGGTTTATTTGTGGCGTTCCGCTCTCTTTTGGTATAATAGAAAGAGAAAAATGGAAGAAAGGGTGTTAGGTATGCCAGCTGTCGAATCGAATATGTTTCCGCTTGGCAAACAAGCGCCCCCGTTTGCCCTCACGAATGTCATCGATGGCAACGTCGTTCGTCTTGAGGATGTGAAATCGGACGCAGCGACTGTCATTATGTTCATTTGCAATCATTGCCCGTTTGTAAAGCATGTACAGCACGAGCTTGTTCGCCTAGCAAACGATTATATGCCCAAAGGGGTGTCGTTTGTCGCCATCAACTCCAACGATGCTGAACAATATCCGGAAGATTCGCCCGAAAACATGAAAAAAGTGGCTAAAGAGCTTGGCTACCCGTTCCCATACTTGTATGACGAAACGCAAGAAGTGGCGAAGGCGTACGACGCCGCCTGCACCCCGGATTTTTATATTTTCGACCGTGAGCTGAAATGCGTTTACCGCGGCCAGCTTGATGATTCGCGGCCGAACAACGGCATTCCGGTGACCGGGGAATCGATCCGCGCCGCGCTGGATGCTTTGTTGGAGGGCCGTCCGGTGCCGGAAAAGCAAAAGCCGAGCATCGGCTGCAGCATTAAATGGAAGCCATCCGCGTAAACTGTTGCTTGACTTCTCGTTGTCGAACGGATATGATGAAGAAAGCGTCATTCGTTTGCCGCGGGATCATCGCAAGCCGTGCCGTTGCCGCTCATGGAGCTGGCGCGGCTTTTTCGTTGTCCGCTGTCCGCTTGACAAATTCACACTGGCGCCGCCACGGAGCGGCAAGGATGGATGAGAGGCAGGGCTTCCATTGTTTTTGTTTTCTTCTTCAAGTTTTCATAATCTATGTTATGTAAACAAAAGGAGAAAAGTGAGATGGCGGAAAGACGATATCGAGTGTTTGTGTATGGAACGTTGCTGACCGGCGAGGACAACCATTGTGTTGTAGCTCCTTATGTTCGCGCCGTATGCCCAGGGAAGGTGAACGGCCGTTTGTACAGCGTCGGCCCGTACCCTGCGCTTGTGCTCCGAGAAGAAGGGGAAGTGGAAGGGGAATGGTTGACGGTGACGGAGGAAGGGCTCAAAGCGATGGATGAGCTTGAAGACTACGCCGAAGGACGGGACGATAACGAATATGAGCGGATATGGGTCCGCGACGCCCACCAGCCGATCGAAGGGTACGTTTACGTTTACTTGCCGGAAAAAGCCGCCGGCCTGCCGATCATTTCGTCCGGCTCGTGGCGTCGGCGTGAGGAGAAAACGTAACATCAATAGTGGATAGAAAAAGTTGGCCGAGGAGACGATTATCTCCTCGGCTGGCTTTTTTTGTATAAATATTCGTCTCATTTGAAACCGTTTGCAAAAAAATTCATTATAAAAATACAGAAAAATTGATAAAAAAGTGTTGCCAAACGGCTTCTCTTTTTCTATAATAAAAGCATGTTAGAAAAATAAACGCACGAATGTGAGGTAATGTAACATGTCAAAACCGTTCGTTTCCTCTACACAAACGGAGTTGTTGGAACAAATCAAAGAGAAGATCAAAGAAAAAAACGTTGAGCTTCTTCATTTGCAGTTTGTCGACATTGAAGGGATCTTAAAGCACGTGACCGTGACGGCTGAACAGCTTGATGATGTTGTCGAAGGGAAAATCATGTTTGATGGTTCGTCGATCAAAGGCTTCTCGCCGATCAACCGTTCCGACTTGTATCTTCTGCCGGATTTGAATACGTTTGCTGTTTTGCCGTGGACGGTCGAGGAAGGCTATGCGGAAGCGCGCTTTCTCTGCTCGGTGACCAATCCGGACGGCACGCTGTTTGAAGGCGACCCGCGCAACGTGCTGAAAAAAACGATCGAGCGGGCGGCGGAAAAAGGATATACGATCTCGGTCGGTCCGGAGCTGGAGTTTTTCCTGTTCAAAGCCGATGAAAACGGCAATCCGACGCTCGAGCTCCATGATGGCGGCGGTTATTTCGAACCGTCTCCGAAAGACTTGGGCGAACGCGTTCGCCTTGAAATTTACCGCGCCTTAAAAGCGATGGGCTTTACGATTGAAGCGTCGCACCATGAAGTGGCGGAAGGCCAGCATGAGATCAACTTCAAATATGCCGATGCGCTCGGTGCGGCTGACAATGCGACGACGTACAAATGGGTTGTCAAAACGATTGCCAGCAAGTTCGGTCTCCATGCGACGTTTATGCCAAAACCGGTGTTTGGCATCAACGGTTCAGGCATGCATGTCAACATTTCCCTCTTCAAAGATGGGGAAAATGCGTTCTTTGATCCGAACGATGCGAACCAGTTGTCAGAAACAGCGTACCAATTCATCGCGGGCTTGCTGAAAAACGTAAAACACTTCGCGGCGGTTACGAACCCGCTTGTCAACTCGTACAAACGGCTTGTGCCAGGGTATGAAGCGCCTTGCTACATCGCTTGGTCCGCTTCCAACCGTTCGGCGCTCATCCGCATTCCGGCCAAACGCGGCGTCGCGACGCGCGTTGAGCTCCGTTGCCCGGATCCGTCGGCCAATCCGTATTTGGCGTATGCCATCATCGCTGCCGCTGGCCTTGACGGTGTCGAAAAAGGTTTAACCGCTCCGGCGCCGATTGATGAAGACATCTTCCATATGTCGGAAGAACGACGTGCGGAGCTTGGCATTGACAACTTGCCGGAAAACTTGGGCGAGGCCATCGCTGCGTTCGAAAGCGGAGAAATCGGCCGCGCGACGCTTGGCGAGCACGTATTCAACGAATACGTCGCGATGAAAAAAGACGAATGGAACAGCTACCGCACGGCGGTCCACGCTTGGGAAGTCGAGCGGTATCAAGGGAAGTTCTGATCGAAAGCCAGCATTCAAAAGGTGTCCCGTCGCCATATTCGGGGCGCCTTTTTTCTGCAGGCGGCTGTTTGTCTTGATGGACGGCCGCGCGGCGCCTTCCGTCCGTCGGCCGCCAAGCCGTCGGTGTTCGCAACGTCATCTTGCGAGCAGGGACTAAAATAAATGATCGCATTTTTTATTTTTTAAAAATTCATAGTTGACATCTATGAATAATGAGATTTAAATTATAAGTAACGCGCTCAACCATTGCAAACGGAGGGAAACCAATGAAAAAACTGATCGTTTTTGTGTTTGTAGGATTTATCGCCCAGCTGATTGACGGCTCGCTTGGAATGGCGTATGGCGTCACGTCGTCGACGTTGTTATTGACGTTCGGCATTGCTCCGGCCGTCGCCTCGGCGTCCGTTCATTTGGCGGAAGTGGTGACGACGGCGGCATCTGGCGCTTCCCATTGGAAGTTCGGCAACGTCGACCGCCGCATGGCCTTTAGGCTCATCATTCCCGGGTCGGTCGGCGCGTTTGTCGGAGCATGCTTTTTAAGCAATTTGCCGGGAGATTTGATTAAACCATATGTATCCTTGTTTTTGTTGGCGCTTGGCTTTTACATTATTTATCGATTTTTAGTGTTGAACGGCCGCGCGCCGTCGACGCCCGGAAAACAGTGGTCCAATAAGCAGCTCGTCCCTCTCGGATTGGTGGCTGGCTTCCTTGATGCGACCGGCGGTGGAGGATGGGGGCCGATTGCGACGCCGGTGTTGTTGGCCAATAAAAGCATGGAAGCGCGCAAGGTGGTCGGCACCGTCGATACATCCGAATTTGCCGTCGCGCTGTCGGCGACGCTAGGATTCGTCATTTCGCTTGGTTGGGAGCAAGTGAACTGGCACTGGGTGCTGACGCTCATGGCTGGCGGGGTCGTCGCTGCACCGATCGCCGCTTGGCTTGTGCGCAAACTGCCGTCCCATTTGCTTGGAGTGTTGGTCGGCGGGTTGATTATTTTGACGAACGTCCGCACGCTCCTGCACGCTTGGGAGGCGCCTGCGCCGGTGTATCCGACCGTTTATGGCCTCATCGTCATCGGTTGGGCCGCGGCGGTATGGCTGGCGATCCGAAACGGGCGGAAAGGAAAGGCGACTGGCAGGGAGTTGGCGTCGTAAGCATTAGGGGGCGCTTGGCAAACGACAGTGTCTTTCCGTTGGCGGCAGCGTTGGATGCGATCGGGTTGAGCATCAGGGAGCTTGTTCGTGCTGCGGAGGGCAACGGTCGACAGCGCCTGCCCTCAAAAATAGCGCGCGGAGCAGTTGTTGCCCCGTTGACGACAGTTGAAACGAGAAGGCGGCTCTTGCCCTCTGGGCAGGGGCTGCTTTTTTATCAACCCCTGTAGCGGGAAGCCGGTTTCTATGTTAAAATATTCTGCATCATCAACCAAAGGGGGAGAGGGAACATGGCACAGCCGCTTGATCTCGGCCGCCGCATTTCACTCATCGATTTGTATGATTTGCGCATGCCGCAGCGCACCGGTACATACGTGCTTCACGAAGAGAACTTGGCGATCGTGGAAACAGGGCCAAGCCCGTCGGTGCCGCATTTGCTTGCTGGGTTGAAAGCGCTTCATATTGATCCGTCTGATATTCGCTATATCATCGTCACCCATATTCATTTGGATCATGCGGGCGGCGTGGGGTTGCTTCTTCAGCATTGCCCGAATGCGATGGTTGTCGTCCATCCGAAAGGGAAGCGGCATTTGGCTGATCCATCGCGCCTCATCGCTGGAGCGAAGGCGGTGTACGGCGCGCAGTTTGAGTCGCTCTTTGATCCGATTCTTCCGGTGCCAGAAGAGCGATTGATCGTGAAAGAGGACGGGGAAACGTTGAAGTTGAGTGCGGAGCGGACGCTTGTGTTTTATGATACGCCGGGGCATGCGAACCATCACGTTTCGATTTATGATTCGTACAGCCGCGGCGTGTTCACCGGCGATACGATCGGCGTTTTTTATCCGCAGCTGCAAGAAGCGGGGCTTACGTTTTGCCTGCCTTCAACATCTCCGAACCAATTTGATCCCGAGGCCATGAAGCAGTCGGCGGCAAGACTTGAGAAGCTGAGACCGGAACGCATTTATTTTGGCCATTTTGGCATGCTGGATGACCCGCAGGAGGCGTTCCGCCAGCTTCGCGTTTGGCTGCCGAAGTTCGTGGCGGCGGGAAAAGAAGCGGTCGACCGTCATCCGGAAGCGCCGGCTGCCGAGCAGGCGAAAATGGCAGCGCACCGGTTGCGCGGCGAAGTGATGGCGTTTCTTGATGATCATGGCGCTCCATCTTCGTCGTCGGCGCATGCGGCGATCGAGCTTGATTTGCAAGTGTGCGCGATGGGGTTGATCGATTATTGGCAGAAACAACGGTGATCATTCGATTGGCCTGGCCGATTCGGCTGGGTTTCTTTTTTTGACGGGAAAGCGAAAATTGGAAAAACGGGAAAAACTGTTTTTGTGTGTGTTCGGTTTTTAGGCGGATCATTTCGTGAAATCGCGGTGTATATGTTAGAGTGGAAATAAGCGATCATGATTCCTGTTGGAAAGAGCGTCAATGAGCAAGGGGGAACGGAAGAGTGAAACAGAGGCGGTCCGTCACGCATCACATCGGCGTCGGGCTCATCATCGCATCGTTCGTCGTTTGGGTCATTCCGCCCATCGCGCCATTTTTACCGCTTTCGACTGCGGCCAAAGCGTCGATCGTTGCGGTTGCCATTGTGGCGGCGGAAATCATGTTTTGGATCGGGGCGCTGTTGGTTGGAAAGGAAGCGGCGTCGAAGCTGAAGAAGTATTGGAATCCGAAACATTGGCGAATAAAACGGCGGTTGTCGGATCAAACCAATGATGGCGAACAATGCCAAGACGGATCGCGAGAGATGACAACGATGAAGAAATGAGGTGGTTGCATGCGACGGAGCACAGTTGCGCTTCTCATAGCCGTTGCCGCCCTGTCCGGAGTGCTTTGGCTTGGCGGCCTGGCATTGGCGGTGCAAGACCAGTTTTTTTCGGCCGCCAAGCCGCCGACGAAAGAACAACGGCCGCCGACGGCTGAAACAAGGCAACATGACGAGAAAATGGATATTGTTGCTCTTGGCGATTCGTTGACGAGAGGAACGGGCGATGAAAGCGGAAAAGGGTATGTCGGCTATATGGTCGATGAGCTTCGCCGGCAAACGGACAAACCGATCCGTGTGACGAACTTGGCCATCCGCGGCCTTCGCTCTGACGGACTGCTTCGCCAGCTTGGCCAGCCTGAGATTCAGCGGCAAGTCGCCATGGCGGATCTTATTGTGATGACCATCGGCGGCAACGACTTGTTTCAAGGCGGGGAAGCGTTGAAACTGGATCGAAAGCAGCTGAATGAGGCGAAACGGCGATATGTAGCCAACCTAGACCGCATTTTCGCCGCGCTGCGCCGCTTCAACAGCGAAGCGGTCATTTTTGCGATCGGTTTGTACAACCCGTTTGGCGATTTAGACGATGCCAAATGGACGTCGGCGGTTGTGCGCGATTGGAATTTTGCATCAGCGGAAGTGGCGGCCCGCTATCCGAACATCGTCGCGGTGCCGACGTTTGATTTGTTTGCCCTCCATGTCAACGACTATTTGTACAGCGACCATTTTCATCCAAACGCGGCAGGCTACAAGCGGATTGGAGAGCGCGTCGCCTCGCTCATCACGTTGACGGAGGAGGGTGAGCAATGACCAAACAGGTGACGTTAGCGGTCAAAGAGCTGCGGAAAACGATTCGCGGCAAGGAAATTATTAAAGGCATTTCGTTTGAGTTGCATGAGGGGGAAGTATTCGGTTTTTTAGGGCCGAACGGCGCGGGAAAAACGACGACGATCCGCATGCTCGTCGGGCTCATTCGGCCGACGTCGGGGACGGTGGCGATTTGCGGGTATGATCTTCACCGCCAGTTTACCGACGCGATCCGCCAGATCGGCTGCATCGTCGAAAACCCAGAAATGTATCCGTATTTAACAGGCTGGGAAAACCTTGAACATTTCGCCCGCATGATGCCGGGAATTGGTGCAGATCGGATCATGGAAGTGGCGAAGCTCGTCGGCCTTGAACAGCGCATCCATGACCGAGTGGGCACGTATTCGCTCGGCATGCGGCAGCGGCTCGGCATCGCTCAGGCGCTGCTTGGAAAGCCGAAGGTGCTCATTTTGGACGAGCCGACCAACGGCCTTGACCCGGCCGGCATTCGCGAAATGCGCGCCTTCATCCGCTTTTTGGCGGAAACGGAAGGGTTGAGCGTCCTTGTTTCATCGCATTTGTTAAGTGAAATTCAATTAATGTGTGACCGCGTCGCCATTATGGCGAAAGGACGGCTCTTGGCCGTGGACACGGTTGAGCGGCTGTTAAACCAACAGGCGCGCGTCGTCTGGAAAGCCGCTCCAACGGATCGGGCGCGGGCGCTGTTAGCGGCGGAAACCGAGGTGTTGCGCGCCGATGAAGAGACGATCGTCACGCCATATGAGCCGTCGAGACTAGCCGCTTGGAACGCCAAGCTTGTCCAAGCCGGCGTCTCGGTTTCGGAAATTGAACCGCGGCTGCCGACGCTCGAGGACTTGTTTATCGAGCTGACAGGGGGCGAAACGATTGAGTAAGCTCGTGTATAATGAAATGTTGAAAATCGTCCGCAAAAAGCGGCTATGGGTGATCGCCGCCATCATTGCGGTGCTCGTCGCCTTGTTTACATACGCCCAATACCGCGAGACGGAAGAGTTGAGAAAACGGCTTGGCACGACCGACTGGCGGACGCAGCTGCAGCAGCAAATCGTCGATTTGCAAAACCGCTTGCAGTCGCCGAGCATGTCTGAGGAGTGGCGGAAATACTTGCAAATCCGCCTCAAGCAGCAGCAGTACTACTTAGAGCACAACATTAATCCGTCCGCCCCTGGAGCGCCGACGTTTATGCGCACGTTTATCGAAAACGCCATCGACTTGTTTTTGCCGCTTTTAGTGATGGTGGTTGCGGCCGATTTAGTGTCGTCCGAGGCAAGCGCTGGAACGATCAAGCTGCTTCTCGTTCGGCCGGTGAAGCGGTGGAAAATTTTGTTGAGCAAATATATCGCGTTGCTCCTGTCGGTGTCGCTCATTATGCTGATGGCGGCGGTGCTGTCGTATGCCATCTCCGGACTCGTGTTTGGATATGGCGGCTTCCGTCTGCCGCTATTGACCGGATTTGTCCAGCAAGGAGAGGATCTCAATACAGCGAATGTCCACATGATTCCGCAATGGAAATACATTTTGATCGAGCTCGGGCTGGCAGCGTTTGTGAGCGTTGTCGTCGGCACACTGACGTTTATGTTTTCCGTGCTGCTTAGGAGCACGGCGGCGGTGATGGGCATCATGCTGGCAGCATTGATTTCTGGCGC
Source organism: Geobacillus sp. YHL (assembly GCF_022341265.1). Lineage (NCBI taxonomy): Bacteria > Bacillati > Bacillota > Bacilli > Caryophanales > Anoxybacillaceae > Geobacillus > Geobacillus sp. YHL. The sequence continues at coordinate 83,633 of NZ_JAEIGB010000002.1, forward strand.
GATTTTGTCGAACATGGTGTCGTCGTGGCATTCGGCAAAATATTTGTTTATGGTCAATTTGCGGCTGACGGATTACATAAAAGGAGCGGCTCCGCCGATTGAGGGGATGACGCTTGGCTTTTCGATGGCCGTGCTGGCTGTCTGGGGGCTTGCAGGGCTTCTTGTCGCTTTTTTTGTCTTTATGCGGCGAGATGTCTATTGAAAACGGCAGAGCGGCGAAAACCCGAGGGGGTGTTCCCTCGGGTTTTTCAGTGAAAGGGGATGAAATGCCTATCTATTCGGCTGCTTGTCGTGAACGCCGGCGAGTCCAAGCGCGTGATGGCCCCGCAGCAACTGCTCCACGGCCGGCCATTGCTGTTCATCGCAACGGATGAGAAGCACGATATCAGCGCCTGTGCGGCTTTGACGGTGCGTGGATTTTCGGCTTACCCACCATTTGAGCAAAATGCCGATTCCGATGCCTGAAACCGCCCCGATAATCCCCCAAATGATCGGACCCCATGCCAACACATAGCCGTAAATCGCCCCTAGCAGCATCAAGCACGTTCCTAAAATCGCCGCCAAGTCAAGGAAGCTGAACCCGTTGGCGTGATGGAGCGTATCAAGCAGGCGCGGCGGTTCGGCAGAGCGGTTGAGCGGGACTGCAAAAATCTGATGTTCAGCAATCCCTTTTTCTTGAAGCGCTGAAATCGCCAGTTCAACGAATAGGTGGCTCTCGAAAGTGGCAATGACAATCATGAAACGCCTCCCATCAAATCGGCCATGCGAACCGTTTCGGCTGAAAGCGGCGCCGCAAATAGTGGGCTAGTTCTTTTTCAAACAACTTGTTGTATTCGACCGCTGATACGTAAGCATCGTAAAAGATGAACGAATAAATCGATGGCAGATAAAGCGCCCACTGCATATCGATGATCTTCGTTGCACAATCGAATCGGCCCGTCAGCGTGTACGTAATCGCTTCGGGCAAGTGGGCGAAATACGATACCAAAATGGTAAAGGTGAAGATAAACAGGCCGGTGATCACTTTATGGACATACAAATGGCCAAGGCCCGGGGCGAGCACCGACCAGACCAGCGCCAGCCAAGGCTCGCGCTTGTCCAAATAATTAATATCCCATATTCCCATTCGGATGGAAGAGATCGGCGCATCTTCGCGGTCGGCGAGCAAATACAGCTTGTTCATGTCGACTGAGCCGCGGTAGCTGTCCCAAATGCTGTACATGTAGATGGCCACATAAAACATGAGCCATCGTTCGTCAAGAACGGCTTTTGCCTTTTCAAAATCGCCAAGCAGCGAGTATAATATACCTGTATTGATATGGGCTTTTGTGTTGATAAACAGCTCCCAGAGGATTAACATAAAGGCCGTGGCGTAGCGTTGCTGCATCAAATTGCCGAAACCCGGAAACGAAAAGGAAAAAAAGGCGACGACAAGCGGATGACGCAAATGGAAATGGGTGGTTGTCAATTGCGACAAATGCGCCCGTTTGCGCCGCGCCGGCGGAATGAGTTTCACAAAGCGCCCCCTTTCCTTTACACGGTTGCTGTGTTTTTAGTATAGGAAAAAAGGAGCGGCAGCTATGCAGGTCGTTTCAGAAAAAAGATAAATTTTCATCCGTTATGGCGAAAAAAAGATAAAAAAACTATTGACTTTCCTTTGAGGTTCATATAGAATGTGAATTGTCGCAAGGTAAACCAGCCTATGTCGGGAAGTAGCTCAGCTTGGTAGAGCACACGGTTCGGGTCCGTGAGGTCGCAGGTTCAAATCCTGTCTTCCCGACCATTATAGACATGGGGCCTTAGCTCAGCTGGGAGAGCGCCTGCCCCGCACGCAGGAGGTCATCGGTTCGAATCCGATAGGCTCCATTTTCATACGGAGGAATACCCAAGTCTGGCTGAAGGGGGCGGTTTCGAAAACCGCTAGGGGTGTCACAGCCCGCGGGGGTTCGAATCCCTCTTCCTCCATTTCTAATATCCGATCCTGTCAAATTGTAAATCATGAAACCCTTGATACGACTGCGTTGGCAGTCGTTTTTCATTTTTTGGGAATCCTTTTGACTTTTCTTCAAATCTTTTAACATGTTCAGCGTCTTATCATCAATCGTAATCGTTCGTTTCGAATCGAAAACACCGTCTCGATGGCATCTTTTTTTGAATTTATGTATATACTATGTATATACGAAATGAAAGGAGAGAGGTATAATGGAATTAAACAAACAGAAAGGAGTGTCAATCATGACAATAACAGTTCAAAAATGGGGAAACAGCCTTGCGGTTCGTATCCCAAGCGTGATTGCTGAACGTTTAGCGCTTCATCAAGGATCAGAAGTGGAGGTGATCGTTGAGAACCAAGCGATCAAGTTGATCCCGAAAAAGAAAAAGCCGACATTGGAGGAACTTTTGGCTAAAATCACGCCGGAAAATCGCCATGCTGAAATTGATTTTGGAACAGAAGGGAATGAATTGTTCTGATGCAAGCGCCGGATCGCGGGGATCTTGTTTACGTCAATTTCAATCCACAAGCAGGGCATGAGCAGGCAGGAAAAAGGCCCGGCATCGTTCTATCACCAAAGCGGTTCAATCAATTGACAGGGTTTGCGGTGCTTTGCCCGATCACCCGGCAACAAAAAGGATATCCATTTGAAGTGGAATTGCCATCAGGCTTGGCCGTTGAAGGCGTGATTTTAACCGATCAGGTCAAAAGTTTAGATTGGCGCGCCCGACAGCTTCAAATAGTAGGACGGGCGCCCAATGAAGTTGTTTCGGATTGCTTGGATCTGATTCATACTTTTCTTTCGTGAAAGGCCATTTATATTGGCCTTTTGTTCACTTTTAGCATACTTTTTGCGTACATTTTTGCCCTTCACGCTCCTTGAGGCGGGAGACTTCCTTCGGATATTTTGTTAAAAAGGCAGAATCGAGCAACGAAAAGAAGGCGGATTGTCCCGCCTTTTTGCATGGATTGACACACTGGAGATTATTTTGCACAAATTTTGCACGTGATGAACGAGCATGTCCATTCATCCTTGTATCAATAGTTTTATGGTGGGATTGGAATCCCTCTTCCAACGTCCACCTGCCGAGTGCCGGCAGGTTTTTTGTTTTTTGCGAGCGGTATGGCCGCCATTTTTCAGGCAGATGACTTGCCTGTTTTTCGTTGAATCCGGTACGATGAAGGAGGAAACGGTTTGCCGATTGAGCTGCACTCCTTTCGGCAACGGCCGGGATTGCGCAACATAAGGGAGGAGAGGTTATGGCGATTCAACGCCGCATTCGTCGCGTGAAAACCGTGCAAATGACCACCAACAGTCCGATTCATCGCAGCGGTTCGGTGCTTGAGCCCGGGAACTGGCAAGAGTATGATCCGTTTTTGTTGCTGATGGAAGATATTTTTGAGCGAGGAACGTTTGACGTCCATCCGCACCGCGGCATTGAGACGGTCACGTATGTGATCAGCGGCGAGCTTGAACATTTCGACAGCAAAGCCGGCCACAGCACGCTCGGGCCTGGAGATGTGCAATGGATGACGGCCGGCCGCGGCGTCGTCCATAAGGAAGACCCGGCGTCCGGTTCAACCGTGCACAGCCTTCAGCTATGGGTCAACTTGCCGAGCGCGTACAAAATGACCGAGCCGCGCTACCAAAACTTGCGCTCCAAAGACATGCCCGTGCGCAAGGAAGAGGGAGCGACGATCCGGGTCTTTTCCGGGTCATCGAAAGGCGTCAAAGCGCCGACGAAAAACATCGTTCCCGTCACGATGGTGGAAATGATTGTCGAACCGGGAACAACGGTCGTGCAAGATTTGCCGGGGCATTACAATGGGTTTTTGTACATTCTTGAGGGGAGTGGCGTGTTCGGTGCCGACAACATCGAAGGAAAAGCCGGGCAAGCGCTGTTTTTCAGCCGCCACAACCGCGGCGAGGAAACGGAGCTAAACGTGACCGCCCGCGAAAAACTCCGCCTTCTTCTTTATGCCGGCGAGCCGGTGAACGAACCGGTCGTCGCCTACGGGCCGTTCGTCATGAACACGCCGGAACAAATCCGCGAGGCGATTCGCGATTACCAGGAAGGGCGGTTTGGGCGATAATGGAAGGGAAAGAGCCGATTCGTTGTATGGCTCTTTCTTTTTTGTTATCATGTTCACAAAAAGAGCCGTTGGGCTGTTCAAGGAGGACATAGTCATGAACCAAGTCATCGAAACGATTCTCCAGCACCGTTCGATCCGCCGGTTTGAAGACCGGCCGTTGACGGATGAACAAATCCGCACGATCGTCGAATGCGCCCAGGCGGCATCGACTTCAAGCTATGTTCAAGCGTACTCGATCATCGGGGTGAAAGATCCGGAGAAAAAACGGAAGCTCGCCGAGCTGGCGGGAAATCAATCCTATGTCGAGCATAACGGCCATTTCTTTGTCTTTTGCGCTGATTTTCACCGCCATGAGCTCATTGGCGAGCTAGAAGGAAAAGACGTGCTTCCATCGCTTGAGAGTACGGAAAAGTTTATGGTTGCGCTGATTGACACGGCGCTTGCGGCGCAAAACGCCGCCATTGCCGCGGAGTCGATGGGGCTTGGCATCTGCTACATTGGCGGGCTGCGCAACAACCTGCCGGAAGTATGCCAACTGCTTAACATACCGAAACGGGTCATTCCGCTGTTCGGGCTTGCCGTCGGCTATCCTGCGCAAACGCCGGATCCAAAGCCGCGGCTGCCGTTTGAACACGTTTATCACGAGGACGAATACGACCAAGACCGGGCGCGATTCATCGCGCAGCTGCAGCGCTACAATGAAACCGTTTCTATCTATTATGAACAACGGACAAACGGCCGCCGCCGCGACACATGGACCGGGCAGATGGCCGATATGCTCAGCCGCCAAGTCCGGATGTACATGAAGGAGTTTGTGGAAGGGAAAGGGTTCAATTTACGGTAGCCTCTCTTCGTTCGGAAGAGGGGTTTTTCTTGCAGGCGATTCCATTTGTGAGAAAACTATGCCAGCCCGTTGGACATTGGTTTTAGTGATTGATTTTGTCTGGAGTTTCAGCTATACGTTATGGCCTCGAAAAGAACCGAAGGCGAGACTGGCAAAACCAAGAGGTTCGTAAGAAAGGAGAGAACGAGAGTGGACAAAATCCGGCAACTGGCGCAATGGATCAAAGAGGCGAATACAATCGCCGTCCTGACCGGGGCCGGGATGAGCACGGAGTCCGGCATTCCTGATTTTCGCAGCGAAAACGGCCTTTACGCCCAAGAGGACAATGTCGAATATTATTTGTCAGAGCATTATTACAAAAAAGATCCGATTGATTTTTGGCGTCGATTCAAGCGGATGTTTTCATTAAAAATGATGGGCGGCTTTGCCCCGAATGATGGGCATCGGTTTCTCCGTTGGCTTGAGGAGATGGGCAAGACGGTGACGATTTTGACGCAAAATATTGACGGGCTGCATACAAAAGCAGGGAGCACGAATGTCATTGAGCTGCACGGCACGCTGCAGACGGCGACATGCCCGTCATGCGGCAACAAGTATGATCTGTCGTTTATCAACCGTCACGAGGTGCCGCGCTGTGAAAAGTGCCAGACGATTGTCAAACCGGATGTCGTTTTGTTTGGCGGGCTCGTGCCGCGCATGGAAGAAGCGTTTGCTGCGGCGGCCGCCAGCGACTTGCTTCTGGCGATGGGAACAAGTTTGGAAGTGGCGCCCGTGAATCAAATCCCGTTTTATGTCGCCGCCGAATCGCCGGCAACAAGGAAAGTATTGATCAACAAAACAGCGACAAGAATGGACGGGATGTTTGACCTTGTCATTTATGGCGGAATCGGGAAAACGCTCGCTAGCGTGCGCAAGCAAATACAGGCGGAATAGATCGATAGATTCCATGCCAACGGGAGAACGCATATGGCGTTTTCCCGTTGGACGAAAATCAAAAAAGGTATTGTACTTTTCAGAACATTCGAATATAATAAAGATAACATACCAACCGGTTGGTATTTTGATGAGTGGAGTCGAGCATAAAGGCGTAACGGAAAAGGGAGGGGACCATCATGTATTTGCGCTTAACGGACGAGCAGCGCATGGTGCAAAAAGCGATCCGCAAGTTTGTCGAAAAAGAATTGATGCCGCTCGAAAATGAAGTATTGCGCAATGAGCGCGAAGGGAAGCCTGGGCTCCCGCCCGAAAAATTAAAAGAGCTGCAGCTCAAAGCGAAGGAAGCGGGGTTTTGGGGGATCAACACGCCGGAGGAATACGGCGGCGCGAATTTGGGCCATGTCATGCAGGCAATTGTGTTGATGGAAGTGTCGAAAACGCTTGTTCCGTTCCAGTTTGGCGGATCGGCGGACAACATTTTGTATTACGCGAATGAAGAGCAAAAGAAAAAATATTTGATCCCGACGATCAACGGCGAGAAAAAATCGTGCTTTGCCATGACCGAGCCGGGAGCAGGATCAGATACGCGCAACATTAAAATGACGGCGGTGAAAGACGGCGACGAGTGGGTGTTAAACGGGGAGAAGACATTCATTACCGGCGGCAACGACGCTGATTTTGTCATGGTGATCGCCATCACCGACAAAGAGCGTCACCAAGCCTCGAACGGGCGTGAAGGGGTGACGTGTTTTATCGTCGACCGCGAGATGGGCTGGCGTTCGGAACCGATACATACGATGGGACCTTCCACTCCAGCCAGCTTAATTTTCGAAAACGTGCGCGTGCCGGAAGAAAACATTTTAGGCGAGCTGCATCACGGCTATAAGCTTGGGCTTGAGTGGATCGGCTACGCCCGCTGGGTCGTAGGCGCTCGTGCGGTCGGAGCGGCCGAGCGGCTTTTGCAAATGGCCATTGACTACGCGAAGGAGCGTGTCACATTCGGCAAACCGATCGCCGAGCGGCAGGCGATCCAATGGATGATTGCCGATTCGGCGGTAGAAATCGAAGCGGCGAAATGGCTTGTGTTAAACGCGGCCTTTACGCTTGACCAAGGGGAGGACAACCGCCATTTAGCCTCGATGGCGAAGCTGTTTGGCGCGAACATGGGCAACCGCGTCGTCGACCGCGTCATGCAAATCCACGGCGGCATGGGCTACACGAAAGAAATGCCGATCGAGCGCTGGTATCGTGAAGCGAGATTGTGGCGCATTTACGACGGCACGGATGAAATTCAGCGCCTCATTATCGCCCGCAATTTGATCAAAGGGCACGTCAAGCTTGGACAGTTCATCTAAAAAAATGAAAGCGTTATCGAAAGGGAGGAGAACACGATGAGCCAACGGTTTGCAGGAAGAGTGGCGTTTGTGACCGGAGGAAGCCGCGGCATTGGCAAGGCGATTGTCACCCGCTTCGCGGAAGAAGGAGCGAAAGTGGCGTTCATTGATTTAAACGCAGAAGCCCTTGAAGCGACGGCTGCCGAGCTGCGGGAAAAAGGGTATGACGTTTACGCCAAGGTGGCGAGCGTCACCGACCGCGAACAAGTAGAAGCGACGATCCAAGAAGTGGTCGATCGGTTCGGCTCGCTCGATATTCTCGTCAACAACGCCGGCGTCATCCGCGACAACTTGCTGTTTAAAATGACCGATGACGACTGGCAAACGGTGATGGACGTCCATTTAAAAGGCGCGTTTTATTGCGCCCGCGCCGCGCAAAAATATATGGTCGAAAAAGGGTACGGGCGCATCATCAACATTTCGTCGACATCCGCGCTCGGCAACCGCGGCCAGGCGAACTATTCGGCGGCGAAAGCCGGCATCCAAGGATTTACGAAAACGCTGGCGATTGAGCTTGGCAAATTCGGCATCACGACGAATGCCGTCGCCCCTGGGTTTATTGAAACCGATATGACGAAAGCGACCGCCGAGCGGCTTGGCATTTCGTTTGAGCAGCTCATCCAAGCGAGCGTCGCCAACATCCCGGTCGGGCGCAGCGGCCGTCCGGAAGACATTGCTCATGCGGTCGCCTTTTTCGCCGACGAACGGTCATCGTTTGTCAACGGCCAAGTGCTGTATGTCGCCGGCGGTCCGAAATGCTGAAAACGAGGAGGACGGGGCATGTACCAACATGACATCGGGAAACGGTCAGCGAAAGTGAAAAATGTCGTTGAGCGCGGAGCGGTGAAAAAGTTTGCGGAGGCGATCGGCGATCCAAACCCGATTTATTGGGACGAAGAGACGGGGAAACGGTCGCGCTACGGGCGCAACATTGCGCCGCCGACGTTTCCGCGCGTGTTTGACTACGGCGTCATTGAAGGGCTGAAATTGCCGTCCAAAGGGCTCATCCATGGCGAACAGCACTTCCATTATGAGCGCCCGCTGTTTGTCGGCGAAGAGCTGTACTGCTATGCGGAAGTAAAAGATTACTTTGAAAAGCAAAGCAGCATGGGCCTGCTCGGTTTTTTAGTAATCGCCAACAACGGCGAAGACCCTGATGGGAATCTCGTTTTTACTTCGACCTCGACGATCATTATCAACGAGGCGGTTAGAAAGGCGATGAGCGTATGACGAGCATCCGCAAATGGCAAGTCGGAGAGTCGCTTCCCGAAGTAACGCTCGCACCGGTGTCCCGGCTCGATTTAATCAAATACGCCGGCGCATCAGGCGACTACAACCCGATTCATACGATCGATGAAGAGGCGAAAAAAGCCGGCCTGCCGGGCATTATCGCCCACGGCATGTGGACGATGGGCAATCTCGCAAAGCTGTTTACGCCCTACTACGAAGAAGGATTTGTCCAAGACTATTTCGTCCGCTTCCAGTCGATGGTGTTTTTGAACGATGTCATCACCTTAAAAGCAACGGTGAAGGAAAAAGACGAGAAAGCGATCCGCTTTGCCGTCGCCGCCGTCAACCAGCATGGAAAAGAAGTCATTAAGGGCGAAGCCGTGTTTTCTCTGTATGAATGAAGCAAGGCAGCGAGCCCGGTAACATCGAGAACGCCCAGTTGCCGGGTTTCGTACTACAAAGGGGATGAGGAGGAGTCAGGATGAGACGGGATGCCGTCATTGTGTCTGCTGTACGAACGGCCATTGCCCGCCAAGGAGGCGCTTTGGCGACGTTGCCGGCGCATATTTACGGTGCGGAAGTGATCAAAGAAGCGATGCGGCGGGCGAACATCGGCCCGGAACACGTCGATGATGTCATCATGGGCAATGTCTTAAGCGGCGGCGGCAATATCGCCCGACTGACGGCGCTGCAAACCGGCTTATCTCTAGAGTTGACAGGTTTGACCGTTGACCGCCAATGCGGTTCGGGCATTAACGCTGTGGCGTTGGCGGCGCAGGCCATTTGGGCCGGCGACGGAGATGTGTATATTGCCGGCGGCGTGGAAAGCATGAGCCGCGCGCCGTATTTGATGGACCGCCCGGAAAAACCGTACAGCTCGACGCCGCCGAGCTTTCGAAAGTCGCAGCTATCGCCGAAAGAAATCGGTGACCCGCCGATGGGCATCACGGCGGAAAACTTGGCCAAAAAGTACGGCATCAGCCGTGAAGAACAAGACGCATTCGCCTTGCGCAGCCAGCAGCGCATGGCGCGCGCCATGCAGGAAGGGCGGTTTGACGAGCAAATCGTGCCCATTGCCGTGCCGGTGAAAAAAGGGGAGCCGTTCATCTTCGATACGGACGAACACCCGCGGCCGAACACGACGATGGAAGCGCTCGCAAAACTGCCGCCGGCGTTTTTGGAAGGCGGCACGGTGACGGCGGGGAATAGTTCAGGGCTCAATGACGCCGCTGCCGCGCTCGTCATCATGTCGCGGGAAAAAGCAGAGGAGCTTGGCTTAAAGCCGCTTGCCGTCATCCGCGCCCATGCGGTCGCCGGAGTGGATCCGAACATCATGGGCATCGGCCCGGTGCCGGCGACAAGAAAAGTGCTCGCCAAAGCGGGGCTGACGCTTGATGAGATGGACATCATTGAAATCAATGAAGCGTTTGCCGCGCAAGTGATCGCCTGCGACCGTGAGCTTGAGATGGATCCCGAAAAAGTGAACATAAACGGCGGCGCCATTGCCCATGGCCATCCGCTCGGCGCGACGGGAGCGATTTTGATCACAAAAGCGGTGTATGAACTGAAGCGCTGCGGAGGGAAATACGCGCTCATTACCGCGTGCATCGGAGGCGGCCAAGGCATCGCGACGATTATTGAGAGAGAATGACGCATTGGAGACCGTGGAGGATGAAAGAAAGATTAAGGGAAGTCGCCGTTGAGTTGTTTGAACGCAAAGGATTCAAAGAAACGTCGGTGCAGGAAATCGTCGAAGCGATCGGGGCAACGAAGGGGGCCTTTTACTACTATTACAAAAGCAAAGAGGAGTTGCTATGTGATATTTGCGTTTCCTATCTAGATGATTTGCTTCGGCAGCAAGCCTGCATTGTCCAAGATCCCGAGAAAAGCTGCACGGAGAAATTGCGGGCCATCGTCCATATGGTCATCTGCAATATCCGCACACGGAAGAAAAGCGCCCGCATTTTCTTCCGTGAAATGCGGCATTTGGCGGATGACCATTTGACGGAAATCCGCGCCAAGCGGCGGTTGTTTCGCAAGCGGTATGAACAGCTGGTTCGAGAAGGGATCGCCCGCGGGGAATTCAAGCCGTCGCTTCATGCAGAAATGATTACGTTTGGCCTGCTTGGCATCACCAACTGGAGCTATTATTGGTTCCGGCCTGACGGAGGCATCTCTGAAGAAGAACTGACGGACATTTTCGTTGATTTCATTTTGCACGGCATAAAGGCGCCAAGAGCTGGAGAAAGCGGTCGAAATGAGGCGGAGCCAGGCAATTCGGGCGGCCAGACCGAATGAAAGATCGGCCGCGCTGCTTTGATGGTCTGGCCAAACGGCAAACAAAAAGGGGGGATCGGGATGGAGCTATTCATCCAGCAGCTGTTAAACGGGCTGACAGTTGGAAGCGTTTACAGCCTTGTCGCGTTAGGTTTGACGCTTGTTTATGGCATTTTGCACATTCCAAACTTTGCCCACGGCGCGTTATATATGATGGGGGGTTATGTCACGCTCACTGCGATGACGAAAGCCGGGCTGCCGTACGGGTTGGCCGTTGTCGTGTCGATGGCCGCGGTCGGGATGCTCGGTGTATTGATGGAACGGCTTGTGTTTTATCCGCTTCGCGACGCACCGCCGCTCCATGACAAAATTGCGGCGATTGGCATTTTGTTGTTTTTGGAGGCATTCGCCCAGTTCGTCTGGGGGGCGGACTACCAGACGATGCCAACCCCATACGGCGACGTTGTCAGCATTTTCGGCTTGACCTTGACGGTTCAACGCATCCTCATCATCGCATCCGCTGTCATCATCATGATCTTGCTTTACCTCTTCTTGAAAAAGACGTTCATCGGGTCTTCCATCATCGCGATGGCGCAAAACCGCGAAGGGGCGAATTTGGTCGGCATTAACACGAATAAAGTCGCCATGCTGACGTTTTTCCTTTCCGGCAGTTTGGCAGCGCTCGCCGCGTCGCTCGCTTCGCCGATCAACCTCGTGTTTCCCGGCATGGGCCATCTTGTCATCTTGAAAGCGTTTGTCATCATCATTCTCGGCGGCATGGGAAGCATTCCAGGCGCCATTGTCGGCGGCTATATTTTGGGATTCAGCGAAAGCTTGGGAGCGACGTATGTGTCGAACGACTACAAAGACATTATCGCTTTTGCCATCCTCGTCATCATTTTAACGGTCAAACCGAACGGACTGTTTGCCAAGGAGGGACATTGATGGCTGTATTCGCCAACCGGCGCTTATGGATCGCCGTTCTTGCGGCGCTGGCGCTTGCCTTTCCGTTGCTTGTCACCAACAGCTATTACTTGCACATGATGACGATCTCCTTCATTTGGATGATCGCTGTTTACGGGCTGAATTTATTTGCTGGCTATACTGGTTATTTGTCGCTTGCCCACGCCGGGTTTTTTGCGATTGGCGCGTATGCGCTTGGCATTTTGACGGTGAAAGCCGGCGTGCCGTTTTGGTTGGCTTTCGTGCTTGCTTGTTTGTTCACCACGTTGCTTGGGGCCGTCATCGGGCTTGTTGCGCTGCGGACGAAAGAGCACTTTTTCGCCATTTATACGCTTTGTGTGGGCTATATTATCTATTTGATCATTGACAAATGGGACAGTTTAACCGGCGGAGTGCGCGGGTTTATCGGCATCCCGGCGCCGGCTGACATCGGTCCGCTCTCGTTTCAAACGCCCGTCGCCCAATATTATTTGGTGTTATGCTTCTTGGTTGCGGTCATCTTCACCATGTACCGCCTTGTCTATTCGTTGACCGGACGGACGTACATCGCCATTCGCAACAGTGAGGAGCTCGCGTTGACGCTTGGCATCTCGACGATGAAAAACAAACTCGCCTCGTTTGTTCTCTCGGTCTTTTTTACATCGCTTGCCGGAGCGCTGTACGCATCGTTCATCCGCTTTCTTGGCCCGGACATTGCGTACGTCAGCGTCATGTTCGACTTTTTAACGTATTTGCTTGTCGGTGGGATTGGCACGCTCGCCGGTCCGGTCGTCGGGACGTTGCTGATTACGTTTCTGTCCCAACAATTGCAGTTTTTGCAAGATTACCGGATGTTGATTTTCGGTCCGGTGCTGACGTTGCTCATCATCTTTTACCCACACGGCATTGCCGGGGGGGTCATCCGTTTGAAAGCAAAGCGTGAAGAAGCGCGCCGTCTCGATCCAGAAGCGAACCGAGTTGCTGCGGAACTGGCCGTCTCGAGCCAAGGACGAGGCGAGCGGCACGCAGAGGAGGGATAACGATGCTTTTGCACGTTGAACGGTTGACGAAGCGGTTTGGCGGGCTTCTGGCGGTCAACGATGTCACCTTTTCCGTCGAGCAAGGGAAGATCAACGCCATCATCGGCCCAAACGGAGCCGGCAAATCGACGTTTTTCAATTTAATCAGCGGCTTGTACCGGCCGACGTCAGGGACGATTACGTTCAAAGGGCGCGATATTACCCGCCTGCCGGCAAACGAACGGGCGAAGCTCGGCATCGCCCGCACGTTTCAAACGACTCACTTGTTTGAACAGGCGACGGTGATCGACAACGTCATCATCGGCCATCGTCTCCGCACGTCATCCAACTTATTTGATGCCATTTTGCGCACGAAACGGCACCGCCGCGAGGAACAGGCATGCAAAGAAAAAGCGATGGAAGTGCTCGACTTTGTCGGTCTAACCCATGTGGCGGATCGGATGGTGGCCAACTTGTCGCAGGAGCAGAAAAAGCGGGCGGCGTTCGCGCTTGCCTTGGCGACCGATCCGGAGCTCGTGCTGCTTGATGAACCGGCAGCCGGCATCAACCCGGATGAAACCGAAGGGCTTGAGGAGTTGATCGTCAAAATGATAGAAGGCGGCCTGACTGTTTGCCTGATTGAGCACAAAATGTCGATGATCATGAAAATTGCCGACCGCATTATGGTGTTAAACTACGGAGAAAAAATCGCTGAAGGAACGCCCGAGGAAGTGCGAAACAACGAGGCGGTCATTCAAGCGTATTTAGGAGGGAGCGCCATTGCTTGAAGTTGCGAACGTATCCGTCCGCTACGGGAGTTTTACGGCCATTCGCGATGTGACGTTTTCCGTCAAGCGAGGGGAGATCGCCGTTTTGCTTGGCGCCAACGGGGCCGGGAAAAGCACATTGTTTCGCACGATCAGCGGGCTGCACAAACCAGTGCGGGGGGAAATCCGCCTCGATGGCGAGCGCATTGATTCGCTGCCTCCTGACCGCATCGTCGGGCGCGGCGTCGTGCAATGCGCGGAAGGGCGCAAACTGTTTCCGCGCATGAGTGTATACGAAAATTTGCTGATGGGCGCTTACGTCCATCGGAAGGACAAAGAAGGCATCCGCCGCTCGATTGAACATGTATACGAACTGTTTCCGATTTTGCGCGACAAGCAAAACGCGCCAGCCGGGTCGTTAAGCGGCGGCCAGCAGCAAATGCTCGCCATCGGACGCGCCTTAATGTCACGTCCTGCGGTGCTCTTGCTTGATGAGCCGTCAATCGGACTCGCCCCGTTGATTGTCGAGCAAATGTTTGCGACGATTAAGCAAATCAATGAGGGAGGAACAACGATTTTGCTCGCCGAACAAAACGCCCATGCGGCGCTGTCGATCGCCCATCACGGCTATGTGTTTGAAAATGGAACGATCGTTGCCTCAGGGACGGCGGAGGAGCTGCTCGCCAACGACGATGTCCGCAAAGCGTACATTGGTGCATGATAGGCCTCATCCTTGTCCATCAGCGAAAGCAAGGAGAGGAGATGGCACTGAAAGGGGGTGAATAACGGGTGTGCTAAATATTATCTAAATATTCAAAATAATAAATCGTCAATAGGGGGGAGTAGAATGAAAAAAAGAAAATGGTCAATCGCCGCTATGATCGCGGCCATCATGATGTTGATGCTTGCGGCGTGCAACAATTCGCCAAGCAGCAATAACGCCAACGGCGGAAACAATAGCGGAGGAGGCAGCGGTGAAACGGGCACGGTCAACATCGGCTACAGCGGCCCGCTGAGCGGCCCGGCCGCCTATTATGGCCAACGGACGTTAAACGGCTTGAAAATGGCGGCCGAGGAAATCAACAACAGCGGCGGCTTTGAGGTGAAAGGAAAGAAATACAAAATTAACCTCGTCCCATTAGATGACAAATATTTGCCAAACGAAACGGCAGCGAACGCCAAACGCCTTGTGCAAGAGCATCATACGCCGATCATTTTCACGCCGCACAGCGGTGGCGTCATGGCGCTGCAAGTGTTCAACCAAACGGACAATTTCATCATCGCGGCGTATACGAGCGAGCCGAAAATTACACAAACGGGCAATAAGCTGACCGTGCGCATTCCGCCGCGCTATGACGGCTACATCCCGACGTTTACCGATTATGCCATGAAGCATTTCGGCAAGAAACTGGCCGCCTTGCCGACGGCGACGCAATACGGGAAAGACTGGACAGAAAAACTGTTGCCGTATTGGGAAAAACAAGGCGGAAAAGTCGTCTACAAATCATCGATTGACTTTACGAAAGACACCGACTTCTTTACGATCGTGACGAATGCATTGAAAGAAAAACCGGATGTGTTGTTTATCGGGGGCGCTTCGGAACCGACGGCAAAAGTGGCGAAACAAGCGCGCGAACTTGGCTTTAAAGGCGGCTTTATCATTATGGACCAAGCGAAACTCGATGAGATGAAACGGGTGACGGGCTCTTATGACATGCTTGAAGGTTCGATCGGCGTCATGCCGCTTGTCGAGTCGGATCAACCCGCGGTTCCAGAGTTTGTGAAAAACTATCGGGCAAAGTTCAATGAAGATCCGGGATCGGAAGCCGCTTACAACTATTTGGCGCTTTACGCTTTCGTCGAGGCGATGAAAGCCGCAGGCACCGTCGATGACCCGCAAGCGATCCGCGAACATATGAACGACGGCTTGAAAAACATTCCAGACGAAAAGAAAGTGTATAACGTCCCAAGCATCGGCGACGATGGCGGATTTGAATCGGAAATCGTCGTGGCTGCGGTGGAAAATGGAAAAATTGTGCCGATTGAGTTAATAAAACAATAATACACCATGCAGACTGACAAGCAGAGGCACCTTATCATCGGGCTTTCAATGGGAATGCTCTTTGCATGAGCCCTGAAGTATGCATCTTCTCAAGGATCCGTAGATGGAGCGGTATATGGATGGAGCAATAGAGAGGCTGTCTGAAAAGGTCATCGCACGACTTTTTTCAGACAGCCTTTTCCGTTTTCGCATTATGACGTTTTTTGATTCGTTAATGATAGGATTGCCGCCTGGCAGAACTGTTTCGGGTTGATCAATTCTTATTGTGCATTTCTTATCATAGAAAACTATGTTCTAAATAATCAAAAAAAACAAATAGAAAAATTTTCAATAATGCGATAAAATAAAACTGCTCTGCCACATGATGAATCTAATCACAGGAGGGGAGAGACCGACCATGCGGGAAATGGCCCTCGGCCTTGCCGCCTCGTTCTTTTTTGCCGTTACGTTCATATTGAACCGGTCTATGGAACTAGCTGGCGGGAGTTGGACGTGGAGCTCGTCACTTCGTTTTTTCTTTATGGTTCCGCTGTTGTTTGTCATTCTTCTTGCCCGCCGCAATCTCAGTCCGGTTTGGCGCGACATGAAGAGCCATCCATGGACATGGATCGTCTGGGGGACGGTCGGTTTCGGTCTGTTTTACGCGCCGCTCACGTACGCCGCTGCGTACGGCCCAGGATGGCTTGTAGCCGGCACATGGCAGTGCACGATCGTCGCCGGCGTCCTGCTTAGCCCGCTGTTTACAGAACAAATTGAAACGCAAAACGAAACTGTGTCCGTGCGCCGCCCGATTGAAAAACAGGCGCTTTTCATTTCATTTTTTATTTTGCTCGGCGTCGTGCTTATCCAGTTCCAGCAAGCAAGCCGCCTCACCTGGAAAGAAATCGCGTTGGGGGTCTTTCCTGTGCTGATTGCCGCGTTTGCGTATCCGCTTGGCAATCGGAAAATGATCGAACATTGCGCCGGGCGTCTTGATGCGTTTCAACGCGTATTCGGGATGACGATCGCCAGCTTGCCGTTTTGGTTCGTCGTGGCGCTGATTGGATGGGCGACAGCCGGAGTTCCTTCGGCTGGGCAAACGGCGCAGTCGCTCATTGTCGCTATCAGCTCGGGCGTTATCGCGACGACGCTTTTTTTCATCGCCACTGACCGGGCGAAAGGAAATGAGCGGAAGCTGGCTGCTGTTGAAGCGACGCAATCCGGAGAAGTGATTTTTGCTGTTATCGGCGAAGTGCTGTTCTTATCCGCTCCACTTCCGAACGGATGGGCGTTTGTCGGTTTGGCGGTCATTGTGGCGGGGATTTGCTGGCATAGTTTTGAGTCTGTGAGAATGGCGAAACGGCCGGTTTCGGCTGTTTCGAAGGCCCAGCCTTCGTATCGGGTGGAGGGAGAGCGGTGAAAACGAGCATCTACGCGCTGCTGGCCTGCCATGCGGCTGTGATTTATCTCTGGATTAGCGACTGGGACGTGCTTATGACGCCCGTGGGTCTTGTCGTATGGGGCGGAGGGGTTGCTGTCAGCCTCACCATCCTTCACTTTCGCCCCCGTATTCATCCCAAGCTGCGGTCTATGCTAACAACGATGACGGCGGCGTCGATGCTTGCCGCCGTCTGTTCATTGATCATCGAATGGGCGGTGCGCTCGATGCCGTAGGAACACTTGGTCAGTCGTTGCGGCCGTCAGCGGCCCGGAAGGCTTCTGGAGCGATCCGGCGGCCGACGGCATACATGATCGGCGCGCCGATGGCCATGACGACCAACTCGCTGATGGCCGTCGTCAGCCATGTGAGCCAAAACGGAAAGCCGAGCGCCAGTTTCAATTCGAAGGCGATAATGGCCATAGTCACAGTAAATGACAGCGTATTGACGGTCATGCGCGCCCAAACGTTTCGGACATACCGCATAGAGACGATCGTGATGAGCAGCGCCAACACCGACTGGCCGACGCCAAATACGAGGTCATACGCGACGATCGGCGAGAAAAACCAGTTGGCGAAAAAGACGCCAAGCACAATGCCGATGGCGTATGTTTTGCGGAACACGACCAAGTGATTCAATATTTCTGACACGCGAAACTGAATATTCGTAAAGCCAAACGGCTGAATGAGCGCCGTCACCGCGATATACACGGCGGCGATCAAGCCATTTGCCGCTATGATCCGAATGTTCATAACGTCCTCTCCTCGCATTGATGATAATATGATTGTAGCACGACAAACGAATGAACGAAAGGAAGTGAATCTCGTTGACCTTGACGGATCAACAAGCAACAAGCCGGCGGCGATCGGTTTGGGAAGTCGGAAAAACAGCGCTTCTCCTCGGTTTAACGTCATTTGGTGGTCCGGTCGCTCATCTCGGCTATTTTTACGAAGAGTACGTCAAACGAAAAAAATGGATTGACGAGAAAACGTATGCCGATTTGGTCGCTTTATGCCAATTCCTCCCTGGTCCAGCGAGCAGCCAAGTCGGCATCGGCATCGGATTTATGCGCGCCGGCGTTTGGGGGGCGTTGGCAGCTTGGCTTGGTTTTACGCTGCCGTCAGCGGTCGCCCTCAGCCTGGTTGCTGTTTGGCTGCAACACCATTCTTGGGGTGACGCCGGCTGGATGCACGGCTTGCTGTTGGCGGCCGTGGCGGTCGTGGCGCAAGCCGTATGGGAGATGGCGCGCAAATTCGCCTCTAGCCGCTTCGAGGCAACGGTCGCCATCACAGCGGCGGCCGCTGTGCTTCTTGCGCCGGGCGCGTGGAGCCAAGTAGCCGTCATCGCCGCAGCGGGGGGCATTGGCGCTGTTGGAGTGCGAAAAAATGTCGCACCTTCTTCGTCTGCGGCAGGCATCCCGCCTTCCATTCGTCGTTCCACCGGTTTGACGTTGCTTTCCTTGTTTGCCGTGTTGCTTGTTGCGCTGCCGCTCATTCGTACTTGGATCCACTCACCGCTTTTGGAGCTGTTTGACAGCTTTTACCGCGCTGGGGCGCTCGTGTTTGGCGGCGGGCATGTGGTGTTGCCGCTCTTGGAGGCGGAAGTGGTGCCGCAAGGGTGGGTCACCGCCAATCAATTTTTAGCCGGCTACAGCGCTGCCCAAGCCGTCCCTGGGCCGCTGTTTACGTTTGCCGCGTATATTGGAATGGCGGCGTTGGGCTGGAAGGGAGCGCTAGTGGCTACCACAGCCATTTTTCTTCCATCCTTTTTGCTCGTTCTTGGCGCGTTTCCGTTTTGGCACTGGCTTCGCCGTCATCCACGCTTCCAAGCGGCGCTTGCCGGCATTAACGCCGCTGTGGTCGGGATTTTGCTTGCGGCGCTGTATGACCCGATCTGGACGAAAGCGGTGAAGGGACCGGCCGATTTGGCGTTTTCCCTTGGGGCTTTTCTTCTTCTTGTTGTGTGGAAGTGGCCAGCATGGGCGGTCGTCCTTGTTTCGTTCGTCGGCGGATGGCTGCGCGCTTGGCTCGGCTGATCGCCCTAAGCACCATGATGGCGGCTTTTCATGATCGTCCGAAAATGGACAACGCCGTGTTTGGCTTTGCCGTTGCAATAGCCGGCAGATGCAAATAGATGCATAGATCGATCAACAGCAGCGCCAGCCAAGAGAAACGCTATGAGAAAATGGATGGTCACAATAGCAGGCGGGAGGTCAAACCAGACAACAAGGGGCCGAGTGCGATCTGCGCCGCAAGCAATCCAGCCGCCGCCGACCGTCGTGGCGAGCACGATGGCGTCGATCGTCAACCTCGTTTCCTTAATGGCCGGCGCCAGTGTATTAGTGATGAGCTTGATCAAATGGTTTTCGTTTGCATGGAAGCGATACCGAGGCGGCAGAAACAAAAGAGCGCCGGCATGGCGTAGGGCTGTGCGCTGAAAGGAAAGCTCGCCGCCTGATCCGCAGGCGTATATAGGCAAAAGGAGGGGGAGCCGATGAAGTGGGTATGGATGCTGCTCGCTCTAACGGCCGGGATGGCTGTCTCCGTACAGGCAGGAGTGAACGGCGGCCTCGGCAAGCGGATTGGTGTGTTGGAAGGGGCGTTCGTGTCGTTTTTAATCGGAACGATCGTCTTATTTTTAGTGCAATTGTTTTTCGGAAAAGGAGAATTGCTGGCCATGTTTTCCACACCGAAATGGCAGCTGACGGGCGGTATTCTCGGCGCTTTTTATGTGTTTGTCATGGTGCTGATCGTTCCGAAAGTCGGCGTCGCCAACTCTCTGGCAGCCGTGATCGCCGGCCAGCTCGTCATGAGCTCGATCATTGATCACTTCGGGTTATTCGGGGGACAGCGCATTCCGTTTGACATGACGCGCCTCGCTGCTATAGCCTGTTTGTTTTTGGCGCTTTGGCTTTTTTTCCGCAAATGAACAACAGGACTGGCCAAGTTGGTTTAGTTTTCCGTGATCCGCTCATACTAACAACAGCATGATCGACTTGAAAGGAAGCGGATCAAAGTGAAACAGGCATGGCGCATTTATATGAGCGATTTGAAACATCTCACGACCAACTGGGCCGCATCCATATTGGCTCTCGGTCTGATCGTTCTTCCATCGCTTTACGCTTGGATCAATGTAGAGGCTTCGATTGACCCTTATGCCCATACAGAGGATTTACCGGTCGGCGTCGTGAACGAAGACCGAGGGGCGGAGTTGACCGGTCACCGGTTTCACGCCGGCGATGAGATCGTCAAGACCTTAAAAAACAACCACCAGTTGGGATGGCGATTTGTCACGCGGAAAAAAGGAATGGAAGGCGTTCGGAGGGGAGACTACTTTGCGACGATCGTCATTCCGGCTGATTTCTCGGCTAAATTAGCCACTGTAGTGCAGAAACGTCCGAAAAGGGCGGTTATTTACTATTATGAAAACGACAAACGGAACGCCATCGCTCCCAAAATCACGGAGCGCGGAGCAAGTACATTGTCAGCGCGAGTCAGCGATGAGTTTGTGAGGGTGGTCAATACCGCATTGTTTTCCTTGTTCCACCAAGCGGGAGTGGCGCTCGAACAGCAGCTTCCCACCATTCGCCGCGTTGAAGCGTTCGTGTTTCGTTTGGAAAACGAATTGCCAACGATTCAACGACAATTGAAAGCCCTAGATCGCGATGTGGGAGAGGCAAGATCACTAGTTCGTACAGGCCGCGAGCTTCTGCCGGCTGCCAAAACAACGGTGCGGCGCGGTTTAGAATGGACAGGCCGCGTTGAGAAGTTGTTCATGCAAGTCAATGCTTCATCGCACTTATGGGAAAAGCCGGTGGAAATGGCGGTTCATGCGCTCTATTCCTTTGCAGAGCAGACGTCAGAGTCTCTCGATACACCGGAAAAGCAAGCGCGTTGGGCGACTATCATCCAACAAGCTGCAACAGACGCGAGCCCATTGGTTCAGCAATTGCGCCGAACGTTGAGAACATGGGAGGGGACGATTGATTCCTCTTCGCTTCAACCTGTGCAGCGCACAGTCAGCCGTATCGAGCAGACGCTAGCGTCTATTCAAGAAACAGCGGCGCTAGTGAAACAACATCCAACAGGCGTCGAAGGGAAGATCACTCACCTGCGTGAACAAATGGCCTTATTGGACGCACAGGCGCAGCAACTTGATCAAGCATATCGCCAACGGCTGCTGCCTATGCTGCGGGCAAAATGGAATCAAACAGGGGAACAGGTGCGACAAGCGAAACAAACGCTTCTTCGCATGGATCAAGCGTTACATGAGGCAGAGCAATGGTTGTCAAACACAGATCGTGATTTAGCGGCCGCGCAACAAGCGCTAAAGACCGCACAGGCTCAATATCCATTTCTCTCCCGCCAGGTCCGCGAGCTGGCCGCCTTCCTATCGAAAATCAAAAGAGAAACCAACATCGACGAACTGATTCGCTTGTTGAAACAAGATCCACAGGCGAAAGGCGCCTTTTTGGCCCATCCGGTTGACGTCAAAACGTTCCGCCTTTTCCCGCTGCCGAACTATGGTTCAGGCATGAATCCATTTTACACGGTGCTGGCCATATGGGTAGGATGTTTGTTGCTTGTTTCCATCTTGTCGACCGATCCTTCTTCGTTTTCGGAAGCGAATGAGCGGGAACGATATGCCGGACGGTTGTTGACCTTTTGGACGCTGAATGCTTTGCAGGCGATGGTCGTGACAGCTGGAGCGGCTTTCATCTTGCCGAATATTTTCGTCCGTGAGCCGGGATGGTTCATGACGTTCGGCCTTTTGTGCAGCTTTGTCTTTATGGCGGTGGTTTTTTCGCTTGTTTCCTTGTTCGGCAATGTGGGAAAAGCGATGGCGATTGTGTTGCTCGTCTTGCAAATTGCCGGAGCGGGAGGCACGTATCCGATTGAGCTGATTCCTCCGTTCTTTCAGCAATTAAACCCTTGGCTGCCGTTTACCTACGCCATTGACATCATGCGCGAGGCAGTCGGCGGGATCGTATGGGAAAATGTTGAGCATGACGTCAAGCGGCTTCTCTTGTTTGCCGTTGCCGCCCTTTTGGCTGGGCTTGTGTTGAAAGGCCCGTTAAGCCCGTGGATGCGCGTGCTGAAGGAAAAAGCTGTTCAAAGTGGTTTGTTTCATTGAAAATTGTCTGTTCTCTTTATGGAAGCATCTGTTACAATAGGGACGAGAGCGTTGCTTCATCCTATTTCGCGCAGGAGACTCCCACTTCAACGACCAAAGGGAGTAAGTGGGAGAGGAATGCGCGTTCCCCCTTTCTTTTGTGTATGATCGAATAAAGGCGTGGAGAAAACCGTTCAATAAAGGCACTCCAATAGCTGCTACTCGATGTATGGAGTTGGTTGCAGGAAACGTTGCAACCGCAAAACATCGAGCGTAGGTCCGTCTGTTGTGTGTGGAAGCCAAGTACTGCCAACAGACACACCGAGAGAATCGGTAACGATGCAGGCATGACCTGCGTCGTTGGGTAGTCGTCAACCTGCCCCCTGATGCAACCCCAAGTCAAGGAAGGAGGACGAAGTCCGTTTGCACTTCTGGGGAGTTGCAAGCCCCCACTTCAAGCGTTAGCGAAGTGGGGGTAGTTGACTCTCAATTGCCCCGTAGGATAGACGTCTCCCAAGCATTGTTCACTGCTGCTTTTGCGCGATGGGAGAGCGCTCGATGGCGGGGAAAAGGGGAGAGAATCATGTCGATCCGTCGACTGCTTGGTTTTGCGCTCATTTTTTTGGCGATTTCGATGTTTATCGAGCAAATGTGGTGGGTCGGGGGAATTTGCCTCTTGATTGGAATTGGAATGACGGCGAAGTGGAGGAAAAAGAAGCATATATGGTAACGATCGAGAGCGATAAGCTCAGACAGCACGATGAGCAGTTGATGACAAAAGCAGAACAGTTTATCATAGCAAGCTATCGGGAGCTTGGAAAAAGTGAGCAAGAAATGAGGCGGCGGCTGAACGAAATCCGTTGGGAAATGGAACAAACCGGCACATACCGCCATACGTACGAAGAGTTAAGCTATGGGGCTAAGATGGCTTGGCGCCACAGCAACCGCTGCATCGGCCGCTTGTTTTGGCAATCGCTCCATGTCATCGATGCGCGAGAAGCGGTCACCGAGGATGAGGTGTTTTCGTATCTATTCCATCATATTGAGGTTGCGACCAATGGCGGGAAAATCCGGCCGACGATCACGATCTTCCGTCCAAATGGGGAAGTGCGCATTTGGAATCATCAACTGATTCGTTATGCCGGTTATGAAACCGAAGAAGGGATCATCGGCGACTCATCCTCCCTCACGTTCACCCGCGCCTGTGAACAGCTTGGGTGGAAGGGGGAAAAAACGCCTTTTGACGTGTTGCCCTTGGTGATCCAGGTAGGCAGCCAGAAGCCTGTTTGGACACCGATCCCTAAAGAATTGGTGCTTGAGGTGCCAATTGAACATCCGGAGTTTCCGTGGTTTCGCGATCTGCAGTTAAAATGGTACGCGGTCCCGATTATTTCAGATATGTGTCTAGAAATTGGCGGCATTCGCTATATGGCAGCACCGTTTAACGGGTGGTACATGGGTACGGAGATTGGAGCCCGCAATTTTGCCGATGATTATCGCTACAACATGCTTCCGAAAGTGGCCTTTTGTATGGGGCTTGACACTAACTCCAACGCATCATTATGGAAAGACAAGGCGTTGGTCGAATTGAATATCGCGGTTTTGTATTCCTACAAAAAGGCGGGCGTCAGCATCGTGGACCATCATACCGCCGCGCGCCAATTTCAGTTGTTTGAACAGCAAGAGAAAGCAGCCGGCCGCCATGTCACCGGCGATTGGACATGGCTGATTCCGCCTCTTTCTCCGGCAACAACGCACATTTTTCACCGAACTTATGACAACACGACCATGTTGCCCAACTTTTTCTATCAGGACCGTCCATACGAACGACAAAGGGGAGAGGAACAATGACCGTCATCATCCGCATGCGCGATGTGTCATGGGCAAGAGGAGGGCGCATGATTTTGCGTGATATCAACTGGGAGGTGAAAGAAGGCGAGCAATGGGCGATTCTTGGACTAAACGGCTCCGGGAAAACATCGCTTCTCAATATCGTCACCGGCTATCAGTACCCGACGCGCGGTGAGGTGGAAGTATTAGGCTATCGGTTTGGACAGGCGAGTCTGCCGGAGTTGCGCCGGCACATCGGGTTTGTCAGCAGCGCGCTCCTTGATCAATTTCACGACACGCTGCAAACGGAAACGGTTGAAGATGTCATCATCAGCGGCAAGTTTGCGACGATTGGCCTGTACGATGCCGTCACTGAGGACGATCGGTCCAAAGCGCAATCGTTAATCGAGTCTTTCCGCCTCGAAGCTGTCCAAGAAAAGCGGTACGCAACGTTGTCGCAAGGAGAAAAGCGAAAAACATTGATCGCCCGAGCGTTGATGGCGAATCCGAAGCTGCTCATTTTGGACGAGCCGACGGTCGGCCTTGACTTATTGGCCCGCGAAGAAATTTTAGCATTGATCGGACAGATCGTCACTCAGCCGTGCCATCTCTTATACGTCACCCATTATATCGAAGAAATCGTCGACTCCATTACCCATGTCTTGCTTTTGCAAGACGGGCGCATCCTTGCGGCTGGCCAAAAAGAGGAAGTGTTAACCGACGAGCGGCTTTCAGAAGCGTTTCGCCTTCCGATCCGCGTTCATTGGGAAGACGGCCGGCCGTGGGTGTCCGTCCATCGGTAGGGCGGCCGTTGGCAGCCGTTCCTAGGCCGACTGCCTCAACATACCGTGCACCCAAGAAGGTCAACCGCTATTTTTTGATAGACCGCATTGGTCCAGCCGAACCCTTTTTGCGAAGGGTAGCGGCCGACGGTGCGGATGCTCATGTCGACCACATTATATTTTTCGTACATGTTGCCAGTTTCCAAATACACTTTGGTGCAAAGCCGAATCCATCGCCGGGCGATCTCTTGCGCTTCAAGGTCATAGCCGTAGTTTTGCAACCCTTTGATGACAATCCAGTGAAGCGGGGCCCAGCCGTTCGGAAAATCCCATTGAAATCCGGTTTGGACATTGGAGGCAGCCAATCCGCCGGGTTGAAGGAACAAAGGTAAATGCCGGACGACTTTCGCTGCTTGCTGTTTAGAGGCCGCCCGAGCCCATAACGGATAAAAAGCAGCCAACGAATAATAGCAGTGCTGCCGCCCGTTGAGGAAATGAAAATCAAAATACATGCCAAACGGCTCGTTCCATAAATATTGATTCATCAAGTCTTTTCGCCGCTTAGCCGCCTGCTCCCATTGTTCCGCTTCGCCGTTTAAAGCTAAAAGGCGGGCAAACGCCGCTAAATCGGTTTCGTACTTATAAAGCAAAGCGTTGAGATCCACCGGAATGAAATAGCCGCATTGCCGGTGAAAACGGCCTGTATAGTCCCAACCGGACTCCGCCTCGACCCTTTCATGCCAAAACGCAGGCGGGATATACATTTCGTCAAAATGGAGATACGCCTCCCCCTTTACCCGCAGCATCGACTCAAGCCGATCGTAATATTTATTGAGGCCGATCTGGGGATGATAGTGAGTGGTTTCGTCCATCCAGACTTCTTTGTATTCGATTTTGGCCCATTCGTAAGCGGAGCGGAGCCACTCTTTGTCTCCGCGCCATACCTCCTCGATCATCGACGTCAATAACGGAGGCTGGGAACGGCTTAAGTGGGCCAGTTCGGAACTGTTTGGAATGATTCCAAACGTTTTCAACTCGTAAAAGAAGTTGTTGACGATGCTGCGGGCGAGTTCGTGCAGCCTTGAAATGTTCAGTCCCAATATAATGAAATAGCTGTCCCAGTAAAAGAGCTGCTGGTACACCCCGCCGGGAACGACGTATGGAAACGGAAGGGAAAACAGTTCTCCTTTGGAGTAAGGCGGGCTTGTTTTGACCAATTGTTCCCACCGTTGGTGAATGGAAGAAAACACATGCTCTACGGCTGGATCCGGGCAAATGACCGTGATGTCCGGAAGCTCAATCGGCAACGGCTGTCCCTCCATGGGAATGGTCTATATGGCTATGTATATGGCCAAAACGACCCGGTCATGCCGCCAATCGAGTGCACGGCGATGGCAGAGGAAGAAAACGGAAGCCGAGCAACAAGGGCCACCGAACAAGGACGCCCTTGTTGCCACTTTTTCAAAACGCGCGGTCAACCGACGGAAAATTGATATCATCCGTCGTTTGGCGGCTGTCAGCTGGCGTCACTTCGATCACCGGCGGCCGACCGTTTTCAAAACCGCGGGCGATGTCGCGAATCGGGCTCATTTCATCGGGAACGCCAATTCCCGGGGTATAGCGCGGCAGGCTGGAAGTGGCGCCGCGTTCTTCCCAAGGCTCTCTCATGAATCAACACCTCCATATTCTCAGTATGGCCATTGATGGATGCCGTACAAATGGAAATCAAATCCTTTCCCGCCAATTTCTTTTGTGGAGCCCTGTCATCTGTTGTAGGCATACTATGGATGACAATATGGGCAACAGGAGGGAAGGAACTCAATGCAGTTTGGGAAAGATGCGATCGAAGCGATTTGGCGCCGCCAGTGCGGAGCGTGGGAGCGGAGCGATGCGGCATGTGTCCAATCATTTTTGGTGGAATGTTTACAACATAACCTTGATCCGCAAGACGGGCTCAATTGGATCATTGAGCACCGCACCCAGCTTTCTGACGCCGATGCAGTGGTGGACGCGGCACTCCGTTGGGTGAATGAACATACGTCCACTGGCTCCCCGGTGTCAGGAATCGGAGCGGAACAACAAGAGTGAGGCGGCGAACAGGAAAGGGCGGAACAAAGGATGGTATGGGTCATCAAAACAAAACACGAAAATGACCAAGGGGAGACGGTCGGGCTGGAGCTCGAGAGCGAAGATGGCTGGCTTGACGCCAACGTTCGCTGGGACGGATGCATGGAAATTCACTTGTACTTGGTGACGGAGGAAGGCCGCGAACTGAGCGATACGCTCCATACGTGCGATTTGCAGGGGCTGATCGAGCGGTTGCAGTCATTGGATTCCGTGTGTCGATCGTTCTTTTTCCAAATTTCAGGACAGGGGAGCTGATGAAGGCCGAACCGCCGGCAGCGCCGCTGACCTCATCGATGAATGAACGAGGAGCCAAAACCGAGGCTCCTCTTTTTTCCTGAACGGCATGGTGTTCATTGAAGGGAGGAGACGCGTCAGGAGGGGAAGCATGCTCGATTGCCGTTGGCTTTGTCTTTGTTTGGAAGTGCAGGCTTTTCCGATTAGAGGTATAAAAATGTTTAAAATATTCTAAATGTGATGTATAATAAAAGAAACAACATACTAACCGGTTGGTATATCATCTGTTGAAAACGGATTCAGAAGCGGATCGAAAGGCGGGAAGATCATGAGGCTAAAAGGAAAAGCGGCGATTGTCACCGGCGGCGCGAGCGGCATCGGCCGGGCGACGGCAATCCGCTTTGTGGAAGAAGGCGCCAAAGTGGCGGTGAGCGACATTGACGAGGCGGGAGGGGAAGAGACGGTCCGCCTGATTCGGGAAAAAGGAGGGGAGGCGATTTTTGTCCAGACGGATGTCGCCGATTCCAAGCAAGTGAGCCGCCTTGTCCAAACGGCGGTTGATGCCTTTGGCGGCCTCCATATTCTCTTCAACAATGCCGGCATCGGCCATTCGGAAGTGCGGAGCACCGACTTGTCTGAAGAAGAGTGGGACCGGGTCATTAACGTCAACTTAAAGGGCGTGTTTCTTGGCATCAAATACGCGGTGCCGGCACTGAAAGCATCCGGGGGTGGGGCGATTGTCAACACGGCCAGCCTGCTCGGACTGAAGGGAAAAAAATATCAAGCCGCCTACAACGCATCAAAAGCAGGTGTCATTTTGTTAACTCAAAATGCCGCATTGGAATATGGGAAATTTAACATTCGCGTCAACGCCATTGCGCCGGGGGTCATTGATACGAACATCATCACGCCGTGGAAACAAGATGAGCGCAAATGGCCGATCATCTCGAAGGCGAACGCCCTCGGCCGCATCGGGACGCCAGAGGAAGTGGCAAACGCGGTGTTGTTTTTGGCGTCCGATGAAGCGTCGTTTATCACCGGCGCAACATTATCGGTTGACGGTGGCGGGCTGACGTTTTAGCGGCCGAAGTTTGAAAAAAGAAGGGCACGCCCTAACCGCTAGGCTAGCAACAGAAATGAGGGGAGAGGAAAACGATGCGTTTTTTGAATACCGTGGCCGTGGTCACAGGAGGAGGCAGCGGCATCGGCAAGGCGGCGGCTCTCCGTTTGGCGAAAGAAGGCGCCGCTGTCGTGCTTGTCGGCCGTACAGCAGCGAAACTGGAGGAGGCTGCAGAAGAAATCGCACGTCTCGGGACGCCGGGGGGCGTTGACCGGTTTGCGGCGGATGTCACCGACCGCGAACAAGTGCAAGCATTGGCCGAGTATGTCCGACAGCGGTACGGCGACTTGCATGTGCTTGTCAATAACGCCGGCATCTCCACTCATGCGAGATGGCTTGAGTTGACGGAACAAGAGTGGGATGACGTCCAACGCATCAACATCAAAAGCGTGTTTCTTGTGTCGCAGGCGTTCGCTTCGCTGATGATCGAAGGGGCAAAACGCGAGCGCGCCAATCGGGCGATTGTGAACGTAGCGTCATTGTCCGGCCATCAGGCCGGGGCGGAAATTCCGCACTACAGCGCGGCGAAAGCAGGGGTCATCAACTTGACTAAATCGCTCGCTTTGGAGCTGGCGCCGTATGGCATCCGCGTCAATTCCGTCTCGCCCGGTTTTGTCGAGACGCCGCTTACCGAGCGCGGACTGCAAAACGAGCGGTTTGTGAAAGCCATCGAGCGCAATACCGCCTTGGGCCGAGTCGGGACGCCTGAGGAAATTGCGAACGTCATTGCGTTTCTTGCCTCCTCGGAAGCGTCGTACATGACCGGCTCTGATGTGTTGGTCGATGGCGGATGGCTCATCAAATGAAACGGAAAAGTCCAAAATGGAAAAGGAGAGGAAAGGAATATGGAAACCTCGCATTTGCTTGTGGAACAATCCGGTTCTGTATTATGGTTGACGCTGAATCGCCCGGAGCGGCTCAATGCCTTCAGCCCGGAGATGATTGCCGGACTGACGGATGAAATCGAACGCGCCGCGGCGGATGATGCCGTCCGCGCCATCGTCTTATCCGGCGCTGGGCGGGCGTTTTGCGCCGGCGGGGATGTAAAAACGATGGGGCAATCAAGCGCCTCGCAGGCGTATGAGCATATCGGCCGACTGAATCGGCTCATTCTGACTATGCAACGATGCGAAAAACCGATCATGGCCGCGGTGCACGGATTCGCTGCCGGGGCGGGATTTAACCTCGCGCTGGCGTGTGATTTGATCCTCGCGGCCGAAGACAGTCAATTCATTTTGAGCTTTGCGAAAGTCGGCCTTGTCTCCGACGGTGGCGGGTCGTATTGGCTGCCGCGGCTTGTCGGTCCGCATTTGGCGAAACAGTTTTTCTTCACCGCCGATCCGATTCCAGCCCGTCGCCTGTATGAATTGGGCGTCCTAAGCGAGGTCGTCCCAGCTGAGAAACTGCGCGAGGCGACAGAATCGCTCGCCTCGAAGCTGGCGTGCGGGCCCACGAAAGCCATCGGAAAACAAAAACGGCTGATTGAGCACGCGCTGACCGCGACACTCGAGGAGATTCTCGAAGAAGAGCGTCTCGTTCAAGGGCTGATGGTGGAAACCGAAGACCATCGCGAAGGGGTGGCGGCGTTTAAAGAGAAACGGAGCCCGGTGTTCCAAGGAAAATAAGCGAGCGGCAGTGCCAAAAGAGCGTTGCGCCCTGTTTCTCCATCAGCGAGAAACGGGGCGTATTTTGTTTTCACTTCGCCTCAAATGAAACAGCCCCCTTTCCAAATGGGGAAAAGGGGTGGCTGGTCGGGGAACGGTGCGATCAAACGTCAAAGCGCCCCTGCTTGATTCCGGATGGGTTCTGCGAGCAACTGATCCACGTCGTCGATCAACTCGTCAACATGGTCATACGGCGCATCCAGCTGCAGCATTTTCCGCAAGATCCGACGAGCGTTTGGCGATAAATCGAGCTCTTCTTCCCAGCTTTTTTCCTCGTCACTTGTCGGTTCATAGGCAGAATACAATAAAAACAAGGTGAAGTGTCCAAGGGCATAGAAATCGCTTCGTGGATGCGGTTCGCGCCGCAGTCGCTTTTCCACTGGATCGTCATCGCGCACATCCACCGATTCCCCGATGCGGCAGGCCAAGCCGAAGTCGATGACAAACACCGTTCCATTGCGCCAGATGATGTTCGGGATGCGCAAATCGCGGTGGACAATCCCCAAAGTATGCAGGTGGCACACGACCATCAACACGTCGCGCAGCAGCTGGAACGCTGCCTGTTCCGTATACGTGACTCCCCGTTTGAAGATCAAGTCTTCCACGGTTTCTCCTTCGATGTACTCCATCACGAGATGCGGCTGTCCGCGCTCCACAAACCGATCATACAGCCTCGGAATTTGCGGGTGGCGCAAACGGGCAAGCAGATCCGCTTCGCGCTGAAGCAAGCGGCGGCCGTCTTCTCCTTTTGTCCGCCGCGCCTGCTTGACGACGACAAACCGCTTGGTATGGAGGTCGCGCCCTTTATAGGCGATGCCGTAGCTTCCCATCCCAAGCTCTTCGATGATTTCATAGCGGCCCAAAAGCACCTTCCCGCCCCGATGCGGCCGATCAACCCAGCGGGAGACGAACGGATGGCGTTCAAAAAACCGTTTCATCAGCTGCCGAAAAAGCTTGAGAAGAAGCTGCCGCTATGATGTTTCTTTTTGTAGTGATGGTGCCCATACTGGGACGGGTGGTGATGCGAGTGATACGTCGGGTTGTAATAATGGTGGTCGCTGCTGCTGTAATGTTTATGGTAGTGCGACGGATGATGGGGATGGCCGAAAAGGGATTTTAGCCATTTTTTCAACATCGTGATCGCTCCTTTGCGATAGATTTATCTATATATACGAGGCAATGAGAGGGAGGTTTCAGATTCAAAGATGAAAAAGAAACCGCCAGGGGCATGAGCCCCCAGCGCCGTGCAGTAGTCTCATTCCTCTTTTTGGCTCAATGCCTGCTTGAACAGCTCTCCTAAACTGACCCCAAACGATTCGTTCGACGCGCTGTATTTTTTGAGAAGCGCCCGTTCGCTGCCTTTGGCGGCGATGCGTTTGGTCTCGTCCGCTTTTTCGACAATATTGCACGGGCGGCATTGGAAATAAAGTCCTGCCTTTCCTTCATGCATTTCCATGCGCCGGTGGCATTGCGGACAGCGGCGGTTCGACAGTTTCGGGTCGCGCCGGCGGCGGTAGCGGCATTGTAAGTTCGAGCAGACAAGCATCCGTCCGTCTTTCGTTTTCCGCTCTTTTAAAAGCGCGCCGCATTCTGGACACGTCAGATTCGTGAGGTTTGGCGCTTTGTATACCTGCTCGCTTTGCTTAATTTCGGCAACGAGCTGCTGCGTTTGCCGGCGGATGTTGGCCAAAAATTGTTGTGGATTTCCTTTCCCGCGGGCGATCGCCTCCAGCTCCCGCTCCCAGCGGGCGGTCAATTCCGGCGATTTCAGCTCTTCATTGACGAGCTCAATCAGCTGTTTCCCTTTTTTTGTCGGATAAAACCGTCCGTCTTTTCGCTCGACCACTTCGGTTTCAACCAGCCGTTCGATGATGTCCGCTCTTGTCGCCGGCGTGCCGAGCCCGTATTTCTCCATTTGCGCGAGCAAGTCAGCTTCCGAATAACGGGCAGGCGGTTCCGTGAACGATTGTTCCAGCTCAAGTTGCACTGATGGGAGCGTCTGGCCTTCCGCGAGATGCAACAACGTTGGTTGGGCCTTGTTGTCTTCTTTGCTGAGAACGGCTTGAAATCCGGCGTTGACAACCGCCGTCTCCTTGGCGACAAACGTTTCGCCGCCGATGTCAAAGACGGCTGTCGTCGTTTCGGATTCATGCGGCGGGTAGAAAAGCGCCAAAAAACGGCGGGCGATGAGATCATACAGCTTGCGCTCATCAGTGGACAGCCTGCTAAGGTCGAGCCGCTCATCCGTTGGAACGATGGCGTGATGATCGGTTACTTTGTCATCGTTAAATACCCGCTTGGCTGCTTTGGCTTTGCCTTTGGCGAGAAGCGGAGCGATGACGTCCTCATAACCGGATTTCATCGCCAACAACCGCTCGGTCATCGTCGCTTCCATATCGCTTGGCAAATAACGCGAATCGGTGCGCGGGTACGTGACAAGCTTGTGTTGTTCGTACAGTCGCTGCAACACCGAGAGCGTCTTTTTCGCCGAAAAGCCAAACCGCTTGTTTGCGTCCCGCTGCAGTTCGGTCAAGTCATACGGCAGCGGGGCGGGCTCGCTTTTTCGTTTCCGTTTGATCGATGTGACGCGCGCCGGCTGGCCTTTGAGACGAGTCATCAGCCGGTTGGCCTCGTCTTGGTCAAACAGACGATGTCCGCCATGCCGCTCCCATACGGCTGTGATGGACCCGATCTTGGCCCGAATTGTCCAATATGGCACGGGAACGAACGATTGGATCTCGCGTTCGCGCTCGATGATCATCGCAAGCGTCGGCGTCTGCACCCGCCCGGCTGAGAGCGGATCGTTGTATTTGGTCGTCAAGGCGCGCGAGACGTTTAACCCAATCAGCCAGTCGGCTTCCGCGCGGCAGACGGCCGATTGATACAGGCGTTCAAACTGCACCCCGGGCTTGAGTTGGCGGAAGCCGTCGCGGATGGCGCGGTCGGTTTGCGACGAAATCCATAGCCGCCAAATCGGCTTCGTCCAACCGATCATCTCTAAAATCCAGCGCGCCACCAGTTCCCCCTCGCGGCCCGCGTCGGTCGCGATGATGACATCTTTCACATCCGGTCGTTTCGCCAACCGTTCAATGGCGCGAAACTGGTGGCTTGTTTGCCGAATGACTTTCAAGCCCATTTTCTTTGGGATGATCGGCAAGTCCTCCAGCCGCCATGTTTCGTATTTTCGGTCGTAGTCTTCCGGCATCTTCAGCTCCACTAAATGGCCGAGCGCCCAGGTGACAATGTGCTGCTTTCCTTCAAAATAATGTTTATGTGCTTGCTTGCAGCCGAGCACGCGGGCGATGTCGCGGGCGACGCTCGGCTTTTCCGCTAACACGAGCGATTTCATCGATAAACCCCTTTCTGTCGTCTCTACATGAGCACAGTCTGCTTCTTAAGTATAAAGGAAGAAGGAAAAAGACGCATCCGTCAAGGTTTGTCTCCTTGGCGGGACAAGACGCCTTGGCGTGGCGCAAAGCTGCATCTCCACACTTTCTGCACATTTGCCAAATAAAATAGTAAAATTGAAATGACACTCGGACTTGATGGATGAGGAGAGGAATCCGTGCGAAAACTGTCATGGAAACTCGGCATGCTGTTTTTTGCCTTTGTCTTGGCCATTGAAATGGTGCTGTTCGTTTCCCTCTACGCTACGCTCGTCCATGCGCGCATCGAGGAAGAATTCGCGCAGCTTCTGGCGCGGGGAAACAGCCATCGCAATGTATTGGAAAAAAATTACGATCGAACGACGTTGGCGCATGTCGTGATGATGGAATCAGAGGCGGAAACCGATGTCGCCATTACGGACGCCCGGCGCCGGATTGTATCGGCGTCTAGCGGCATTGTTCCGTTTGCCAAGCGCCTCATTCCTTTAACGAACGGCCGCCATATTCCCCGCCGGGGAATGATGGTTGAAACCGACTGGAAGCGGGCGTCACATATTGCTGCCGTCAGCCCGATTCAAATCAGGGGTGGAACAAGGGGATATGTGTATATGTTTCAAGACACCCGCTCGATCCGGACGATGGTGTATAAATTGAAACATCATTTTGTTGTCGTCGGTATGTTGTCCGTGGCGATTACGATGATGACGATCGCCTTTTTCTCCCGCGCCATTACGATGCCGCTTCTTCGCATGAAGCGAGCGACCGAAGCGCTCAGCCAAGGCGATTTTTCCGTGCGCGTCGAAGTGAAAGGAGACGATGAGCTGGCGCAGTTAGGCAACGCCATTCAAACGCTGGCCAACGATTTGGCGTATTTGAAACAAGAGCGGAGCGAATTTTTAGCGAGCATCTCTCACGAATTGCGCACGCCGCTGACGTATGTGAAAGGATACGCCGACATTGCCCGACGTCCGCATCTGTCTGAGGAACAACGGGCGAACTATATGGCGATCATTTACGAAGAAGCGGAAAAGATCGAAAAGATGGTCAAAGATTTGTTTGAATTAGCCAAACTGGAGCAACACTCGTTCCAGATTGAAAAGCAACCGACAAATCTTTGTTCGTTTTTGACAAAATTGTGTGAAAAACTGCGCCCCGCGTTTCAGGAAAAATCGTTGTCGCTTGTGTGCCAGTGCCCCGGTTCGGTCATGGCTGCGATTGATCGGCAGCGGTTCGAGCAAGTGATGATCAATGTGCTTGACAATGCACGAAAGTACGCGTTTTCTGGCACGACGGTGGCCGTCGCCGTTCACCTTCAAAAGCAAGGAATCGTCATTGCCGTATCCGATGAAGGAACCGGCATTCCGCCGGAAGATGTGCCCCGGATTTTCGAGCGGTTTTATCGGGTTGACAAATCGCGGTCGCGGACAAGCGGCGGGACCGGACTCGGTTTGGCGATTGCCAAAGAAATCGTCGAGGCGCACGGGGGAACGATCGCTGCTCGAAGCGAACAAGGAAAAGGAACGACCATCCTCATTACGCTGCCGGAGGGATAATGATGTATACCTTGCTGTTGGTTGATGATGAAGAGCGGATGCTCGATTTATTGGAATTGTATTTAGCGCCGAACGGCTACCGTTGCGTGAAACGGCGTTCAGGGGCGGAAGCCATTGACTATTTGCGGCGCCATCACGCCGATTTGGTGCTGCTTGATGTCATGATGCCAGAACTCGACGGATGGGAAACGTGCCGCCGCATTCGATCGTTTTCGAATGTGCCGATCATGATGGTCACCGCTCGCGATGAGACGGCGGATATTGTCCAAGGATTGAAAATCGGAGCGGACGATTATGTGACGAAACCGTTTGACGAGGCGGAACTGCTTGCTCGCATTGAAGCGGTGCTGCGCCGTACAGCTGGCGGTCGTTCCGCCATTCGCGCGGCCGGGCTTGTATGGGACGAAGAGGAACATACGGTCCGCTACGAAGATAAGCCGATTGCGTTGACGCCGAAAGAATTTGCCATTTTGGGGCTGCTGTTAAAGCACCCGAATCAGGTGTTCAGCCGCGGGCAAATCATCGCATCGCTATGGGGCTATCTCGCTGATACGGAAGAGAGGACCGTTGACTCCCACATGAAAAACATCCGCGAAAAATTGCGGAAAGCGGGGTTCCCAGTGGACGAATATTTGCAGACGGTCTGGGGCGTCGGCTACAAATGGGAAGGGCGCAAGTCATAACCATTTTCGGAAAGAGAGGCGTTTGGGTCAAATGGAAGAACGGATGATTGAGTTCCTTCAAGCATACGGCGGAGCGGCGTACTTCTTGAGTCTAGCCTGCAATGTGGTGATCAGCGTGCTCGGAGTCGTCCCAAGCGCCTTTTTAACTGCCGCCAATTTGACCGTTTTCGGATTTTGGCCCGGCTTTTGGGTGTCGTTTGCCGGCGAGGCGATCGGAGCGGTCGTCTCGTTTGTCTTGTATCGAAAAGGACTTCGCCGATGGAGCGAGACGACATGGCTTTCCCATCCCAAGGTGAAGCCGTTGCTTCATGCAAGTGGCAAGGAGGCGTTTGGGCTTATTTTCGCGCTTCGACTGTTGCCGTTTGTGCCATCCGGGGCGGTGACGTTCGTTGCTGCTGTCGGCCGCACGTCCCTTCCGGTTTTTGCAGCGGCAAGTTCAATTGGGAAGCTTCCCGCGTTATGGATGGAAGCGTATGCCGTCGCTCAGGTGATCCGTGTCACGTGGCAAGGGAAACTCATTCTCGCTGTTTTAGCCGGATCTATGCTTTGGTTGATCTGGCAAAAGATAAAGAAAAAGGCGCGTGGATGAAACAAAGGAGCGGAAACAGCGGGCTCTGCTCACCCTTCTGTTTAAAGAGGCAGAAGAGACTTTGTAAAAGCATGGGAAATCCGTCGCGGCCATCTTCCGCCTTCCTGCGTTCCGGGCTCATTGGTTCCTCTTGCACCGCAGCCTGCAGCTCCACAGATCGGCAAACCTCGCCTTTCCATCACATGCTTCCATGCACGGTCGCAACTTTTTCATGATCAAGGCCATCTCCATAAAATCTGCATAAATGTCGGGTATGCTAACAAGGCAAGGAGGGTGAAAATGATGAAAAAATTAAAAATGCTGTTGGGCACAACTTCGGTCATGGCAGCGCTCTTGTTATCTGCCTGCACCGGTGCAAACGACAACAAAGCGCCAAAGGAACATACGGCTTCTCACACCGGGCATGAAGGAATGAATCACTCGGGCTCCAAAGAGGTGCCGGCCGGATTGAAGGAAGCGAAACATCCAAAGTATCCGGTCGGAAGCCAAGTCATCATCCACGCCGACCATATGCCGGGGATGGATGGAGCCAAGGCGACTGTCACTGGTGCCTTTGACACGATCGTCTATACGGTCACATATACCCCAACCACAGGCGGGAAACCAGTGAAAAACCATAAATGGGTCATCCACGAGGAAATCGAAAACGCCGGTGACAAACCGTTCCAGCCGGGCGATGAAGTCGTCTTGAATGCCGATCACATGGAAGGGATGAAAGGGGCCAAAGCAGTCATTGATTCGGCGAAACAAACGACGGTGTATATGGTCGATTACATCGATACGGAAACTGGTCAAAAAGTGACCAACCACAAATGGGTGACCGAAGACGAGCTGTCGCCGGCCAACTAACGAATCATCATCGGTGTTTCCGCAAAACGCGCAGCCATTTCCCTTGGAGCATAGGGGAATGGCTTGTTTTTTTCGGCTCATTTGTGAAAATTGTGGTATAATTATACGAAAATCCCCTATTTTTTCAAAAAATAGACAATATAGGCGGCTTCGCCTGAGTCTTACGGAGCGATCGGGAAAACGGGAGAAAGAAAGGGAGAAACGATGCGGAGATTTTGGTTGGGAGTTATGTGGTTTTCAGTGGTTTGGGTGCTTTACGGCATCGGAGCGGCAGGGCATCACTTATGGACGGAACACCGGATGGACGGACAGGCGCTGATTCTCGCGCTCGGCATGGCGACCATGGCCTGGCGGGCATGGGACGAATATCGTGGGAACGGTTGGACACGAAAAAAGGAAGACGGGCGCCGTCTATGATGAAAGAACGCCCGTCTCTAGCCGTCGCCCGAGCGAAAAGAGGCGGTTTGGTTACGCCGTTCGCCCGGGCGCTTTTGTTGCTTGATGCTGCTTTTCTTTGACAGTGGAATAGATGAATAAGAGAACCAAGACGGCCACGCAGAGAAGCGAACCGATTCGATGCTCTCTTTGAAGCAAAAAGCCAAGCCAAATCGCCCCGAGCGCCCCGACCGCCGCCATCGTTGTGTACGGAAACCCTTTCGTTCGGAAAAACGGCTTCGTTTTGTAGTGCGGCCGCAGCTTCAGCT
Organism: Geobacillus sp. YHL; assembly: GCF_022341265.1. Taxonomy (NCBI): domain Bacteria; kingdom Bacillati; phylum Bacillota; class Bacilli; order Caryophanales; family Anoxybacillaceae; genus Geobacillus; species Geobacillus sp. YHL. The sequence goes on from NZ_JAEIGB010000002.1 coordinate 121,242, forward strand.
GAGCGGCGCCGATCATCATCCAAACGATGAGCACGGTAAACCCAGGAATCGTCATCAATTCCCCGATGATCCGCCCGGGCGCCAAGTAGGCGCCGATCACGCCAGCGGCGATGCAGATGGCGACCAAGCCCATCCCGTACAGCGGAACCCCGTGTTTCGTCGTCCGCTGCAAGCGGCGGCTTGCTTCTCCTTGTTCAGCCATGGTGTACAGCAGCCGAGAAGTCGCATAGACGCCTGTATTGGCCGCCGATAAGACGGCAATGAGCAACACCGCGTTCATGACATGGGCCGCACCGGGCAACCCGATCGCTTCCAACACTTGGACAAAGGGGCTGTTCGTTTCCGAAACGGTGTTCCATGGCATAATGCCGCAAATGATGGCCATTGGCAAAAGATAAAAGCCGACAACCCGCCAGATTGTGGTGCGAATGACGCGCGGCAGCACCTGCTCGGCGTCTTTCATCTCCGTCACCGCTACCCCCATCAGCTCCGCTCCGCCATAGGAAAACATCACGATAAGCAAGGCGCTGAGCGTTCCGGCAAACCCGTGCGGAAACCATCCGCCGTCGCCGGCAGACGGAAACGAGCCGCTTATGCCGCTTGGGATCACGCCAGCCCATACGCCCGCCCCGAGCACGATAAACACCACTAGCGCCGCCACTTTCAGGCCGGCCAGCCAAAATTCCGCTTCCCCGTAATACTTCACAGGGAAAAGATTCAACCCCATGATCAGACACGCGCACAGGAGGGCAAGCAGCCATAACGGCGCAGACGGAAACCAATAGTTCAGAAAGCTGCCGGCAGCCAGCAGTTCGACAACAGTGACCAACGTCCAATTGATCCAATACAGCCAGCCGACGATCCATGACAGGCGAAAGCCAAACGCCCGGCGGATCAAATGTTGAACGTTCGAACCCGGATACGCGATCGCCATCTCGGCCAGTGCAGCCATAATCCAAAACAACAGCACGCCGCCGATCAAGTACGTGAGCACGACGCTTGGTCCGGCGATATGAATGGCCTCGGCGCTTCCTTTAAAAATGCCGGTGCCGATCATCCCTCCTAACGCGATCAGCTGAACGTGGCGGGGCAATAGTCCTTTTTGCAGCTGAGGACGGGATTGTTCCATGTTGACAACAACCTTTCTGCTCTAATGTTGATTCATAGATGTGCTTTTTTGCTTTTATGCGGTTAAGCAAAAAAGATAATTTCAGAATATAATAGTTCAGTTGTTCTGTCAACGATTGTCGAAAAAAGGCATCGCCAACATGGAAATGTTTTGTTATACTGGAAACAGAAATGATGTGCAAAAAGGAGATTAAGAGAATGCTTCCTCATAGAGGCAAACCCATTTCATCAAAAGCGGTCACCGTGTGGCGTCTCACGGGGGCGCTTGTGGCATTGGCTTCCGGTGTGGCGATCGGGGGAATCATATGGCTGCTCTCGCAGTTCCATGCTCCTCCTTGGCTATTGATAGTGTTGGCCGGCGTTTGGATGGTGCAAGCCATTGTATGGGTCGTCTGGCTCCCGCCGTTGCGCCAAAGACGTTGGCGCTATGACATTCGTGAAGAAGAGATTGACATTCAGCGAGGAGTCTGGTCTACGAGACGGACTTTGATCCCGATGGCTCGCGTTCAGTACGTCGATGTGCGGCAAGGTCCGCTTCTCAAGCGGTACGGGTTGGCTTCCATTGCGGTGTTCACAGCGGCGGCCGCTCATGAAATTCCCGCTCTTCCGATGGAAGAAGCAGAACGGCTTTGCCGCTTGATTGCCGAGTGGGCGAAGGTGGCGGATGACGATGACGCCTAGACGCCGCCTTCATCCCGTTGCGATTATGGCGGGAGTCGGAAAAGAACTGAAAAACATGGTCATTCCGCTCCTTTTGATCATGGTGGCTGGCAGCCGCAACCGCTTCTCTTGGCGGGATTTCATCGTGCCGCTGGCGGCTGTCGTATACACGGTGGTGATGGGGGTTCTGTCTTGGCTCCGCTTTACCTACGCTTGGGATGAAGACCGCTTGCTCGTGGAAGAAGGCGTGTTTGTCCGCAAAAGACGTTCGATTCCGTTCGAGCGCATCCATGGGATTTCGGTGACAGAGGGGATATGGCAACGGATGGCGGGGGTGGTTCAAGTACATATTGAGGCGGCGGGCGATGCCCTCGGTGAAGCAGAAGTGACGCTTCGGGCCATATCAAAGGAAGAAGCCCGCTGCCTGCAACGATGCGTGGAACAGGCGAAACACAAGGTGGGAGCCGCCGCCCATCCAGAACCATCCGCGAACCGTCCACATCGTGCTCTGTTTGCCTTATCGGCGAAAGAAATAGGGGTGGCTTCGTTGACAAGCGGTGGAGCGCTTGGCGTGGTTGCCGCTTTATGTGGGTTTTTGTCGCAATTAGGCGACTTCATTCCATATGAGGCGCTGATCCGCGATCTTCAGTCGACATGGAACGGACATGGACGATTGCTTATTGCCCTATTCATCCTGTCGCTTCTCTTGGCCGCTTATGGAGTAGCTATCGTACAAAACATGATCCGGTACGCTTCGTTTGTCGTGCGGAAACAAGAAGACACGATTGTGATTGCTCGCGGATGGTTGGAACGAAAAGCGGTGTCCGTCCCTGTTGACCGCGTCCAAGGCATCGTTATTCATGAGAATTGGCTGCGCCGTTTTTTCGGATACGCCTCTGTATCCATTATTCATGCCGGCGGAGCGCTCGATGGCGGACCGTCAGGGGAAGTCGTTCTTTGCCCGCTGGTCAAAAAGCATCGCATCGTCCCCATTGTTCAGGCTTGTTTGCCCGAGTATCGCCTCGATGTGCCATTTTGTCCGCTTCCTCAGCGTGCAAAAAGTCGATATATGCTTCGCCCGCTTTATTGGTTGACGATTCCGGTTGGAGTTGCCGCGTATATGGAGCGTCCATGGGGAGCAGGGCTTTTGTTTGTGTTGCCACTTGCTCTGTGGATCGGGGCGCGGCGCTATCAAGCGGCCGGCTGGGCGCTTTCCTCGAAGCAGCTGTCGCTCCGCAACGGCTGGTTTCGGCGAACGACCGCGCATTTGTTAAAGCGTCACGTCCAATCGTTGGAAATCGCAACGACATGGTGGCAAAGAAAAAAACAGTTGGTGACGATCTCGGCTTCCGTCATGCCGGTCGGCACCTGCTCCCGTGTCGTGGATGTGGATGAAGAAGATGCCGCTTCGATCTATCGCTGGCTGCAAGGGGAAAAGGGGGACCAAACATGATGAAGGCCTTTCTTCACGGGCTTATCCTTGCGTTTGGACTCATTTTGCCATTGGGGATGCAAAACGTGTTCATTTTGACCCAAGGAGCAGTCCAGCGGCGTTGGCGGCATGCCTTGCCGGCGGTGCTGACGGCGTCGTTGTGTGATACGTTGTTGATTTTCCTCGCCATTTTGGGCGTCTCGCTCGTTTGGCTTGGTTCCGCTTGGCTGAGAACAGCCGTGATGGGGGCTGGCATTCTTTTTTGGCTGTATATGGGCTGGAGTACATGGAAGAGCGAGCCTGCAACAGGCGAAAGCGAAGCGGCGGAACGGTTTCCGCCCCGCAAACAAATCGCTTTTGCCGCCTTGAAAGCGACCTGAGTTGTTCCCAACGAACAAATCAGCGAAGAAGCTGCATGCGCTTGGCCTCCATACGATCGGCGATCTTGCCAAAGCTGACCGCGAGCGTCTTCGTCAGACGTTTGGCATCTATGGTTTGCGCCTTCAAGAGAAAGCGAACGGCATCGACCTGCGTCCGGTTGATCCAGTGGCGGCGGAAAAGAGAAAATCGATCGGACACTCAACAACGTTGCCGTACGATATGGATGAGGAACAGAACTTGCTCGTTGTCTTGCGCCAGTTGGCTGAGTCTGTCAGTGCAAGGATGAACGAAAAGCGGGTTGTCTCGCGGACCGTTCAACTGACCATTCGCTACTACGATTTTCAAACCATCACTCGTAGCCAAACCGGAATGGATCCGTTATGGGATGCGGAAGACATCTTTTCCTATGCTGTACGGTTGTTCCAAAAGCATTGGGACGGTCGTCCAGTGCGGCTTCTTGGCGTCGCCGCGCTCCATGTGTTTGACCGGACCGGGGCCGTGAAGCAGCTCGATTTGTTTCATTATGAAAAGGAGGTGAAAATGGAACCGCTTTGGAAAACGGTTGAACAGCTGCAGGCGAAGTTTGGCGCCCGTGCCTTGCAGATAGGTGTTGAGCCGCTTTCATCCGACAGGCAAACGAAAGAGGGGGAAGAACGTTGACGATCTCAATGATTGCCGCGGCTGTCGTGATGCTTGCAGGCCTCATCGGCACGCTCGCGCTGTCGGGGCGGGGGGACGAACAGTACACATCAGCAACCAAAGGCAATCTCACCCGCCTAGTGTTGATTTATGCCGGGTTGGCCCTTGTGCTAGCGGCGGGAATCGGGGTATATCTAGTGTTATAACAAGCGAAAGACGATGCCCGCCGTCGAGTTTAGATGCCGCGGCACCATTTAGAGACAAACGGTTATGGACAATCGAGCCCTGGTGACAAAGTAGCCATCGGTTCATCTCAGGCAGAGCGTCGCTCTCTTCGACATGGGATGAACCGATTGGCTTTGGTTGAGTGAAAAAGTCGGCTTACGGCTTTCCGTCAATGAGGGGAAGCACCTAGGTATTGGAAGTGCCCCTGCGTTTGTGGTGTGATGATCCTCACTCCGACGGGATGGTTTTTTGGGGTAAAATGGATGGTAAACGGAACAACCATGGAGGATGTATGGCCCACTATGTTTGGATGATCATTAATGCGCTGTTGGTGATCGGCACGGCGGTTTATATCTGGCTGTTTCGCCCGAACGACTCAGCTGCGGTGCTGGCAGGAAAATGGCTGGCACAAGTGGCGGTGCTGCTGTTTTTGGTCAATGTCAATATGTATTTTATCTTCCTTGTCATCCGCAAAACAAAAATCCGGAAGGTCAAAGTCACGTTAGCGCGGATAGCAAGAAGCATGATGAAAGCCCACATCCCGCTCGCGGTTGTCGGAACGAGCTTGATTGTCTTTCACGGAGTGGTGATGGCATGGAAACTCGGAGCGGTGATCGGTTTTGGCCATGGGAAACTGGTGACCGGTTATGCAAGCCTCGCGATGTTGGCCATCACCTTGTTTGCAGGTGTCCTTCGGCGGCAAAAAGCGTCAGGGTGGAGAAGAACGTTTCATCTTGTCTCTGCCTTGCTGTTTGCCGGTTTGTTTCTCCTTCATCTATTTTGGCCGATCTAATCACGTGTAAGGGAGAGAGAAAACGTGGGTGACTTGCTTTCTTTGCTGACGGAATACCGCCATCGCCAAGTTGTCGTCAACTTCTATGAAGAAGACGAGCTGGTGGCGCGTGACGGGTTTTTCTTTGATGGCATCGAACGATCAGACGGTCTGCTATCTTTCATCAAAGATGGGCGCATTCGCTGGTCCATTCGGTTGGATGACTACCCAAGCTATGAGATCGTACACGATTTCCCGAGGCGTTATCGGTTTTATGGCCAGCATCGGGCTGTAGAGCTCTATTTCCCTTCTTAACGGTGTCCGCTTTAGGAGAAACCGGTCAGAATCCCCCTCATTTTCATGAGGAGATGAATGACCGGTTTTTGACTATATATCATGTAAGTGGTTGAAATGTTTTTATACTTATTACGATTATACCAGGGCATCGTATATTCTTTCCGGCAGGCAGTGGTTGTCCGTTGAGCGGTACTTTCATAAGAAAATAGCGTATGATCAAGCTATTTCTGACGCAAGGCATCCACCCCCGTTGCTGCAGTCACTGGCTTCCGCATCGTAAACGTCAGCTCCGGATCAAGCACGGCTAACGCCGGGCGGAGAGCGGCATCTTTTAGCGTCAATTGAATCGTCAACGATGTTCTTAGTGCGGCGTTTGCCTTTTTCAGCTAGCGGCGTTTTTCATGAAACAAGCCATCGTCTTTTATATATTATTTTATATATTAAAAAATAACTGAATTCTAAATCAATTGAAACATAAATTAATAGTGGCATACCTTGGACTGGTATAGCAACACAAATAAAAATAATAAAAGGTATCTTTTATTATTTACTATCAAATATAAATTTAGTATAATTCTAATGTACAAATCATTATCATTTTTGACTGGAAACAAAACAGTTAGAAATGGTAATGATTGAATTTCTATTTTTTGTTAATTAAGGGAAAGGAGAACAGGAGAATGGAAAATCAAAATCGTCAGAATGCAGCCCAATGTCCGTTTCACGGAAGCGTAACGAATCAGTCTTCGAATCGAACGACGAACAAAGACTGGTGGCCGAACCAGCTGAACTTAAGCATTCTCCATCAACATGACCGAAAAACGAATCCTCATGATGAAGAGTTCAACTATGCTGAGGAGTTTCAAAAACTAGACTATTGGGCGCTCAAAGAAGATTTGCGCAAACTGATGACGGAAAGCCAAGACTGGTGGCCGGCCGATTATGGCCATTACGGTCCGCTGTTCATCCGCATGGCGTGGCATTCGGCAGGGACGTACCGCATCGGCGACGGCCGCGGCGGCGGTTCGACCGGCACGCAGCGCTTTGCCCCGTTAAACAGCTGGCCGGATAACGCCAACTTGGATAAAGCGCGGCGGTTGTTATGGCCGATCAAAAAGAAATACGGGAACAAAATCTCTTGGGCCGATTTGTTCATTTTGGCGGGCAATGTCGCCATCGAATCGATGGGCGGCAAAACGATCGGCTTTGGCGGCGGCCGGGAAGATGTCTGGCATCCAGAAGAAGACATTTATTGGGGCGCGGAAAAAGAGTGGCTCGCTTCGGAACGCTACAGCGGGGATCGCGAACTTGAGAATCCGCTTGCTGCTGTGCAGATGGGTCTCATTTACGTCAACCCGGAAGGCCCTGACGGCAAGCCGGATCCGGTTGCTGCGGCGCGCGACATTCGCGAAACATTCCGCCGCATGGGAATGAACGACGAAGAAACCGTCGCCTTGATCGCCGGCGGCCACACATTCGGCAAGGCACACGGCGCAGGCTCTGCCTCGCACGTCGGGCCCGAACCGGAAGCCGCCCCGATTGAAGCGCAAGGATTGGGATGGATCAGCTCATACGGAAAAGGGAAAGGCCGCGACACGATTACGAGCGGCATCGAAGGCGCATGGACGCCGACGCCGACGCAGTGGGACAACAGTTATTTCCGATTGCTCTTCGAATATGAATGGAAGCTGACCAAGAGTCCCGCTGGGGCCTATCAATGGGAAGCGGTAAATCTGAGAGAAGAAGATTTAGCGCCTGATGCAGAAGACCCTAATGTCAAAGTGCCGCCGATGATGATGACGACAGATTTAGCGTTGCGTTTTGACCCGGAATATGAAAAAATCGCCCGCCGTTTCTATGAAAATCCTGAAGAGTTTGCGGATGCGTTCGCCCGTGCCTGGTTCAAACTGACGCATCGCGATATGGGGCCGAAAACGAGATACTTAGGTCCAGAAGTGCCGAAAGAAGACTTCATCTGGCAAGACCCGATTCCGACGGTCGACTATGAATTGAGCGATGCCGAAATCGAAGAAATCAAAGCGAAAATTTTGAACTCGGGCCTGACCGTCAGCGAACTCGTCAAAACCGCTTGGGCTTCAGCCAGCACGTTCCGCAACTCCGATAAACGGGGTGGAGCCAACGGCGCCCGCATCCGCCTTGCGCCGCAAAAAGATTGGGAAGTGAACGAACCGGAGCGGCTCGCTAAAGTGCTTTCCGTCTATGAAGACATCCAGCGCGAGCTGCCGAAGAAAGTCAGCATCGCCGATCTCATCGTTCTTGGCGGCAGCGCAGCGGTCGAAAAGGCGGCGCGCGACGCTGGTTTTGATGTCAAAGTGCCGTTTATTCCAGGACGGGGCGATGCGACGCAAGAGCAAACCGATGTCCAGAGCTTTGCGGTGCTCGAACCGTTCGCCGATGGCTTCCGCAACTATCAAAAGAAAGAGTACAGCGTCGGTCCGGAAGAGCTGCTCATCGACAAAGCGCAGCTTCTTGGATTGACCGCTCCAGAAATGACCGTGCTTGTCGGCGGCTTGCGGGTGTTGGGCGCCAACTACCGCGATCTGCCGCACGGCGTCTTCACCGACCGCATCGGGGTGCTGACGAACGACTTCTTTGTCAACTTGGTGGACATGAACTACGAATGGGTGCCGACTGAAGGCGGCATTTATGAAATCCGCGACCGGCAAACAGGCGAAGTGCGGTGGACGGCCACCCGGGTTGACCTTATTTTCGGAGCCAACTCGATCCTTCGTTCGTACGCCGAATTTTACGCCCAAGACGACAACCGCGAAAAATTCGTCCGCGACTTTATCAACGCATGGGTGAAAGTGATGAACGCCGACCGCTTTGACATTCATTTGAAACAAGCCAAAGAGTCGGTCACGGTTTAACCAGGCAAAAAAAGCAGCTTGTCCGTTTAAGGGGCAAGCTGTTTTTTTTATATTTCTTAGACTTGTTGTGGATCAAAAGGAAAAGATTCGTTGAAAGGAAACTATATAGATGCACATTGAAACATTAACGTCCGTATAAGTGGCTTCCACCCCGGTTATACTGCTCCTAGGTACTTCACGAAGAAAAGGAGCGGAAACGGAATGAAACGATTGAAAATCACCAATGACCATGGATGGACGCCACGAACCCTTCGAAAGGAAGAGAAAAAAATCAAAAACATTTCCCTGCGTCAACGCGTCATGGCCGTTCGCCTCGTCATGGAAGGGTATCTGGGGAAAGACGTCGCTTCCATGCTCAACCTGTGCCGCCAAAGCGTCGCATTTTATGTCTCCTTATTCAACGAAGGAGGGCTCGATCTCCTGCTCGATCGGAAATATCCGCCGGGTCGGGAGCCGTTTTTGACACTGGAACAGCAACAGGAACTGAAACAGACGATCTTGACCCACACCCCGGCCGAACTCGGTTGGGACATCGCTTCTTCTTGGAATACGCGGATTCTTCAGTCTTATATCCGCGAACACTACGAGGTGGACATGTCCCGGGAAGGAATTCGCAAACTTTTACATCGAATGAGATTGTCTTGGACTCGTCCCACCTATACCCTGGCCAAAGGCGATGCCGAACAACAGCAGGCGTTTGAAAAACAAATGGATCTCATTAAAAAAAACTGATCACTCCCGATACGATTCTTTTATATGCCGATGAAACTCATGTCCGGTCTTATCAAATCCTGCGGGCCACTTGGTCGGAGGCAGGCCGGCAAAAACAAGTGCCCACGTACGGCCATCATGCCCACGTTTCTGTATTTGGGGCGGTGAATGTGCTCAATGGGGACACCGTTCTTCATCGAGCAGTCGCTGCGAATGCGACGACGTTTTTGGATTTTTTAAAGATCTTGAAGAAACATTATGCGGTCATGCAGCAGACCATTGCCCGGTAACACCACCACACGTGAAACGCGTACACTGGGGATTTGATGATCCGGCAAAGGCAGAAGGAACGGAAGAAGAAAAATTAGCGGTATTCCGTCGTGTTCGCGATGAAATCGGTGCGCGCATTAAAAAATTTGCTGAAACAGGCGAGTAAGACAGAAAATCAGCCGAGAAGATTCTTCTCGGCTGATTTTATTTATAAAATTACTTCATACAAAACAAAGGGTGAGACATGTCGATGAATTTTCTTTATTTTTTTAAATAAAAAGTTGTAATTTGCAAATAATGTGATATAAATAATAATATAGAGGTGAAAAAAATGGAAAATGTTAGAGAGCTGTTTCAAGTGATGACACGTCGTTTCGGATTGCTAAATAAAAATTGTTGTTCTATTGATGCTGTAGACATTTCTCTCGTTCAAAGCCATATTCTTTATGAAATTGACAAAAGAGAATATCCTTCCATACAACAAGTGGCTGAAGCATTGGGAATGGATATTACAACGTTCAGCAGACAGATTCAAAATTTAGTGAAAAAGGGATTGGTAAAAAAAACGCCGCTTCCGGAAGATCGAAGGGTATACACGTTATCGTTAACCACTGAGGGAAAGTTTATAGCAACAACCATTGATCGAGAAATAAATCGGTATTTAGACGAGGTATTTTCACATATGACGGATTTTGAGAAAGAAACAGTGATTCGTTCAATTAAATTGTTAAATGAGTGCATGGCAAAATCGAGCATTTGTTGTAAACCGTTATTTTAAGGCAAGCGTATCTAGGCTTGCCTATTCGTTAAACCTATATTTGCATTTTACAAATAAAATAAGGAGAGATAACAAATGAGCATAGCGATTCTTCAGGATTTTCTTTCTATTGTGTTGGAATTAACTCTTTTGTTTTTTGCTATTTCGTTCGTCATTCACTTTTTAGAAGGATATATTCCTTATGATAAAATGCAAAGTTTGTTAACAAAGCGCCATCCGTTATTCGGAGCACTGATTGCTGTCGCGTTTGCCTTTGTGACACCGTTTTGCTCATGTTCTACGATCCCGGTTGTCGTATCGCTTTTAAACCAGAAGGTCCGTTTCGGTATTGTGATGATTTTTCTCTTTGCTTCTCCTGTGCTCGATCCAACCATATTGACACTCATGGCTGCAACACTCGGAGTAAAAGTAGCGATTTCTTATACCATTATCACCACCATTTTATCCATACTGATTGGTTTCACGCTTGAAAAATTCGGATTTGAAAATCAAGTGAAGCAAGTAATGGTGAAAGGAGAAGTAGAGATCGGAAAGAAACGAAACATGAGAGAAGCTTTACAGGAGACCTTTCACTTAATAAAAACGGTTTATCCATATTTGCTTTTGGGTGCAGGCATTGGAGCCATTATTCATGGTGCTGTACCGACAGAATGGATTTCAACCTATATGGGAGGTGATAAGTGGTGGCTTGTTCCGCTTGCAGCAATCATCGGAATTCCTTTGTATATCCGTCTTTCCACGATGATTCCCATTTCGCAAATGTTGATTGCAAAAGGCATGGCATTGGGACCTGTCATGGCGCTGATGATTAGCTCAGCAGGTGCAAGCTTACCGGAGATCACATTATTACACAGTATCTTTAAAAAGAAGCTGGTCTTTGCGTTTGTCGGTTCTGTCATGACAATGGCAACGTTATCAGGATTTTTGTTCTATATCATTTAAGGAGGGATTCTACATGAACATCTTGAAAATTATATTTGGTAATTCCAAAGAAAAGCAAGGTTGCTGCGATATTCAAATTGTGGAAGTAAAAGAAAGCGAAGATATTGCAAACAAAGCCACTATGGAACGTGAATGTTGCCCATCTACATCCAATCGTGAGTGTTGCTAATGTGACATGGAAAAGGCATTAGGCGATTCCTAGTGCCTTTTCTGTATGAAAATAAGGAGGGATTTTTCATATGAACATTCGCCGCTTTCGCAAAGAGGATTGGCTGCAAGTGAAGGAGATTTACGAGCAAGGAATTGCGACAGGACAAGCAACGTTTGAAACGACAGCACCATCGTTCGAAAAATGGGAATCGACCATTGCTGCAAATTTATGTTTAGTCGCTGAAGACGAAGAAGGTATTCAAGGCTGATGTAAGATAAGTAAAGTATCGGATCGCTGCGTGTATGAAGGGGTGGGAGAGGTTAGTGTGTATGTTCGAGATGTGAGCCGAGGAAAAGGAGTGGGAAAAAAACTTCTACAAGCCATAATCAAAGAATCAGAAGCAAAAGGATTTTGGACATTAACAGCAGGGATTTTCCCTGAAAACATACCAAGTTTACGTTTACATCAAAGTGTTGGATTTCGTAAAGTTGGTATCCGACAACGTATAGGAAAGTTAAATGGGGTATGGCGTGATGTTATATTGCTTGAACGTCGTAGTCAAATTGTAGGTATAGATTGATAATGACTTTTAGATGTGCAACGAGAAATTTTAAGAATAACCTAAAATAAGATAGGATGTGTCCAAAATTAGTGGGTCAAACAATAAGATGGAGCGGAAGAAGCCGCTCTTTTTTCCTTTTCCATACACATTTAGGGCTTGAATCTCATCGTGGAGAACAACAAATTAATCGTGGAGAACAACAAATTAATGGGACAACCATAGGATGAGGGGGGAGTAAGCGCTCTTTTTTTCTATATACGTATCGTGTTGTTAGATAAATCAATTTGTTCCCAAGTTAGTTCAACAATTTCAGATCTTCGTATATCCGTAGTGGCTAACAGTTTAAATAGAAGATGGTTTCGCATCGCCATTCGGCTATTGTCTTGCTCCAAAAAATGAAACAGTTTTCGTAGTTCAGACAAAGACATATAAGTCGGTAATTTGCTATCCGTTTTAGGAGTATCAATTCCGATCATAAAATCGCTGTTGATTAGATTTTCTTTGACACAGTATTTACTGAACGATTTTAAGCAAGAAATTCTCCGATAGATCGTTCTAGGCTTGACATTTTCTTTTGTAATCTGATGCTGGATGAAGCGACGAACATGCGTTTTTGTAATGTCATGAAGTTGTACAGAATAGCCGTGTTGAATTAAGAAGTTCTCGAAACATCTCAAATCATACGCATAACCATCAACGGTGTTAAGTGAATAGTTTTTTTCAATTTGCAAGTACAAAACAAATTCATCAACGGCTTGTCTAAACAAAACATGAAAAAAACACCTCCAGTTGATAATCAACGACCGATAATAAATCGGTAAAAAACAATGATAATTCGTTCAAAAAATGATAATTCGTAGACACAAAAAAATTATGAGGAACTTAGGTTAACAAGTTCCGGATAATTGATTTTATGGGCACTTGAGGGAAGAAAACCTCCATTTGTGCAGAAATTAGCTAGTAGACATAATATAAATTATAAGAAGTTACGAAAGAGTCTGTTTCGATAACAAGTAATCTCATAATAGTGAGACAAAACAAAAAAAAACGCCCATCGACACGCCCACCTAACATAAAATAAAAACGCGCAGCCTCTTGATTCTCATTCAAGAAGCTGCACGTTACCCACTGCGCGTCGGCAGCTGCAGGGACCGCATGATCTCATCCTTTCTCCTTTCGTTTAGGCAATATCCGTTTGACGATAGCGGACGCCTTTATACCGAACGCGAACTGGCACGCCTTTTTCTTGCTTATGTTTCACCAGAAGCCGTTGGGCTTTTGAAAAGGCTTCCATCATCCCAGATGCCGGAATGGCCTCTTCCCACACAATCGTTTTCCCTTGGACTGTGTAGAAGGAAAAGACATACTGTTTCACCGTCTTCACCTCCCTATTATTATTATAATCAAAGACTGTTTTTCCTAAACACAAAAACTGTTACAATTATGTTAACATTTTCTCTTCGGCGTTTCCGCAACAAATAAAGGTGTCCCAATCCTTCCTAAAAGAGATCGGAACACCTTTTTCTTTTTGCGCATATGTGGCTGTTGGACCTTGCGGGTTGTGATGACCTTGCCGGTTAGCGCCGCAATCCGATTTAGCACAGTTCAGTTTCTTAGAAAAAGAAAACCGGCATCATGATTCAATGCCGGTTTGTTGCTTATATTGTTTGACGGCCGCTTTATAGTCGGCTTGAATGGCATCTTTGTCTCGTCCGAGCCGAACGCTTAAAAAGTCGAGCACGGCTGCATCATGGGCAAGGCCAGCGGCAAACTGCCGCTTCAGCCAGCGTTCGCCGGCGATTTCCTCTGGGAACGTATGGGTCTCTCCCCCATCGGCATACACGTTCCAACCTTGAGCGGTTTTACGACTCAGCCACCATTGGCCATGGTGATTTGTCCAAAACACTCCTTCGGCCTCGTCTTTTTTGTTCAATTGGTTTTGTTCCGCATCACCGTATACCGGCAGAAGCGGGAACGTCTCGACGACAAACAGCGGAAATGTTGTATCATCGATCAAACAGCCGGACGCCTTGGGATGGCCGCCGCCACCGAATTGCAGGGCAAACTCAGCGACGTTGACGTCATCATGAATGGTGCGAAAGCCAATATGTTTCGTCCCCATGTTGACTAAAGCGATCAAGTCAAGATGAGGATAACGCTTGGATAACGCATTGCCCAATTCCGACAAATGGCGCTCGGCAAAGACGACGCCGATGCAATAGTCACCAAGCCAGCGCTGAACAAGCTGTTTTTGCTTTTGCCGAATGTAACGCTGAATTTTCTTCTCTTCCATATCGAGAAGCAGCTCTTCCGTCTCGGTCAAGGAGAACGGTTCTCTGGAGGCGAGCCGCTCGCTCATCGTCTCCCAAAAGCCGTCAAGCCCGAAAATCGTCAACAAATCATTCAGCCGCTTCGCTTGCAAATTCCCATTCTCTTCCCATTCCCACGTGTCGTATTGGCGGACGAGCTCGACGAACCCATCTAGCGTTTCATTAGGTGCGAGTTTTCCCTCGCGGACGAGATAGTCGTAAAAGAGCGAGGTGGCGCACGTCTTTTTGCCATCATCCCTCACCGGCACCACCTGTCCCCACGGGTAGTCATTGAAATGAAGCGCCGTCACGTGGTGGTCGATCACTTGCACATGGCCGCCGCGCGCCGCCCGTTCGGCGAGTTGCTGTTCCACTTCCTTGCCGACGGCCAAGTCGGTGATAAACAACATGGCGCCGTTGGCCTCGTCGCTTTGCAAGAATTGGACGACCCGTTCATCCAAATTGCGATAGGAACAAAACGAAATGTTCACCTCGGCAAACGCCAGCTTTGCGAGCAATCCGCAGCCGATGCCGTCTAGATCGCTGTCAGTGAATAATTTGATCATGGGGTCCCACCTTTTTGTCACAAACTTTTTTGCAACCACGTTTTCAAGAGCGGCAACAGCCGATCCGGCAACTCGCTCACATGCGGAACAAAGACGCGGAAGCGACCATAGATGTTTTCAATCGTCCGCCGCGTTGACTCATCGTCGGCCCCGTGGCCTAAAAAGAGATTGACGACCTCAATGCCGCGGCGGCGCGCTTCGGCGACTGCTTCGTGCGTATCGATGATGCCGTTTTGTTCATATCCGTACGCGGCGGGTTCGCCGTCAGAGAAGACGAGCAGCACTTTTTGTGCTTCCGGGCGCTTGAGGAGCTGTTCGGTCATCCAGCGAATCGCCAATCCATCGCGATTATCTTCATGCGGCTCGAGCTGCAGGATCGCCGGGCCGCTCGACGGCTCAAGCGAGCGATGGAATGAGACCGCCATCTGCAAATAGTTCGGCTGACGCGAAGCGGCTGCTTCGTTCGCATCTTCCCAAAATCCGACAATTTGGTGCGGCACGCGCAACGTTTTCAGCACCTCATGGCAAAGAACGAGCCCGGTTTTCGTCTCTTCCATTTTGTCATGCATCGAAGCCGAGCAATCGACAAGCAGGCCGAAGACTGCATCAAACCGCCGCGTCGGCTCGCCTTTTTTGTAAAACAAGCGCGGCCGCTCATCAGTGAAAAACGACACCAATTGTTTGCGCAGCCGACCGACGGGCAAGTTCGTGCGCCAAGCGGAACGCTTGTGTTCAAGCCATTGTTCCATGATGCGCACAAGCCGTTTTCGGTACGGCGCCACCGCCGCCTGTTTGGCGCGGTATTGCTCAAGATGCGCGAGGTTTGGCGACGAAGGAAGAAGCACAAGATCGGCTTGGCGGTTGGCCTCGCCATACGGCGCACTGTTTCCAGCCGGCGGCTGTTCGCTGAAGGATGCTTGCGCTTCCAGGCCATACTCGTTTCGCGCCGTCGGCCGAGACGTTCCTTTCACGACGGCCAGAGCCTGATCACCGTCTTCACCCGGCCTCGCCTCATCGCTGATGATCTCGGTGCGGCTGCCTCGTTCGAGCTCAAAGCGGAGAAAGCTTCCATCCGCCCGGCTCGTTTCCCGATGCCACGTTGGCAGCACTTGCCGCTTGGCCTCTCCATCCGCCTCTTGAAGGGTATCGCGGTTTTCCAATGGGTTGGTCCGTTTGAGATCTTGAAGCGTCATCGTGTTCTCGTCCGCATCATCCTCAACGATTGGCAGCGATGTATAGGCATTGACCATATCATGAGGCAGCACGTCCTCCATCAGTTCCACAACGGCGAACGCCCAGTCCGCCATCTCGGCTGTCGAGGAAGCATCAAAAAATTGCGGCCATAACGTTTCAAGGCGCGCCTGCACCGCTTCATCCGCCATCGGAGCCAGCGGCGCATCATCAAGCGGCGAATTGGCCGTGAGCCGCAAATACATCCCCGCCAAAAACTGATCAGCCCAAGCGCCGCGCGTCCTGTTTGCTTGCCATTGATGAGTGAAGTAGCGGCGGTACAAGCGGCGGCGCGTGCGGAACCATCGCTTCATCCCGGGACGTTCCCGCTCGCAGACGGCTTCCAAGCGAAGATCTTCAGCGAACGTAAACAGCTGTTTGGAAAGCTTGGAGAGCGGTCGGGATTCCACCGCATGTCGGAAGGCGCGAACCGCCAATCGGTCGGTGTGCCGATACGTGCCGATGATGCGCAAGCCGACGTCGCTTTTCATTGCCGTTTCCCGCTCCAATGGTGGATACCCATCCCAAAAATGGCTGACGTAAACGACCGGCTTGACACAATGCACGCCGGAATGGGCGGCGAACTGGATGGCAACGTCGCGGCGGCGCATGAGCGTTTGGGCGAGGTCAGAAAGCTGCATGACCAAACTCGAGTCGACCGTTCGGTCATTGAACATCATAAACCGCTCCATGCCGAGCCTCCTATTCGTCAAACCACGTTTCAGCGATGTTGCGCACTGCGGCCCGTTCCCGTTCATCGTCGAGCTTATCGACGATGCTTCGTTCAATGGCCCGCAATGGCGGCATGTACGCCGCCAAATCGCACGCATCCAACAAAGCGCGCACCGAAGCCGCTTCCTCGGCGATTTGTCCGTTTCGCACCTGCACAAGCAGATCAGCCGACAGGGCGACGAAACGATCGATCAACGTCTCATCCGTTAATGTAGTTTGCGCCAACAATACCGATTTTAATGTTTCTCCTTGCACATACGGCACATTGATGACGACAAACCGGTTTTTGAGCGCCTCATTGAGCGGTACGGTGCCAATATAGCCTTCATTGATCGCGGCGATGACGCCAAATGTCGGTTTCGCCTGCACGAGATCGCCGGTGAGCGGATTCGTGAGCCGCCGCCGGTAGTCAAGGACGCTGTTTAAAATCGGCAGCGTCTCTGGTTTCGCCATATTAATTTCGTCAATATATAGCAAATGCCCTTTTGTCATCGCCTGGATGACTGGTCCGGGCACGTACTCGATCACCGCCTGGCTGTTTTTGTGCACGATCGTCTTAAAACCGAGCAATGCTTCGGCGTCTAAGTCCACGGAACAGTTGATGCTGTGCATCGGTTGACCAAACAAAGCGGACAACGTTTCAGCAAGCCGCGTTTTTCCCGATCCGGTCGGGCCTTTTAAGAGCACGTTTTTCCCAAGCGCGAGCGCAATGGCGGCATCGTGCACGATCGCCTCATCTGCCGCCTTGTACCCGCCCGCTCCAATCAACGCGCGATCCGGATCGCGGCGGAACAGTTCTTTTCGCTTTTCCATTTCTTTCGTGACCGTCAACGGCCATGTTCCCATCTTCTGACTTCCTCTCTGTGGCGATCTTCCCCTCTCATTCTACTAGATCGCCCGGCGGGACGCAAAACAAAAGAACTAGACCATAAATATATTATGTAAATATAACAAAGAAAAAACGAGGCGCTCTCAACCGAAGTTGTCCTCAATCGCCTTGCGAATGAGCGCCGCGCACCGATCAAGCTCCGCTTTGAGCTGGCGTTTGTACAGCTTCGCCTTTTCCTGTCCGCCCTCGGCGAACCGATAGTAAACGACTTCTTGGTACTTCATTCCCTCTTTTTTCTGTTTCACTTGTTTTAAAATGCCGTCTTCGATCAAATCGTGCAGCGCCTTATACACTTCGGAGTGGTTCGGCCGGTAGCCGAACGGCTTGAACTCTTGGCGCAATACATCAAGCAGCTTCAGCCCGTAGAGCCGCTCCTGTTCGGTGAGCGTAATCAAATACAATTTTAAAAACGCACGTTGTTTTAACAGAAAACCGCTGGGCGTCCGTTTTTCTCCCATAGGCTTTTTCCCTCCTTCCCTGCGGATGAAATTTCGCTCTTTGGGCGGCCAAATCCTGCTTGTCTTCATTATACCATGCGGGAAAGGAAAAATCCTCTCCCGCTTGGGTTCAATAAAACACGATCGTTTTGTTTCCGTGGATGATGACCCGGTCTTCCAAATGCCACCGAAGCGCCCGGGCGAGCACCGTTTTTTCGATCAGTCGGCCGATCCGCTTTAAGTCGTCCGGATGGTGGCGGTGGTCCACGCGGGCGACGTCCTGCTCAATGATCGGCCCTTCATCCAAATCGTCGGTGACGTAGTGCGATGTGGCGCCGATCAATTTGACGCCGCGCTCATACGCCCGCTCATACGGACGCGCGCCAATAAAGGCGGGCAAAAATGAGTGGTGGATGTTGATGATCCGTCCCGGGAATTCAGCGACAAACGCCGGCGACAAAATTTGCATGTAGCGGGCAAGCACGATGGTGTCGATCTGATAGTCGCGAAGCAGACGGATTTGTTCGGCTTCGGCGTCCGCTTTCGTTTCTTTCGTCACCGGAATATGCACATAAGGGATGCCAAATGACTCGACCGTCTCGCGCAAGTCGGGGTGGTTGCTGATGACAAGGGCGATGTCGGCGATCAGCTCTCCCGCCTGCCATTGCCAAAGAAGTTCAAGCAGACAATGCTCGGCTTTGGAGACAAAAATCGCGATTCGCCGAATGTCGTTGTGCAGCCGAAGCTGCCAACGCATCTGAAATTCAGCAGCGATCGGGGCAAACGCCGCTTCGATCTCTTCTTTTCGCTCGGCGATGTTTGGACAGTCGAACTCCAAGCGGAGAAAAAACGTCCCTCCCTCAGGATCGGTCGAATATTGGCTCGATTCAACGATATTCGCCCCTTGTTCGTACAGAAACGACGTCACTGCCGCGACGATGCCCGGGCGATCTGGGCAGGAGATAAGGATTCGAGCGCGCTGCTCGTAACCTTGCAAAAATGATTGCCAGCGATGTTGGCGAAATGTCGTCATGCGTTGTCTCTCCCTTTTCTTGCTTTTCTTGCAATTCATCATACAAAAAATTCATGAACTTGCCAACAGGGAAGATAACAAAAGAGGGTGTCCCAAAAGGATCGGGACACCCTTTCTTATTACCGTATATAGGTATAAAACAATCATTAAGAAACAATATGTTGTGTTTTGTTAAGAAAAATGACCCTTTTGGGTCATCCCCCTGGCAAGCGAAAAACCTCTCTCAGTCTTTCGTCAAATCGCCGGCCGGGCCGAAAAATTCGTAATGGATGTGCTCCTCTGGCACACTCCATTGTTTTAGGGCACGATAGACGGTTTTCATAAACGGCATCGGGCCGCAGAAATAAAAGTCTGCGTCTTTCGTCGGGATCACGGATTGCATCCATGCGAGGTCGATCCGCCCTTCTTTGCCAAAATGTGGATGGCGGCGGTCCTCGTCGGATGGCGACTCGTAACAAATACGGTAAGAAAATGACGGGCGTTCCGCCAACATCCGAAGCTCCTTATCAAACGCGTGCACGCGGCCATTCAAAGCAGCATGCAAAAACGCCGCTGGGCGGGTCGGTTGGCGGATGGCCAACGTATGCGCCATGCTCAAAAGCGGAGTGATGCCGACGCCACCGCTGATGAACACAACCGGCGTCGTTTTGGACAAATCAAGCGTAAAATCGCCGGCTGGAGCGCTAAGCTCGAGCACGTCGCCCTCTTGGACATGATCATGCAAATAGTTGGAAACAATGCCGGCCGGCTTGTCCGCTGTAGCTGCTTCCCGTTTGACGCTGATGCGGTAATACCCTTTTCCAGGTGCATCCGATAAGCTGTATTGGCGAATATGCGTATACGTCTCGCCCGGAATCGACAGTTTGACGCTCACGTATTGACCCGGCAAATAATCACTGATGGCCTTGCCGTCTTCCGGCTCCAAATAAAACGAAGTAATGACGCCGCTTTCTTTCACCTTTTTCACGACGACAAATCGGCGAAAGTCACGCCAGCCTCCGTGTTTGGCCGCTGCCTCATCGTAGAGCTCTTTTTCCACTTGAATGAAAACGGACGCAATGGCTTCATATGCTTCCGCCCAAGCCGTGATCACTTCGTCGGTGGCGGCGTCGCCGAGCACGTCTTTGATCGCCAGCAACAAATGCTTTCCGACGATCGGGTATTGTTCTGGTTTGATTCCTAAGCTGCGGTGTTTATGGCCGATTTGCCGCACAACCGGCAAAATAGCATCAAGCTGGTCGATATAGCGCGCTGCCGCATACACGGCTGCGGCCAAGGCGCGTTGCTGCCGCCCTTGCTTTTGGTTGGCGTGGTTGAAAATATGGAGCAGTTCCGGATGATTGGAAAACATGAGTTCATAAAACCGCTTCGTAATTTGTTCGCCATGTGTTTCCAAGACAGGCACCGTTGATTTCACAATTTCAATCGTTTTTGGATGCAATTTCGTTGTCGTTGTCATGATTTCATCCCCTTGTAAAACATGTATTTTTAATACATCTTTTATTCAACCATGAGCACTGCGAAAAAACAATATTTCAAATACATCTTTAATAAATTGTTCACAATTCTCCGTTCGAATCAGGTGTGGTACAATGGGATCAAGAATGTCGCTTAAAGGTTGTGAATCACGATGCAGTTGACGAACTATACGGAATACGCCTTGCGCGTCCTCTTGTTTTTAGGCGCGCTTGATGAAGAAGAAAAAACGAACATCAAAGACATTGCCGCTGCCTTTTCCATTTCAGAGCATCATTTAAGCAAAATCGTCTATGAGCTTGGCAAACTCGGCTACATTGAAACGATCCGTGGGCGCAACGGTGGAATCCGCCTTGCGAAACGCCCCGCGGAGATTGTCATCGGCGCGGTTGTTCGCGAAACGGAGGAAAACTTGTCGCTTGTCGAGTGTTTTGCCGCCCACGGCAATGAGTGCGTCTTAACGCCGGTATGTCGGCTTCGCTTCGCACTTCACGAGGCGTTAGAGGCGTTTTTGCGTGTGCTGGATGCGTATACGCTCGCCGATTTGCTTGAAGACCGAGCGTCGCTTCGTTCTTTATTGAAAGAGCGGCGCGGTTGAGAAAACTTTCTGGCTATAAGCTGGAGAGTTTTTTGGCGTTTGGCAGGCACACGATCACTAAGCATCGCTCTACGGAAGGAAGACGCGGGATGATGCGAAACCGATGGCGGCCTTTGCGCGGGATGTGGCGGCAAGAACGATCATCAGTTGGAAAAACGAAACCAGTCGTCAAACATGGGCGGCGGGATGAATACGTCCGGCACCGGCCGATCACATCCCCTTTGTTTGCCACAAGACGAAGAATATATTAAGATTAGAAAGGTGTGAAAACATCTGCATGACTAAAGGAGGTCACAATGAAACACGAAGGAAGCGCTTTGCCACCTTACTTGCATATGGACAATGGAGAGCTTTGGCTCACCGAAGATGATCGCGACAACTTAAAAATCAGCTATCGAATCAAAGAGGTGATTTTTGCCGAGCCGTCCGAGTACCAGCATGTGATGATTTTGGATTCGTACGATTTTGGCCGCATGCTCGTACTCGATGGCGTCGTGCAAACGACCTCGATTGACGGCCATATTTATAACGAAATGATTTCGCACGTGCCGCTGCAGTTTCATCCGGAAGCGAAGCGGGTGCTCATCATCGGCGGCGGCGACTGCGGCGCAGCTCGTGAGACGGCGAAATACGCTCATCTTGAAGCCATCGATATGGTGGAAATCGACGAAAAAGTCGTCCGGGCGTGCAAAGAGCATTTGCCAGCCGTCTCCGGCAACTTATCGGATCAGCGCGTGCGGTTTGTTTATGATGATGGCGTCGTGTTTGTGCAAGAGAAAGAAAACGTCTACGACGTCATTATGATCGACTCGTCTGACCCAGTCGGCCCGGCGGAAGCCTTGTTTTCACCGGAGTTTTACGCCAACGTCCATCGCGCGTTGAAAGCAGACGGGCTGATGGTCTGCCAAAGCCAGTCGCCGATTTTCCACTTGGATATTTTGAAACGGACGTACCGCAATATTCGCGAACTGTTCCCGCATGTGCTTGTGTACACCGCGGTGGTGCCGACGTATCCAGGCGGACTGTGGAGCTTTACGATCGGCTCGAAACGGCCGCTCGATTTTCCGGCGCAGACAACCATTCCAAACGACACGAAATACGTCAATGATGCGGTCTTTCGTCAATGTTTCGCCTTGCCCGAGTTTTTGCGCTCGGCGCTTGAGGTGGAATAACGGCTTGGCATGGAAAAAGCTGTCCCCCACAAAGCAGGGACAGCTTTTTCGTGTTGCTTGAATCCGTTCTGTTTTATGGAGCAGGTGGGTTGTGAGACAATGCCCGCTTAGCAAGCCATTGAAGCGTCAAGTCGTCAGCAGGCGGGTTGTAGAGCCCAGCGCGGACGTCACGGTAATGCCGCTGAAGCGGATTGTCAGCAAACAAGCTTTGTCCGCCGACAATGCGCATCGCCCAATCGACGACTTCAAGCGCGGTATTGGTGGCGACCAATTTGGCTGTTGCCAACTCCTCTTTCATTTCCATCCGTTTTTCCGGATAGCGATCCCATAAATCGGCGACCGCGTACAGGAAATGGCGCGCATGGGTGAGGCGCCATTCCATTTCAGCGATTTTCCGCTGTACTTCGGGCGTCGAGGCGATTGGGTGAGGCAGGGTATTAGGCTGGTACGTCTTGGCAAAGCGAAGCGCCTCATTGCGCGCCGCAATGGCGATGCCTAAGTAACAAGCCGGCACGTGCAACAGCCATCCTTGCGCCGGAGCAGCTTCGTTCGCTTCTCCAAGCGTCTCTACGAGCGCCTCTTGGTCGACTTCGACTTCTTCAAGAACAAGATCATCGCTGCGCGTCGCCCGCATGCCAAGCGTGTTCCACGTCGGTTCGATGCGAATGCCTGAAGCAGACATCGGCACGAGAAATTCACCGACCCGACCGTCTTCCATCGTGGCGGAAATTAAGACGTAATCGAGCGCAGGGGCTAACGATGCAAATGTCTTTCGCCCCCGAAGCACAAAGCGGCCATGGCGAAAGACGGCCGTCGTTTCCGGTTTACCGCCGCGCGCCGGGCTGCCAGTTGTCCGTTCAGAGTGGGCGCTGTTGATGAGCACGTGGCGGCAAACGACTTCATTCGCCAAACGGGTGAGAACGGGCTCCGGCCAGCGGCGAAGCAAAAACAGCCGCATGAGAATGCTGGCGTGCCAACCAAACGACAATGCCGTTGCCCCAGAACCTTGGGCAATCGTCTCTTGCACGAGCACGAGCTCATAAAGCGACGCCCCTTGGCCGCCGTATTCAGTCGGGACGGTCAAGGAAAGGAATCCAGCCTCTTTTAAATCGGCAAAATCGGCAAATGGAAACGTTGCCTGTTCGTCATCATGCGCCGCCCTTTCCGCAAACCGTTCCGCAAGGCGACGCGCTTGGTTGTACAATTGTTGCTCCCGATCGGTCCGCACAAGCAAATGGTACAATTCGTTCATCGGTTCTCCCCTTCTTTTGGTCAAGATGCCTTTATTGTACCGAGTTCTGGCTAGGACTGAAAACAAAAACGCACGGGAAAATGACCGTCCTTGCTCTCGGAAGCTTAAAAGAGAAAGAAATGCCGAATGTACCGATCATCGTCACGGTGGACGAACTCATTTTTCCCAGCATCGTACTCGTATTCCTCCTGCCAGCGGCGGCCATAGCGGGCGATTTGACGGACGGCGCGGATGATCGCATACACTTCTTCGTTCGTCATCGTAGGATGGAGCGACAGACGCACCCATCCTGGTTTGGCGAGAGGATTGCCGTTTTTGACTTCTTGAAGCAACATAGCGGATTGTTCCTTGTCGATGCCAAGCAAATAGTGGCCGTATGGTCCGGCGCAGGAACAGCCGCCGCGCGCTTGAATGCCGAAGCGATCATTCAGCAGTTTGACAACAAGGTTGTAATGCAATCCATCTATGACAAATGAGATGATGCCAAGACGGTCGTCCCGATGTCCTTCAAGCACGCGAACGCCGGGAGTGCTTTTTAGCGCCGGCAAAAGAAGGGAAACAAGTTCCTTTTCGCGGGCGCGCATCTGTTTTACGTTCATTTGTTCTTTCAGCTGGATGGCCAACGCTGCCTTGATGGTTTGCCAAAACGGCGGTGTTCCGCCATCTTCGCGTTCCTCAATGGCTTGGATGTATTCATAGTTCCCCCACGGGTCAGTCCAGTACACCGTCCCGCCGCCGGGGTGATCCGGAGCGTGCTGATGATAAAGCCGGCTGTCAAAGATGAGCACGCCGGCGCTTCCCGGCCCCCCGAGAAACTTATGGGGGGAGAAATAAATGGCATCAAGCTGCTCCATTGGGTCGTCCGGATGCATATCGATGCGGACGTACGGAGCGGAAGCAGCAAAATCAACAAAGCAAAGGCCGCCATGCTCGTGCATGATTTTCGCCAGCTTATGATATGGGGTTTCCAACCCCGTGACGTTCGAGCAAGCAGTAAAGGCACCGATTTTTTGCGGTCGATCTCGGTAGCGCTCCAGCAGCTCGCGCAAATGGTCAAGATCGACATCCCCGTTTTCTGTCGGACGGACCGCCACGACTTCCGCGATGGTTTCCACCCATGGCAATAAATTTGAATGGTGCTCCATATGGGTGACAAAAACGACTGGCCGCTCCTCATCATGAAGGGACAAGCGGCGCTTCCACCGTTCCGGTACGCGCAAGCCAAGCAGACGCTGCAGCTTGTTGACGGCGCTTGTGGTCCCGGCGCCTTGCATGATCAAGACATCGTTTTTCCCGGCATGAACGTGCTGTTTGATGATTTCTTTTGCATAGCGATAGGCAAGCGTCGTTTTCGTTCCGGTCACATTCGATTCCGTATGCGTGTTGCCGACAAATGGACCGAGCTCATGCGTCAGCTTCTCTTCAATCGGCCGGTACAGCCGCCCGCTTGCCGTCCAGTCGGCGTAAATAAGCCGCTGTTTGCCAAACGGCGTAGAAAACGGATGAAAGCGGCCGATCGTTCCATCGCGAAACGGCTGAAAATACGTCTCAAGCTCCCCGCGGCATGTATACACCGCATTGCCGATCACAGCGTGAATGGCCATGTTGATTCCCCCTTTCCGCCATTTCGTCTATTTACAAAGTATGTCGCCTTCGGTGGTTCGGTCCAAAAAACGTGGGAAAGTTGAAAATGAAAAATCCGCCGTACAGGCGGATGGTATTCACTCCCTTTTTTTGCACGATAACGGCGAAATCGTTTCCCCCACGGACGGCACAAGGTATTCGGCAAGCATGGTCCGCAAGTCATCAGGCAACGGTTCGCTCGTTTGGGTTTGGAAATTGAAATGGACGACCGCTGCCTCTCCGATGGCGATCAGTCTTCCTGTTTCCTCTTCCATGATGCGATGAATGCATTGAAAGCTTTTATTGCCGATCCGGGAGACATTGGTTTCCACGCGCAATCGTCGTCCGAAGAATCCTTGGTTGATAAAATCGCACTTGGTGGAAGCTAAAATAAAATGCCAGTCCTCCGTTCGCCCGACGTAACGCAATTCATCAAACAGGCGGGTGCGCGCTTCTTCTAAATAAATAAAATAGCTAATGTTGCTTAAATGTCCGAGCGCATCAGTTTCACAAAAGCGTGGGTTGACGGTAATGATGTGCGTCTTCATTTCTCCCTCTTCCTTTCTTGCCTTTTTTTTGCCCCTTTCGCCCACAATATTCGTTTGGGTGAGCATGGGGCGTGACTGAGTTCGATTTGTAGCTACCAACTAGTCAGTATGTTGTTTTTATCATACTCCGGTTGATTTAGATATGCAATTGTTTTGTTTTGGATTATTGATTATTTAGAACATTGTTTGTGATATAAAATGTTGTGACGAATCCAGTACGTCGCCGCGAAAGGATGAAAATCTCCTTCAATTAAGTTGAATTTTTGGTTTACACTTCGCCGATTGCCTAACACATTAGATTGCATCCGCATGTATCGAAGTGCAAATGGTAACGAACAAATTGGAAATTCTTTATTGGAACCTATATAGTTTTGACATTTTCAGGGTAGATAAAAAAAGCCCGGCGAGGGCAGACGGGGCGTCTGCGGTCAACCGGCCCAAAGCGGCAAAAGAACGTATCCAAAGAGCGACACGCCGGCGCAAAGGAGAGAGATGCGCAGTTTATATTTCGCATAGCTCATCAAGTCCATATCCATAATGGCTGCGGTTGTAATCGTCGTATCGCCAAGCGGCGAAGCAAAGGCGCCAAACGTCCCGCTCGCAAACACAGCGCCGACTGTCACCTCGAGCGGCGCCCCGGTCGCATGGGAAAGCGTGACGCCAAGCGGCATCAAAATGCCCCACGTTCCCCATGAAGAACCGATAAAGTATGATAAAAACGATCCGACCAAAAACACGGCCGCTGGCACGAATGCCCCCGGCAGCCATGTGCCGAACGTCGACGACACGTACTCCGCAAATCCGAGTTCCCCCGCCACCGCCGAGACCGCCCATACGAGAACGAGCATGCCGATCGGCGCCATCATTTCGTTACCCCCAGCAAAAAAATGGTACGTCAGCTCTGAAAGTGATTGTCGGCGCCATAAATAAAACGCCATCGACAAAAGGATGGTCACAAACAACGCCAACAGCATCGCCCATGTCGCATCGGCCGCGGAAAACGCCTCCCACCAATTCTCTGCCCCGCGTTTCCTCCCGTCGTACACGAAAAAGGCAAACGTCAGCGCGATTAACAGCGCCAGCGGGACAAACAAGTGCAACGGCTCCCCGTTGATCAGCGCCAGCTCCTTGCGCAATCCGAGCCCGTGCAGTGTATTCGTTTCCCCTTCTCCTTTTTTCGCCCGCGGTTTGCCGATCCGGATGTTCAACATCGTCGTCAACACCCCGACGGCCAGAGCGACAATCGCAAACAAGTTGTACGGCAGGCTGCGCAAAAACACGTCATACGGCGATTCGTGAATGTCGTTTTGCTCAAGCGCCGCGGCGACAACAGAAGTCATAAAGCCGACGAACGCTGTCGCCGCTGGCAAAAGCACGATGATCGGCTCGGTCGAGACGTCGATCATGTACGCCATGCGGCGGCGGTCGATGCGAAACTGGCGAAGGACCGCTTTCATCACTGGTCCAAGGAGCATAATGCGAAACATCGGCATAAAAAACGTCACCGGCACCGTCAGCCAAACGAACAACAAAATCCCCCGCTTCGAGCGGATGCGTCCGGAGAGTCTCTCGACAAACCCTTTGATCCCGCCGGTAATTTGCATCATGCCGACAAGCGAACCGAACAAATACAAAAACGCGGCCACCTTCATATGCTCCGGATCGGTCAGGGCGTGAAGAACAGCGGAAACAGCGCGCTCAATCGCGCCGACAGCCGACCACTCAAGGCAAAACGCTCCGACGAGCAATCCGGCCACGAGGCCGGGCAAAATTTCTTTCAGCCATACCGCCAACGGAATGATGAGCAGAAAAGGCAACAGCGACCACCATGTTCCTTCCACGTCGGCGCCTCCTTTGCGATGATGTTGTTACCAAGAAGGATAGCCATAATGCAGTTTTTTTATGATTTTCATTGAAGATTTAGAACATAGTTTTATTTATAAAATTTATGTTGCCCGCGCAAACAAAAAAAGCCGCGCTGCAGTTTGCAGCGTGGCCCACACTTCCATCCGCCCCGGGCTGGCTCCCAAACAACCTGGGGCACAGAAGGCGTTGTCATTTCCGGCGCGCAAAATCGACAAATCGGAACTTGTCGAGCCGGTGACGCGATTCCGTGTATTGAAACAATGCAGCATCGCTTAAATACACGTAGTTTTTGACGACAACGACGCGGTCATCGCCATGCAAATCCAAATAGCGCCGGTCTTCGTCCGTCGCTTCGTCGACCGATATTTCTTTTTTCGCAAAGCTGATCGGCAAATGCAGCTTCGTTTCCAAGTATTCATAGATCGAGTCTTCACAAATCTCTTTCGTCAATAGCGGCACATGCTTTTTCAGAAAAAAGTCTTTATCCAAAATAATCCGCTCTCCGCCGATTTCACGGACGCGCACGACTTTCCAGACTTCGTCTTTGCTTGAGGCGCGCAGATGCTGCCTGAGCTCGCGATCCGGCTTGATGATCGCCAGTTCATGCACGATCGTCCGCACCGGCTGCTTCATCGTCTGCGCCAGTTCTTTAAAGCTGACCAATCCGGATACGGGAAAGTCATATTTGCCGACGTCAAGGACGATAGATCCTTTTCCTTTCATTTTTTGGATATAGCCGTGCTCGGACAACAAATGGAGCGCTTTGCGAATCGTCTCGCGCGATGTCTCATATCGGGCGGCCAGCTCGTGTTCCGATGGCAGCTTGTCGTACGCCTTCCATTCTCCGCGGCGGATGCGGGAAATGAGGTCATGGTAAATGGTTAAATATTTGTTTTCATGCATAAGAATCACCGCTTGTATTGTATCACGGCCGGCGCAAAAGATAAACAACCGATTCGTATGGGCGCAGCTGCATGCGGCGAAAATCGGCCGGCGCGTCCGAATAATTGGCAAGCAGCAGTTCTCCCGTATAGCCATCGGCTCCCGCTTCTTTCGGCAGCGTGAACGTCGTTTCGACTGGATAAAAATTGTTGACAACAAGCAGCTTTTCTCCATCGCCATGACGCATATAGGCGAAAATATGCGGATCGTCCGCAAGCAACAGCTCATAGCGCCCGGTCGTAATGAGATCATACTGTTTGCGCAGCTCAATCAGCCGCTTATAATGGTAGAAAATCGAGTCGCGGTCGGCGAGCGCCTGTTTCACGTTAATGCGCCGGTAGTTGTCGGCGACGCGAATCCACGGCGTCCCAGACGTGAAACCGGCATGCGGGCTGTCGTCCCATTGCATCGGCGTGCGGGAATTGTCGCGCGATTTTCGCTGCAAAATTTCCATCACTTCTTGCTCGCTTTTGCCTTGTTCTCGCAAAATCCGGTACATGTTGAGCGACTCAACGTCGCGGTAGTCGCGAATATCGGTGAATTTCGGGTCGGTCATGCCGATTTCTTCGCCTTGGTAAATGTATGGTGTCCCTTGCATTAAATGGATCGTCGTCGCCAACATTTTGGCTGATTCTTTCCAATACGTCCCGTCATCGCCATAGCGCGACACGATGCGCGGCTGATCGTGGTTGCACCAAAAGAGCGCATTCCAGCCCCCGCCTT
This sequence comes from Geobacillus sp. YHL, assembly GCF_022341265.1. Lineage (NCBI taxonomy): Bacteria > Bacillati > Bacillota > Bacilli > Caryophanales > Anoxybacillaceae > Geobacillus > Geobacillus sp. YHL. The sequence goes on from NZ_JAEIGB010000002.1 coordinate 150,477, forward strand.
CATACATCCGGACTTGCCATTCGGACAAAATGCGTTTTAAGGCAAGGAAATCAAATGGGGCGACCGCCCATTTTTCCCCATTCGGGTAATCGACCTTCAAGTGATGGAAGTTAAACGTCATATTGAGCTCGTGGTTTTCCGGGTTCGTGTAGCGGATGCAATGATCGATCGTCGTCGACGACATTTCCCCCACTGTCATGATGTCGTATTTTGAAAACACCTCTCGATTCATTTCCTGCAAAAACTCATGAATGCGCGGTCCGTCCGTATAAAAGCGGCGCCCGTCCCCCGGCGGCACCGAACCGTCGTCATCCGGGAAGCGCTGATCTTTTGACAACAAGTTGATGACGTCAAGCCGAAAGCCGTCCACTCCTTTTTGGAGCCAAAAATGCATCATGTCATAAATGCGGCGGCGCAGCTCTTCGTTTTCCCAGTTCAAGTCCGCTTGTGTCACATCGAACAAATGCAAGTAATATTGGCCGGTTTGTTCGTCGTATTCCCACGCCGAGCCGCCGAATTTCGATTGCCAGTTGTTCGGCGCTCCGCCGTCCGGCTTCGGGTCGCGCCAAATGTAAAACGAGCGGTATGGGTTCGTTTTCGAGGAGCGCGCCTGCTTAAACCATTCATGGTCGGTTGAGGTATGGTTGACGACCATGTCCATCACCAGCTTCATGCCGCGCGCATGCACTTCGTGAAGCAGACGGTCAAAATCGTCCATCGTTCCGTATTCGTGATGGATGCGGAAATAATCGCTGATGTCATAACCGTTGTCGCGCTGCGGCGACGCGTAGATCGGCGTCAGCCAAATGACATCGACGCCCAGTTCTTGTAGATAATCGAGCTTCTCGATCACGCCCGGCAAATCGCCAATGCCGTCTCCATTCGTGTCGTAGAAGCTTTTCGGATAAATTTGATAAACGACCGCTTTTTTCCACCAAGGGGTTGCTCGCATCTCTCTTCACCTCGTTCGTCAGGATAAAAACATACCATTGGCATCGGCGGCCAATGGTATGGTGGTAAATGGATGATTTCGCACATCGTTCTCTTGCGTCAACACACGGCAATCATGAGCGGGCGGCTTTACGCACTTTCCCAAAGACAAACGTCAGCGCAAACGGCACCACAATCGCGATCGCCATGCCGATAAAGAACGGCGTCCACTTTTGCGGCACGATCGACAAGAAACCCGGCAGGCCGCCGACACCGATCGACGGAGCGATGACTTTATTGAGCGTAATAAACATGCCGGCGATCGCCGCTCCGGTCATCGCTGCGATAAACGGGAAACGAAAGCGCAAGTTGACCCCGAACATCGCCGGTTCCGTGATGCCTAAATACGCGGAAACAGCCGACGTAAACGACAAACCGCGCAGCTTTTCCTCCTTCGCGACAAACATCATCGCCAACGCTGCCGAACCTTGGGCGATGTTGGACATGACCAAAATCGGCCATAAGAATGTGCCGCCGGTATTGGCAATCAGCTGCAAGTCAACCGGCAAGAACGTATGGTGCATCCCGGTGACGACAAGCGGCGCATACAGCGCTCCATACAACAATCCTCCAAGAGCCGGAACCGTGTCAAAAATCGTGACAAACAAGTGGGTAATGGCATTGCCGATCGCAAATGTGACCGGCCCAATAGCGATGAACGCCAAAAAGCCCGTAATGAGCAACGCAAGCGGCGCGACAAGCAACAGCTGAAACGCATCCGGAATGCGCTTGCGCAAAAACAGCTCAAGCTTCGCCAGCACGTAGGAAGCCACCAACACCGGCAGCACTTGCCCTTGGTAGCCGACTTTTTGCACTTCAAAGCCGAACAAGTTCCAAACCGGAATCTCTCCTTTTTCTTTCGCCGCTCCCCAGCCCCAAGCGTTGAGCAAATCTGGGTGGACGAGCATCAAACCAAGGACAATCCCTAAGAGCGGGCTGCCGCCGAATTTCGTCACTGCTGACCAGCCGATCAAACCGGGCAGGAAGACGAACGCCGTATTGGCGATCAAGTTGATCATGTTCGCCAAATCGGCCCATTCTTTGTGCACCTCGACAAACGATTTCCCTTCGTAAAAAATGCCTGGGCCTGTCAAGACGTTGTTAATACCCATTAACAAACCGGCCGTCACGATCGCCGGCAAGATGGGAATGAAAATATCAGCCAGCGTCTTAATCGCGCGTTGCAGCGGATTGAGCTTCGCTTCCGCAGCGTCTTTCATCTCCTGCTTTGTCGCCCGGCCGATGCCCGTCAGCTCGATGAGGTCGTCATACACTTTATCGACAAGCCCTTGGCCGATGACGACTTGAAACTGGCCGTTTGCGGAAAACGACCCTTTGACGACATCGATGCGCTCAAGCGCTTCCTTATTGACTTTTCCTTCCTCTTTGAGCGCAAACCGAAGCCGGGTCACACAATGCGTGGCGGCGACGATGTTTTCTTTGCCGCCGATGGCTTCAACGATTTGCGCGGCTGCTTGTTGGTATGCCCCCATGATGAACGCCTCCCTTTTCTTTCCTTAACGACCGCTATAGCGTTAAATCGCTTTCAGCAACCGGTTGCAAACAAACTTGTATATACAACCTGAATTCATTTTATCTTGTATATACAAGTTTGTCAACATCTTTCGATGACCGCCTTCATTTTTCGACAATAGTTGTTGTTTTTTTTTGCTAACTTCCACTTCTTTTGTTATGTTTTGTCAAGCGGCAGGAAAATCAACGACCAAGTAGGAAAATAAAACATAACGCAAATCAATGCCAAAAGACGAGAAAGGATGAGGGAATGCGATGAAAACCTATACACTCCGCGAAGCAGCGAAAAAAATCGGGGTCACCGCCCGCGATTTGAAACAATGGGAAAAGCAGTTCGCCGGATCGATTGCCGTCCCACGCACAACCGAGGGGGCACGCATGTACACCGACGAGCTGATCGACCGGTTTCGCCATATCCGCACTTGGCTTGAGGACGGCCGCCATCCGCGCGAAGTGGCTGAAATGATCAGGCAAATGGACGGACAACCGGCAGAGCGAGCCAACGAGACAGCCGCTCAAGTGGAAACAGCCGTCATGGAAGGGGAAATCATCGATGTGCCCCGCCTGCTGCATCAAGGGATGCCATACATAGCCGAGCAGTTGGCGGCCCGCTTAAAAGACGATATCGTCGACGCCTTGAAACAGGAAACGACAGCCACGGTCCGGCAAGCGATGGATGAGGTGAAAGGCCGCCTTGACTACATCGAGGAGCAAACGACGGCAGCTGCCGAAACGGTGCGCCGTTCACTCCGCGATTACGAGGACGCATGGCAGCAAAAAACGGAACAGCTGCATGAACATTTGGAAACGGTCGTCGCGTTCTGTCACGAGGAAAAGGCAAGGCAGGAAGAGGAGCGAAAACAGCTCGAACTGCGCATTTTAGAACGGGAAAAAGCGTTTCGCGAGCTCGTGTTGTCGTTTCGGCAAACCGCTGCCAGCACCAGCGCTGCTCGAACACGGGCAAATAAATGGTGGAAGTTTTGGTGAAGACGATTTTGGCATCCATGTGACAAGGGCACCCGTTTTGGATGCGCCATACCTCCGTCAAAAATCAAAAAAGGGCCCCGCCAAAACTCGGGCCCCTTTTTGCGTCATATTCGGCGGCTCTCGGCCGCATGTCGTTTGATGGCTTCGATCAAGTGCGCTTCTTCTTGTTTGGTGACATGGAAGCGGACGCCATAATAGTAGGCGTGGACAAACGGTCTTTCCCAGACAAGCTGCCCCCGCAGCGTAAAGGGGGCAGCGTTTAGCCAAAACGAGATGTCAACCAGCGTTCCCCCTGTTGAAAAGGGAAGGCGGCCTTCCGTTTCGATTTTCATCCCGTGCGGACTTAGATCGTGAATGTAGACGCTGCGCTCACCATCGGCTGTGCGCAGTTCAGCCGGGAGCGGCCGGCCAAACTGATACCGGAACGGTTCTTGACGCTTAAACCTCATCCTTCCTCCCCTTTTCCAAGCAGCTTCGTCGGTTCTTTCCAGACATCCACCACCATCCCGGCTTCGTCAGTGTCAACGACAAACGAACCCGTGCTGTAGCGGTCGGAGAGACGAAGGGAAGCGGCTTCGATCGTCTCGACCACCCCTTTTTCCGTCCGCAATCCGACCATTTCCTCATCGTTGCTGACAAAGACGGCGCCGACAACTCGGTGCGGGTTGGATTTCACTTCACGTACGATCACAACGCCGCGCTTCGCTCGTGAGGACGGCTCAAACTCGCTCATCGCCACTTTTTTCACCGCTCCGCGCTGCGTCACGACGACGAACGAGCCCCCCTTTTCTAGGCGAACGGGGCACGCAGCGGCGACAAAGTCCCCTTCCTTCAATTGAATCCCTTTCACGCCAGCCGCGCGCACGCCAACAAGGCTGATCTCCTCCTCGGCAAACAAGAGCGCATGTCCATCATGCGTCGCAAGCCAAAGATGGCCGCATCCATCCGTCGCGTAGACGGCGATGACGTCATCATCCTCTTTCACATTGACGGCCACAAGCGGGCGGGTGTAGCGCTGCACTTGGTATTGAGCGAGCTCCGTTCGCTTTACGAGCCCTTGTTTCGTCACAAAGATGAGCTGCTCCCCGGTGTCAAAGGAAGAGACTGGAACAGCGGCGACGAGTTCATCGTCGCGTTCAAGCGGAATGAGATGGGAAATGTGCTGGCCGACCTCTTTCCAACGGATATCAGGGAGCGTATGCACCGGGCAGTATAAATAATAACCGCGGCGGGTGAAAAGCAAGAGCACATCGGTCGTATTCATCTCGAGCTGGGCGAGCAGCCGATCCGTTTCCTTCATGCCCATGTCTTGACCGTTTGAGGCGCTGTATGAACGATAGCTCGTCCTCTTCACATATCCTTCTTTTGTCACGGTGACGATCACGTCTTCCGCCGGAATGAGCGCCTCCACCTTCACTTTCAGCTCTTCAATCTCCTCTTCAATCACCGTCCGCCGCTCATCGGCATATTGCTTTTTCATCGCCTTCAGCTCTTTTTTGATGACGCCAAGCAGCTTCTTTTCATCTGCGAGAATCCCCGTAAGTTCCGCAATCGCTTGATCCAGTTCTTCCGCTTCTTGACGCAGCGCCGTGATGTCGGTGTTCGTCAACCGATACAGCTGGAGCGTCACGATCGCCTCGGCCTGCGCTTCGGTGAATCCGTAATGAGCCATCAGCCGTTCTTTGGCGTCGCGCTTGTCGCTTGAAGCACGAATCGTCGCAATCACCTCATCCAAAATGGAAAGCGCCCGAATCAAGCCGTCGACGATGTGCTTCCGCTCATTCGCTTTTTTCAGCTCAAAATGCGAGCGGTTGGTGACGACCTCTTTCCGGTGGGCGATGTAGGCATCCAACAGCTCCGGCAAACTCATCAGCTTCGGCCGGCGCTCATGGATCGCCACCATGTTGAAGCTGTACGGCACTTGCAAATCCGTATTTTTGTACAAGTAGTTGAGAATCGCTTCCGCATCGGCGTCTTTTTTCAATTCGATGACGATCGACAGCCCGTTCCGGTCCGTTTCATCGCGCACATCGGCGATGCCGTCGAGCTTTTTGTCGAGGCGAAGCTCGTCAATTTTTTTCACTAAATTCGCTTTGTTCACTTCATACGGCAGTTCCGTGATGACAATGTGCTTTTTCCCACCTTTTCCCTGCTCGATGGCGGCTTTGGCGCGGATGATGATTTTCCCGCGGCCGGTCTCATACGCCTTGCGGATGCCGTCTTTCCCTTGGATGATGCCGCCGGTCGGAAAATCGGGGCCAGGAAGAACCGTCATCAGCTCGTCAACAGTGCAATCCGGCCGGTCGATCCGCATCAAGACGGCGTCGATCACCTCGCCAAGCGCATGCGGCGGAATATCGGTCGCATAGCCGGCCGAAATCCCGGTCGAGCCGTTCACCAACAAATTCGGAAACATCGCCGGCAAGACGGTCGGCTCATCGGTCGTATCGTCAAAGTTCGGCACAAACGGAACCGTTTCTTTGTCAATATCGCGAAGCAACTCGGCGGCAATCGCCGACAGGCGCGCTTCCGTGTAGCGCATCGCCGCCGGCGGGTCGCCGTCGATGCTGCCGTTGTTGCCGTGCATCTCCACCAGCACGTTGCGCAGCTTCCACTCTTGGCTCATCCGCACCATCGCTTCATACACCGATGAGTCGCCGTGCGGATGAAAGTTGCCGATCACGTTCCCAACCGTTTTCGCCGCCTTGCGAAACGGTTTATCAGCCGTGTTGCCATCCATGTACATCGCATACAAAATGCGGCGCTGCACGGGCTTCAGCCCGTCGCGCGCATCCGGGAGCGCCCGGTCTTGGATAATGTATTTGCTGTAGCGGCCAAAGCGGTCGCCAAGCACGTCCTCTAACGGCATTTCCAGCAATCGTTCTGCCATCGTCATTCTCCTTTCCTAACACATCAGCGCCAAAAAGGCGGCGCCTTTTCACGCCGCCATCAGCCGATCCATCCCGGTTCCTCTTCGAGCCCGAAGGCGACGTGCGTTTCGATCCATTTGCGGCGCGGCTCGACTTTGTCGCCCATGAGCGTCGTCACCCTCCGTTCGGCGCGGGCCGCATCTTCAATGCGCACGCGGATGAGCGTACGCGTCTGTGGGTTCATCGTCGTTTCCCATAATTGATCGGCGTTCATTTCGCCGAGCCCTTTATAGCGCTGAATCGTATAGCCGCGGCCCATTTTTTTCGTAATTTCTTTCAACTGCTCGTCCGTCCACGCATATTCGACGATTTCGTTTTTGCCGCTTTTTTTGCTGATTTTGTAAAGCGGCGGCAAGGCGATGTACACTTTTCCCGCTTCAATCAGCGGACGCATGTAGCGGTAAAAAAACGTCAAAAGCAGCACTTGAATATGGGCGCCGTCCGTGTCGGCATCGGTCATAATGATCACTTTGTCGTAGTTGACATCATCGAGCGAAAAATCAGCCCCGACGCCGCCGCCGATGGCGTGGATGATCGTATTGATTTCCTCGTTTTTCAAAATATCGCCAAGTTTCGCCTTTTCCGTGTTGATGACTTTTCCGCGCAGCGGAAGCACCGCCTGGAATCGACGGTCGCGCCCTTGTTTCGCCGAACCGCCCGCCGAATCGCCTTCAACGAGATAGAGCTCATTTTTTTGCGGATTGCGCCCTTGCGCCGGCGTCAGCTTGCCGCTTAAGAGCGCCTCTTTCCCTTTCCGCTTTTTGCCGCTTCTCGCCTCTTCGCGCGCTTTGCGGGCCGCTTCACGCGCCTGATAGGCCCGGATCGCTTTCTTAATGAGCATCGCGCTTACGTCCGGGTTTTCTTGCAGAAAGTACATGAGCTGCTCGGACACCACCGCATCGACGGCCGAACGCGCTTCGCTCGTTCCGAGCTTTCCTTTCGTCTGCCCTTCAAACTGCAGCAAGTGCTCTGGGATGCGCACCGAAACGACCGCGGACAACCCTTCGCGAATATCGGACCCTTCGAGGTTTTTGTCCTTTTCCTTCAGCAGACCAACGCGGCGGGCGTATTCGTTAAAAACGCGCGTCATCGCCGTTTTTGCACCCGCCTCATGCGTGCCGCCGTCTTTTGTGCGCACGTTGTTGACAAACGACAGCACGTTTTCCGAATAACCGTCATGAAACTGGAACGCAAACTCGACTTCAATGCCGTTTTGCTCGCCAGCAAAATACACAACCGGGTGGAGCACATCTTTCTCCTCATTCAAATAGGCGACAAACGCTTCAATTCCGTTTTCGTAGTGGAACACCTCGCGCATGCCGGTCCGTTCGTCAACGAGTTCGATTTTCAACCCTTTCAGCAAAAACGCTGATTCGCGCAGCCGTTCACTCAATGTTTCATAATCGAAGACCGTCGTGCTGAAAATCGTTGGGTCCGGCTTAAATTGAATGATGGTTCCGGTTTTGTTCGTTGTGCCGATTTTCTCTAGCGTCGTCACCGGTTTGCCTCCATGCTCAAACCGCTGCCGGTAAATGAAGCCGTCGCGATGAATCGTGACGACCAGCCATTCTGATAAGGCGTTGACAACCGACGCCCCGACTCCGTGCAGGCCGCCGCTCGTTTTATAGCCGCCTTGGCCGAATTTGCCGCCGGCATGAAGCACGGTCAAAATGACTTCCGGCGTCGGCTTGCCAAGCTTATGCATCCCGACCGGCATGCCGCGCCCTTCATCAAGGACGGTGATGCTGTTGTCTTTATGTATTTGCACCAAAATGTAATTTCCATATCCGGCCAACGCTTCATCGACCGAGTTGTCGACGATTTCATAAACAAGATGATGCAAACCGCGGCTGTCGGTGCTGCCAATGTACATCCCCGGCCGCTTCCTCACCGCCTCAAGTCCTTCTAACACTTGAATGGCATCTTCGTTATATTCGTATGCCGCTCGCTTTGCCACAAGGCCACCCCTTTCTGCCAAAACAAGAACATCTGTTTCTGTTTTATTGTATCATAAAATGACCAGCTGTCCATTGTCTTTTGACACCGCTTGACAAAATCGGACAACAGCGCCTGAAAAACGAAAGGACCATCTTAGAGAAGATGGCCGTTTCGTCAATGACGCGCTTCGCCTGTTACGGGCGTTTTGTAAGCGCATGTTCTACTTTAATGCAGCGATCCATAATCACCGTATAGCCTTTTTCTTTTAAAAACGCGTATGCTTCTTCATTGACGACGCCAAGCTGCGCCCAAAATACGTCCGCGTCGATTTGCACAAACTCGCGGGCGAGCTCCGGCAAATGTTCGGAACGGCGAAACACATCGACGATATCGACATGCCCTTCGATATCCGTCAGTTTGTCGACCGCTGGAATGCCTTCCCATTCCTCGATCATCGGGTTAACCGGAATGATTTCGTATCCAGCGTCTTTCATCGCTTTCGCCACCATATACGACTCGCGCTCCGGATTGTTGGACAACCCAACGACGGCAATCCGTTTCGCCTTGCGCAAAATCTCGCCGATTTCCTCCCGGCTCGGGTTGACAATGGACATCCGGGTTCTCTCCTTCCTTTATTCTCCTTTTTGCTGTACTAGTTTCGCTCCAGCCAGATCAAAATCCTGCCCAGCCAATAGAAAAAGGAAAAAATCATCGATCTTTTTTGCACAGCGCCCACGCATCCTAGGCCGGCCACAACAGACGCAAACTTGAACATCATATTCATCGCCTACGCATCGATCCGCTTTCTCGTCCGCATCCAGACATTCTGTTTGCTGGCTGTCCGAACATGGATGACCTGCTGCCAGTTATTTTATGTTCCACCCGGCGTACACTCCAGCTAAAAAAACGGTCGTCATGGCAATCGCATGGACGATCATCCATCCCCACCGGCCGTAGCGGAACGAGGAAGCCGCAAGCGGAGAGCGCGCCTTTTGGGGGACGATTTTTCCGCCCATCCACTCAAAGAAAAGCAAATACAGCCACCAGGCGGTGTATGAATCCCATACATCCCACTTCTTATAATCAATCAGAGAGAGCGGCGACACAAGAGCAACCAACTCGAACAACATAATCAACTGCACCATCGCAAAGTAAAACGGCAACTTCCATGCCCAGCTTTCCGGACTGTACTTGACTCCAAACAAAACGAAAAACGGAATGACGGTTGCCATTTCAACGAGCGGAATCGGTGTATAAGGAACGAGCTTAACAGGGAAGGAGTAAAAGCCTGCATAGACAAACGCAAGGCAAAGAACGATGCCTGTCACCGCACTGAATGCATACAAAACCGCATATCTCCGTATATGCCGTTTGGCGATCCAAAAACTTCCCGCTATACTCAACATGACCGCTGAGAGTTCCACCGTCCAAACAACAGGAAGAGAAAACGTCATCATCGATCCTCCCTAACCCATTTCCCACTCCCTAAACGCTGTCTCAGACAGCACTGTTAGTATAATCCAAAGCATAGAATTTATTCCGGCGCCCTCACCGGCTTTCCACTCCATCAGGCTGCCTAGCATGGCTTAACAAACGTGCTTCGTGCAAATTTAATTATTGATGAAGAAAAGGTGTCCCGCTGTGTTTTTGGGACACCTTCCATGGATCGGACTGCATCAAACTTTCAAGAATTTCCGAAAAAAGAAATCATTGTGCAACAAACACTAAAATTTTCCCGAACGAAAAATCGAGTAAAGCAGCCAACCAAATAGAAAAGCGGACGCGCCTAATCCGATTTCAACAGCAGGAATCTTCCACAGCAGCGTCGACGGACGCCCCAATGATGAAGCGATCATCAGGCCGACGAGGACGATGCTCAGCGAAAGAAGAACGATGCTAAACGACAGCCGGTTCGTCATCTGGTCGAGCTTCTTTAGCAGCGCTTCCAAATCAGGAGCCGTGATTTCCAATCGAAGCTTGCCATGCCGCATCATTTTCGTCCATTCCTTTACGCCCTCCGGCAAGCGAAGCAGCCATTCACCATAATCAAAAATCCGCTTCCACGCTGTTTCTGCCACGCGATCAGGCCGAAGACGCTCTTTCATCAGCTTTCTCCCAAACGGTTCGGCAACGTCCATGATGCGAAACTGCGGGTCAAGCGTCTCCACAACCCCTTCGACCGTCAACAGCGCTTTTCCTAACAGCGTCAAATCGCTTGGGATGCGAATGCCATGGCGAAATGCCACCGAAAGCAAATCCTCGACGGCTTCCCCAAGACTGATCTCACCGAGCGGGACGCCGTAGTATTTCTCCCGCAGCTCGTCAAGATCATCGCGCAATTTTCCTTCATCGACTCCGTCAGGAACAATCCCTAAGCCGTAGATCGCACCCAACACCCCATCCGTGTTTTGCCGCATTAAGGCGATGATGAGTGAAGAAAGATGATGTTTGACATGGGGGCGAAGGCGGCCCATCAAGCCAAAGTCAATGAAGGAAAGCGTTCCATCGTCAAGAACAAATACATTGCCAGGATGAGGGTCGCCATGAAAAAATCCATGCTCAAACATTTGTTTAAAGGTTGCTTCAGCCAAACGCTCGGCGATCGTTTTTAAGGAGTGGCCGTTCGCTTTCAGCCGCTCGAGCTCCCCAAGTTTCATTCCTTCGACATATTCCATCGTGAGCACGGTTTTCGTCGTATAATCCCAAAACACCTTCGGGACATACACCGACGAATCGTCGGCAAACTGCTGTGCAAACCGTTCCGCATGGCGCGCCTCGACGGTATAATCCAGCTCCTGCCGTAATGAACGCGCCAGTTCATCGACAATTTCAGACAATTGGTAGGTTGCCGCCCAATCGAGACGACGTTCCGCCAGCACGGCCAAATCTTGCAAAATTTCCAGATCCGTCTCCACCCGCGCAGCGATGTGCGGACGCTGCACTTTCACCGCCACGGCTTGTCCGGAAGGAAGAACCGCCCGGTGCACTTGTCCGAGCGAAGCGGCAGCGAGCGGCGTTTCGTCAAATGAACGAAACAAGGTTTCAAGCGAGCCCCCAAGTTCTGTTTCCACCCTCCGGCGAACGTCGGCAAACGGAAACGGCGGAACTTGGTCTTGCAGTTTTTCGAGCTCGCTGATGATCGGAGCGGGAATCAAATCCGGCCGTGTGCTGGCAATTTGCCCGAGCTTCACGAACGTCGGGCCGAGCTCCTCGAGCACAAGGCGGAGCCGCTCCCCAACCGTTTTTCCTTCCTTTTTCCCTTGCTCCGCTCTCCATCGCGGCGGCAAAGAAAGAAAAGACGAAAAGCCGAGCTCATCGACGATCATCCCGAATCCGTGCCGAAGCAAGGAGACGGCGATTTCGTGATACCTTCCGATATGGCGCATCCGTTTTCCGATCATCGGGACATCTCTCCTAAGGCGGCAAAAAGCGAGCGGACAGGCCGCATCGGTTTACTGCCCGCTTTGTTCTTTTTCCTCCAGACGGCGGATTCGCTCCTCGAGTTGCCGCACGTCTTCTTTTGTTGCCAATTCAAGCTTGTCGATCACCTGCTTGATTTGCTCGCGTACAAGCCGCTGCACTTCCGTTTTCCGCGCTTCGGTCTGCTGCTTCCATTGATCGATCACTTCCTTCGATTCGTCAAGCGACAATTCGCCTTTTTTGACAAGCTCGTCAATGATCTTTTCCACTTGTTCTTTGCTTGCAATCGCCAATCCCAGCCCGAATGCCAATCCTTTTTTCAAAATGCTCATTCGTTTGTAGCCTCCTTGTGCCATTGTGTTTTCCTTATTGTACCATTCTTTGGCGATCCATGTCGAGCTAGACGGCAGCTCTTTTGTATAGGAGACAGGTCGATGCGGCATGCTATCGTTGGACAACGATGCAAAGGAGGGGATTTTAATGGCTGATGAACCGTTGCATTACGGAGAAGACTATCATGTTATTCCCGCGACATCCGCAGCAAGCGGCGTCGGCGTCAGCGTGCTGCCCGATTTGTACTGCCATACGATCCAAATCGTCAACATTTGCCTCGTCGGCCGCCCTGGCGACGGCGCATTCGTCTTGATCGATGCGGGAATGCCGGGGTCAGCGGACGATATTATTTCCGCTGTTGAAGACCGCTTTGGCAGCGGCAGCCGCCCGCAAGCCATTATTTTAACCCATGGCCACTTTGACCACGTCGGAGCCTTAATTGAACTCGTCCGGGAATGGAATGTGCCGGTGTACGCCCACAAAGACGAACTGCCGTATTTAACCGGCAAAGCGCGTTATCCCGAACCGGACGCGTCCGTTGAAGGCGGACTTCTCGCCAAAATCTCGCCGTTTTTCCCAAACGAACCGATCCAGCTTGGCAGCCGCGTCCAACCTCTACCTGAGGACGGCACTGTCCCGCATTTGCCGGAGTTCCGCTGGCTGCACACCCCCGGGCACACACCGGGCCACATCTCCTTGTTCCGTCCGCGCGATGCGGCCTTGATCGCTGGCGATGCGTTTGTCACGGTCCGCCAAGACTCACTGTACAAAGTATTGACCCAGCAAACCGAAATTACCGGCCCGCCACGCTACTATACGATCGACTGGACGGCCGCCCGCGAATCGGTGCGCAAATTGGCCGCCCTCTTCCCATCGGTCGCTGTCACGGGACACGGCGCCCCAGTAGCGGGAGACGAGTTGCGTGATGGGCTGACGAAGCTCGCTTGTGATTTTGACCGCATCGCTGTCCCAGATTACGGAAAGTACGTCCATTAACGGAGCGATCCCGCCGACGCTTACAATGGGAAATGAAAGGCTTCCCGGTTTGAAATGATCAGCGGCAGGCCGTGGCTAAGAAAAAAGGGTGTCCCAATCGGACACCCTTACACTGTCGACAACAGCCGCCAATTTGCTACTGAAAGCGGAATCCGTGCTGCTGCAACGTCAAGACGATGCGTTCCTTCGAAATCTTTTTTTCATCAAATTGAACCTTCACTTCCCCATCTTCCGTGTCGACGAGCGAGCGCTCCACGCCGTCGAGCCCACTAAGAAGATGTTCAATGCGCGCAATGGGTTGCGGCGACGTCGCCCCATCGATATAAAAGGTAGCTTCAGCCATCCTCTTCCCTCCTTCCGCAAAAACATGCCGTTCCCCGCCGCTTATTTTGCCCGATTCCCGCCCGCATAAACGGGCCCATCGCTCCGTTAGCGATGGCATAAAAAAAGATGGCAAGAATTGCTCTTGCCATCTGTCATAAAAAATGGGCCTAAGTGGACTTGAACCACCGACCTCACGCTTATCAGGCGTGCGCTCTGACCAGCTGAGCTATAGGCCCGTTTATGAATGGAGGGGGACGGATTCGAACCGCCGAACCCAAAGGGAGCGGATTTACAGTCCGCCGCGTTTAGCCACTTCGCTACCCCTCCATAAATAAAAAATGCCGACTGCAGGACTCGAACCCGCAACCTACTGATTACGATTCAGTTGCTCTACCAATTGAGCTAAGTCGGCATGATAGAAGTAGACCGTGACTCCTTGGCTTCTGTTGTGTCCCTTCCTCTCCCAGCCAATTCGAAGACGCTGGATGCGTCGGGACAACTCGAAGCAAATTCGACGATGCAGATGCTCGTCTCTACCAATTGAGCTAAGTCGGCATAAAATAAATGCAAGAAGGTGGCTCATTGTTGTGCTCTGTGCCTCTTCCTCTACAAGCTGTTTCGAGGAAGCAGGATGCGTCGAGGCAACTCGAAGCCGACTCGACGAAGCAGGTGCTCGTCTCTACCAATTGAGCTAAGTCAATATTTATGGCGGAGGAGGAGGGATTCGAACCCCCGCGGGCTGTGACACCCCTATCGGTTTTCGAAACCGACCCCTTCAGCCAGACTTGGGTACTCCTCCGTAGCTGTTTGGAGCGATGCGGTCGAGAGGACTTGAACCTCCACGGGGTCGCCCCCACTAGGCCCTCAACCTAGCGCGTCTGCCATTCCGCCACGACCGCATGGAAATGGAGCGTAGGGGATTTGAACCCCTGACCTCTTCGCTGCCAGCGAAGCGTTCTCCCCCTGAACTAACGCCCCATGATGGTGGAGTATACTGGGATCGAACCAGTGACCCCCACGCTGTCAACGTGGTGCTCTCCCGCTGAGCTAATACTCCACGACATCGCCTAGCAGCGACCTACTCTTGCAGGGGCGCTGGCCCCAACTACCATCGGCGCTGGAGGGCTTAACTTCCGTGTTCGGGATGGGAACGGGTGTTTCCCCTCCGCTATCACCACTAGGCAATGGCGACGATTTTTATTATAAAGGAATCCAAAAGTTTGTCAAGTTTTTTGTATCTTTTATTTGAGTTCTCTCAGAATCGGAACGACAATGTAAAATCTACTATAAAAAAACAAAAGAGTCAACCCTCTTTTTCATTTTTTTCGATCTTCACTGTCTCTTTCTCTAAAGTTCTTGTCATCCTCTTCCTTATACACGTATAATATAGGGAGAAGGAACGTACAATAAAGCAGGGCACTGGCGGTCACCAATGCCCTGCATGCACAGCCGCTGCAAGAAGCGCAGTGGCCCAAGCCTCGGGCATCGTAACCTACCCTCGCCTCGGCCTAGCAGGGTGGGTTACTTTTTGTCTTTGGATACGGCGATCACCGCAACAACGAGTGACGCAAACGCAATCATGAGCGTCAGCGCATCGGCAATCGTCATCATCAGCACCACCCCCCTTCGTTCAGGGAGTGGCCACTGCCCACCCTGCATATAGCTGTGCATGTTTCATTATACCATTGAATGAAGTAAATGCGAATATACATTCGTGTTCTCGTCGAAAATTAGGAATGTTTCCCTACCCGAGGAGGACAAACGCCGCTTTTCCCGTTGCTTCCACCCCTTCCCCCATAAAATTAATTTGTATAAAATCCGCGTTTTTCCGAATAATGACGATAGACGAATCTTGTTGTTCCAAGGAGGAAAAAAGGTGGAACAAGCAAGACCATCCTACGTTCATGGGCTGTTGCTACTGATCGTCGCCGCCGTGTTCGTTTGGTCGGCCATTCGTCCGGCCAGCTATGCGGTGTGGTCGCTTGAGGTCGCCCCAGCGCTTGTGGGGGTGGGGATCGTGATGGCTCTATACCAACGTTTTCAGCTGACAACGATGTCGTATGTCATCATCGCCATGCTGGCAATCCTCATGTTGATCGGCGGCCATTATATTTACTCCCAAGTTCCCTTTTTTAACTGGATCAAAGAGGCGTTCCATTTCGAACGCAACCATTATGATCGGTTTGGCCATTTCCTCAAAGGGACATTTGCGATCGTCCTTCGGGAAATTTTATTGAGGAAAACACCGTTGCCGCGCGGCGCTTGGCTTTTCACGATCGTCACAAGCATGTCGCTCGCCATCGCTGCCCTGTATGAGATCATCGAATGGCTAGTGTCCATTATCTCCAAAGGAGGCAAGGCATCAAAAGACTTTTTGGGCACGCAAGGCGATATTTGGGACACGCAATGGGATATGTTATGTACATTGATCGGGACGCTGATTGCCCTATGGCTGCTCTCAAAGTGGCACGACCGGCAGCTTGCGCGGTTGGATCAGCCCCGCAGCTAATCTCGTCATGCAGCGGCTTCCACTGCCAATGAGGAAGCCGCTGTTTTTTATTGCACTTTATACAAATAAATTGTCCATGCCGATTCATCGGAAGTGAATACTTTTTGGAGCGCCAGCCTGTTCTCAGCGGCGTTGTCGATCGGAACAGCCGAAAAAATATAGCGGCCGCCCATTTTTTTTAACTGCCTCGTATTTAACTGCAAGTTTTTCAGCCGTTTTTTCGACTGTTTTGTAAACATATACCGTTTCCCGAGTTCTGACGTAAAGATGTAGCAGCGCCCGCCCCACTCATCAAAATACGTGCGGATCGTTTTGCTTTTCGCCAGTTCACGTTCAATGATTTTGCGGAACTCGTATTTGTAGGACAACGGGTAAAAGTTGTTGTACGTATCAAGCGTGTAAAACCCGTTGTATTGGGCGATGGCCGGATGAAGGCCGATGCTGACGACGCGGTACTCGGACACCGGGAGTCCGATGTATTCTTTGATTTCTTGGAATTGTTTTTCCGCATAAAATTGTTTCACCGTCGGTTCATAACGGAAGACGAGTTCCTCGTTAATTAAAAACACAAGGATGATTTGCGCCGCTAACAACCGTTTCGCCCACGTTTTCCCCTTTTCGCTCGATTGCCAGATGATTTTCAACGCCAGCGCAAACTGCACATAAATGATCAGCGGACGCAAAAAATGGAAGCGGGCGAAGTTAAACGTATCTAAAAAATGAAACCGCTCGGTCAATGGCAGCCACCCTTTATAAAACCAAAAGGCGTACCATGCCGACAGCGCGAAATTCAGCCCAAACAAGAAAAGAAACACCCGTTCCTCTTTCCATCGTTTGTTAGCGAAAATGAGGAACAACGCGATGAACCAGGCCGGTAAAATAAACAACGTATGCTCGGTCATAACGTGGTGATGGCCGAGAAGAAAGTTTTTCCACGTTAAACGGACACAATGCCAAAACGTCAGGCGCGCGTGGAAGTACTCATCCCGGCTCGTCGGCTCGTCTTCCCATAAAAACGAGTACACAAGCCGGTACTCGACCAGCAAATAGAGCAGCGTCATATACGCGATGGAAAGGAAAAAACGGACGTTCCACCCCTTTCCGCGCAGCACATCCAAAAGCCAAAGAGCGCCCATGGCGGCCAGAAAGAAAAAGAAACCGAGCACAAAACTCGAATAAAACGGGAGAAGCGTGAGGGCGGCATAATGTTTCCACTCCCCCTCGCCTTTTCGAATGCTCAAAAACGCCCAAAGCGCGAGCGGCATGCCTAACGTGCTTAACATCCCTGACGGCCAAAACAGCGTCAGCGCAAAAGCGAGCGCCACGCCGATGCGAACAGCCATCCACCGCCGCTCAGGCAGGAAATGCGTTTTCAACAACAGATACATGCCCAAAAACGCCACCACCCTTGTGATCGTTTGGCTGAGCGCATAAGCAGTCATCGTGGGAAATAACGCGTGCAGCCAGACGATGCCGGTCAACTCCGAACCGAGGGCATTTCTTGACAACTTGCCGTTGGCGATTTGCGGAATCTTCGCGTCAAGCGGCCCGGTGATTTTTCCGCTTTCGGAGAGCACCTTATACCAAGCGATATTGGAATCCAAATTATCGTGGACGCGAATATGGGCGTTTTCGCCAAGGAGAAAGAGCGGGGACACGTAAAGGGCGATGACGCCAAGCGCCAAAAGGAAAAATCGCCGCTCGCTTTGTACGTCCATCGGCATGACGCTCCTATTTCCAAGTTTCTATTGGATACGATGTGCAATTAGGAGAAAATTATTCCTAAGGACGGTCGAAGGGAGGATGGATGAAGAGCCTCCACTTCTTTATGAAGCTGCAACAGAAAATCAGCCCATGACATGCATCGAAAATATGTTATGATATAGATATAAACAGAAAGAAACAGACAAAAAACAACAATCCAGAAAGGAGTTCCTCATGTTAGCAGCAGAACGGCAGCAAAAAATCGTCGAGATCGTCAATGAACGGTTAAGCGTTCGTGTTTCTGAACTAAGCAAGCTGTTTTCCGTTACGGAGGAAACGATCCGGCGCGACCTTGAAAAATTAGAAAAGGAAAACAAACTGAAACGAAGCCATGGGGGCGCCATCAGCATTCGCCATGAATCGGAAATCGACTTTTCCGAACGAGAGATCACGAACGCAACAGAAAAAAAGGCGATCGCCGAAGAAGCGGCCAAGCTTGTCAAAAGCGGCGACCGCATCATTTTAGACGCCAGCACAACCGCTTGGTATTTGGCCAAAACGCTTCCGGACATGCCACTAACCGTCTTGACCAACTCGATAAAAGTCGCGATTGAGCTCAGCAAAAAAGAAAAAATTCAAGTCATTTCAACAGGCGGCATGTTGTCGCCGCGTTCGCTCTCTTATGTAGGGCCGTTGGCAGAGCGATCGTTGGAAACGTACCATGTTGACAAAGCGTTTTTGTCATGCAAAGGGATTCATTTAGAAAGCGGATTAAGTGAATCGAACGAATGGCAGGCGTTGCTGAAGAAAAAGATGATGTCGATCGCCGATCAAGTTATCTTGATGGCCGATTCAAGCAAGTTTGGGGTGCGTACGTTTGTTCATATGGCTGATCTTGACTGTATCCATCATCTCATTACAGACGATCAAATCGGCCATGAATCCGTGCACAAATTGCAGGAACGGCAAATTGTCCTGACGATCGCCAGAACAGAGCAGAGCGCCGATCGGCTTTCGTTGGAATAGGCCGGCATAGGAGGATACAAAAAGAATGGCAGCTTTGTTTCAGCGGAGGATCCACTCAAATGCATCAAAGCAGGCGGAGCATGTGTGAGCCGCCTGCTTTGGATGAAAAATGAAATTTTGTTGCTTGCCCATCCACATATAGATATATATGAATTTTCTTGAATTTAAACCTTATCGTGATGACTCTATCTTTGACGGTTGTTGTAAATGAAGCTGGTTCAATTGTTCAATCACCATGTTCAACCGATGAGACGGCAAAGACACGACGTTGGCAATTTGACGCAATGTCAACATTTTTAAATGCCCAAACATCGACAGACCGAGCACTTCTGGAGCGTATTGTTTTAGAACGTTTACAGTTTCTTCATGGGAAAGAAGATCAATGAACCTCGTATGCTCAGAAAATGTGAGCACAAACCCACGCTTATTTGGATAAACAAAATCATATTCCCCAGACCCGACAACGAGCTCAACCCCGTATTCCGTCTCGGCAACTGACTGGATGCCGTTCGTTTTGTCCAACGTTCTCCCTTTTTCCCTCACTTCACCCGCACTCGCTTCAGGCAAAATGAGTCTCGCCGTCGCATTGGCTGGAATGCGGATGCGGATGCGAATATCGTTCTCTTGCAATACCCAAGAAGATTCAATCCATCCGTACATCGATTTGTACGTCGCTTTCGCATATGTCAAGTCCAAGCCGCTCCAGCGCGGATGAATGCGGATGCGTTGATAAGCCGGTACGGATTCATCAAGATCCAGCCCAGCGACAACGCGGTACAGCCAATCACCAATGGCTCCGTACGCGTAATGGTTGAAAGAATTCATATCATCGCTCCAAAATGAACCGTCCGGCTTGATGCTGTCCCAATGCTCCCAAATCGTTGTCGCGCCTTTTTTCACACTGTACAACCATGATGGATACGTGTCTTGCAGCAGCAATCTTACTGCAGTGTCATGATAGCCGTTTTCAGACAAAACGAAACATAAATAAGGGGTGCCGACAAAGCCGGTTGTTAAATGGTAGTCGTTTTCAATGACCATCTCATTTAATTCACGAGCAATTCGTTTTTTCGCTTCTCCTTCTACTAAATCAAACATGAGCGCCAATACATGCGCCGTCTGTGTTGGAGAAGCGAGACGACCTGACGGAGTAATAAATTCCTGCTGAAACGCCGCTTTGATGCGATTGAGCAATTCCGTATACGTCCGTACGTCTTCCGCTTTATTTAATACGACGGCGGCATCACGGACAAGACGTGTCGAGTAGGCGTAAAAGGCTGTCGCAATCAAATCGGTGGGCGTAGCACCTACATAGCTGTTTTCCTTGGCATCGAGCGCCAGCCAGTCACCGAAATGGAAGCCGGTATTCCAGAGATGTTCGTTTTCTCCTTGGCGGCGTATATATTCGACCCACGCTTTCATGCTGTCGTATTGCTCCGCCAGCAATCGTTTGTCTCCATACACGAGATACACCGTCCACGGGCAAATGACTGCGGCATCGCCCCATGCAGCGGAAGATGACGCCCCTTCCGCTCCCAATATATTCGGGATGACAAACGGAACGCCGCCGTCTGGAAATTGGTCCGCTTTTAAATCGCGCAGCCATTTTGTAAAAAATGGCGCCCCTTGATAGTTAAATAGAGCGGTGCGGATGAATACTTGCGCATCGCCCGTCCATCCGAGCCGTTCATCGCGCTGTGGGCAATCGGTCGGCACATCAACAAAGTTGCCGCGCTGTCCCCAACGGATGTTTTGTTGGAGTTGATTGACGAGTGGATGAGAACATTCAAAATGCCCCGTCGGCTCCATATCCGAGTGGATCACTTCGCCGACAAAACAATCCAGCGGCAGACCTTTTTCTTGGCCCGGATATCCTTCCACTTTGACATAGCGAAATCCTTGAAACGTAAAATGGGGCGCATATGTCTCTGTTCCTTCCCCCTTGGCAATATAAGTGACCGTCTGCTTTGCCCTGCGCAAATTTCCTGTGTAAAAATTCCCCTCTTTATCCAGAACCTCAGCATGTTGAAGCGTAATCGTTGTTCCCGGTGGTGCGCTGACCGTCATTCGGATGCGGCCCACCATATTTTGCCCCATATCCAGCACCGCTTCCCCCGCAGGCGTCACAAATGAAGCGATGGGGCGAATCGTTTCCGTGATGCGCGTCGGCCAATTTTCTTGCGCGATCAAATGGTTCAACGGCATATCCGTGAGCACTACTGTCGGCTTCCAATCCGAATCATCGAACTTTCCTTCGCACCACCCTGGCTGTTCAAGACGAGCGTCATATACTTCTCCATGGTAAATTTCCGAGTATAAAATCGGGCCTGTCGCCGCTTTCCATGTCGAATCGGTCACAATGATTTCCTCGGTCCCATCTTCATAACAAACATGAAGCTGCACAAGAGCGGCGCGCCGATCGCCGTAAATATGTCGCTTCCCTTCCCAGCCCAGCGTCCCTTTATACCAACCATCCGCCAACATCACACCGATGGCATTGATGCCTTCACATAATTGGCTCGTCACATCGTACGTTTGATATTGAAGGCGCTTATGATAACTCGTCCACCCAGGCGTAAGCACATCTTCCCCAACGCGTTGTCCGTTAAGGTACAGTTCATACAGGCCAACGCCTGTCGCATACACGCGCGCCGCTGCAATCGGTTTGTTCACTTCAAACGGTTTTCTCAACAAAAAAGCAGGTTCTGCCAATGGGTCGATCTCATTGGGATCAGGAGTAATCCATCGCGCTTTCCATTCAGCCGACTCCAACAAAGCTGTTTCCCACCAGGCCGTGTCGCTCCAATCCGACTCTCGTCCAAAGTTATCCCACACTTTCACCCGATAGAAATATCTCGTTCGGGACCGAAGTCTCGGTCCAGCATATTCAATGTGGATAGACTGATCAGATTCGACTCGTCCGGGATCCCAGACCATCATTTTTTCCCCGCGTTCTTCCGTCCATACTTGAATTTGATATGCCTGCTGCACAGTTCCTCGTTGATCCGATTCGATCACCCAACTGAGGCGCGGGCGCAGAACATCAATTCCGAGAGGATTCGTTTTGTATTCGCATTTTGTATCACAGACTTTCAAAACATCCATATGGTTTCCCCTTTCTGCTTTTTGCATGGCGTTAGATTTCATTCAACCAACTTTTTTTGTTATCGCATCAGCTGCTCGCTTGCCAGAAATCAAGGCTTCCCCAACGTCCTTTCGATATTTGTTTGTTTTTCACTCAAGGAACAAGTCCCTCTCTTCTCTTCCAGTGATAAAGAGCTCCTATCATTCCAGCGTCGTTTTGATGCTTGCAAGTTTCAATAGGAATTTTAAATTCCTTCCAAAGCTCAATGTTATCCAAATGAATGTTGAGCTGATTGACTAGATTCCCCCAAGAACTGATCCCTCCCCCAATCAAAATTTTCTGAGGATTTAAGGTGACAGCCAGGTTGAAAATTCCATAACTAAGACATTTCAACCATGAATCAACCAGCTTCTTTACCTCCGGATTCTTTTCCGCCTCAAGGAGCACTTCCTCACCGGATATATTTGCTCCTTGATCCAGCCCCTTCAATTGCTTATAACCATTGACCAATGAAGAAGTAGAGGCGTTTTTATGCATGATATCCTTGTTTCGCCTCCCGCCTTGAGTAATCATAAATCCAAATTCTCCACCTCTGAACGCAGTGCCGCGCACTAGCTCATTATGGATGAAAATCCCTCCCCCGATCCCGGTTCCAATCGTTATGCAAATAAAGTCTGTACAATCAACGGCATTCCCATTTAATTTTTCTGCTAATGCCGCACAATTGCCATCATTTTCAACTTCCACCCTTAGATGAACTTTTTCTTCCAGTAGACGCTTCAAGTTTTGATGGTCCAATGCAGTGATCGATCCCGCTCGTTCAGCATATCCAGTATATGGATTTATATAGCCCGGCAAACTGATCGCAATGCCGCTAATTTCGTGCAGATCCCTATACATCTCAATGACGTTGAGCATATCTGCTAAAAACAGCTCTACATGATGGCGCTGAGTAGGATAGCTGTCCTTTGAAAGAATCGTATAATCTTCTAGCATCACGCTATGTTTTACTGTCGTGCCGCCAACATCAAACACAATATACTTGTTCATCATCCGCCCCCTATGAAATGCAAAATGGATGTATCGATCACTTGATGGAACCCGCAACCATGCCTTCAACGATTTTCTTATTGAAGAAAATAAACAAAATTAATGGCGGAAGCGAGATTAAGAGAATATTCGTAAACAGCAAGTTCCACTCCGTATTGTACATACTCAAAAAGTTGTACAGCGTCAGTTGCAATGTTGCGTTTTCCTTGCCTGGATAAAAATAAAGTGGATTGACAAAGTCGTTATAAATTCCCACCATCGTCAACACCACGACTGTCGCCGAAACCGGTTTTAACAACGGGAAGATAATGGAGAAAAACAGACGGAAACGTCCGCAGCCATCGATTAATGCCGCTTCATCAATTTCCTTTGGAATCGTGGCCATGAAATTTTTATAAAGAAGCACCGTAAACGGAAGTTGGAGCGCCACTTCAACAAGAACGATTCCTGGCATCGTTTTAAACAAGCCGATTTCATTGAGCACCCAAATGGTCGGCACAACTGCTGGAGGAATGATGAGCCCAACAAGAATCAAAAAGTCAAAAAACGGTGTTGCTTTGCTTTTCTTTCGGTGCAGCACATACCCCGCCATAGATCCAAGAAAAATGAGAAGAATAATCGAAAACATGGTGATCATAAGGCTGTTAAAAAAAGCGCGAATGATCATGCCATCTTGTGCCGCCAACACTGTCCGTATATTTTCAATCAGATGAAATGAACTCGGCCATGCCATATTCAACAGGGAAGATTCCTGCACATCCTTTACTGCATTGATCATGACAAAATAAAAAGGAATGCCGAATACAAC
Source organism: Geobacillus sp. YHL (assembly GCF_022341265.1). NCBI lineage: Bacteria > Bacillati > Bacillota > Bacilli > Caryophanales > Anoxybacillaceae > Geobacillus > Geobacillus sp. YHL. The sequence continues at coordinate 174,110 of NZ_JAEIGB010000002.1, forward strand.
CAAGGTCAATAAAACAGCGACAAACTCGGCAGCCATCTTCCCAATCTTTTTGCTTGTCAGGCTCTTCGGTTTTTCGGAAGCAACATGAAGTTTAAGCTGCTGATTCACTGCCTTGTTCATTACAAATTCACCTCTTTTCGATTCAAATAGACGTACAGCGGGAAAGCCAATGCAGAAACGAGCAAGAATAAGATGACGTTTCCAGCTGTCGAAAGACCGTAAAAACCTGCTTGATATTGTTTATAAATAATTGAAGCGATTAAGTCCGTGCTAAATCCAGGCCCGCCTTTCGTCATCGCCCAAATCAAATCAAAAGAACGGAGACCGCCGATAAATGCGAGAATAATCACGGAATTCATCGCCGGGCGGCTGAGCGGCAATGTAATGTGCCAAAAACGCTGGAACGCGTTTCCTCCATCGATCATCAACGCTTCATAATAATCGCGCGGAATCGACATAATTCCGGCGATAAAAATCACGGTTGCCATTCCGACTCCTTTCCAGACATCCACGAGCGCCACCGACAAAAGAGCGATTCTCGTGTCGCCAAGCCAGTCCGGCCCCACAATGCCGATCGTTTTTAAGGCGAGGTTGATTAATCCTTTCGACGGATGCATCATCGCCATAAAAGCCACCCCAACGGCCACCGTGCTGAGGAGCGAGGGGAAAAACACCATCGAACGAATAAACCCTACGCTTCTTAACTTTGAACTCAAAAACACACCGAGAAGCAAACCAAGAACCACTTTTAAAGAACATGTCACAACGGCATAAATAATCGTATTTCGAAAACCGATATTTAACGATTCTTCCGTTAAAAACATTTTAAAGTTATCCAACCCAATGAATTTCCAATCGGTCAGCGACCACCACGTCATGCTGAAGAAAAACGACATGAGCGTCGGCAACAAGAAAAAGACAAAATAAATGACGCCAGCCGGGATCAGAAACCAATACGTATATGTGCGATTTGCCAGAGGATTCATTCGACCGTCACCTCTCTATGTCTCGAGTCAAAGGAAGCCCTGCCGAACGGTGGACAGGGCCTTGATTTTGCATCGATGCCGCAACCCGCTTACCATCCTTTCAAGCCAAGCTGCTTCGCTTGCTTTTCAACATCTTTATCATAAGACTCGGCTCCTTCTTTCGCCGATTTGAGGCCGCTTCCAACCGCAACGGTAATTTGTTCGAGGTTCGGGCCTTTGACTGGGCTTAAAAACTCAAGGGCAGGCGCTGTTTTGCCTTGTTCAAAGTACGGAAGCATATCTTTGACGGCTGTGTACGTATCATCCGGCAGCTGGATTCCTTTAATTGCCGATGGGCCATAAGGCTTCACTTTTGACAATAAAATTTGTTGCGCTTCTTCCGATACGAAGAATTCAAGCCATTTCTTCGCTTCTTCGACATGTTCGCTTGCTTTATTAATATAAATGCCTCCTGGCGACCATACCGTAATTCCATTGATATCGGGGCTGTCGCTCGGCTGCGGGAAAAATCCGATATCGTTCACTTTATCTGGATACAACTTTTCAATGTTTGGCAACGCAAAGGAAATCATTGGGTAATGAGCTCCTTTGCCTTCCGCCAGCATTTTCAAGCCGTCTTCATACGTCGTTGCGTTAAAATCTTTATTCATGTAGCCTTTCTTATAGATTTCCTCCAATTTTTCGAAGCCTCTTAATGCAACAGGTGTGGTGGCGATTTTTGCCTTATTGGCCGTGTAATCTTCCGCAAACGTCGGTTCCTGCGCAAGCACGTTATAAAAGTCGGCCAGAAACACAACTTGAGACGTCCACGTATGTCTGTATGTGCCAATCACCGCCGTTTTCCCCGCAGCTTTGATTTTTTCACAGTTGGCCATCAGTTCTTCCCACGTTTTCGGAACAGAAAGCCCAAGCTCTTGATACACTTTTTTGTTGTATAGCCAACCGCCCGCTGCAAAATTCCCAAGTGGTACACCGTACACTTTATTGTTGACAGTGACTGACTTCTTAAACGAATCTTCGAGTTTATCAATATACGGTTCATTCGAAAGATCGACGAAATTTTTCTCCGGATTTAGCGCTTGTAGAAGCGAACCAGAATTATAAGCAACTAAGTCTGTCATATCTCCTGTAGCGAGACGCGTTTTGACCAAGTTATCGCCTTCCGCCCCTCCTGGACGGGTTTCGATTTCGGTTTTGATGTGATACTTCTTTTCAAATTCTGCGGAAATAGCTTTCAATGCCTCAAGCACAGGAGGATTTTCGTTGTCCGTCAATAATGTCAAAGTCGTCTCCTTTTCTCCCCCCTTGCCCGAAGCGTTTTCTTTGCTTCCGCCGCATCCTGATAAAATCCCTGCCAATAGAGCAGTAGAACAAAGGATGGACAGCCACTTCCTTTTTGTTCCTGTCAAAGTCAACTCCCCCTTTTCAATCTATTTGTTTTTTGTGATGTTTTTATTGTAAATGTTTTTTGTTTTGTTTGTAAGCGCTTCATTTTTTGGGGGTGTGTACGTTTTTTTTAGAATAACCCATCTTATTTCTTTTTTGGCTATTCCCGTTATCAATCACCATTCATCATGTTTGGTGACAGAATAAAAGTCAATACGCCCCATTATGCCAAAAACCTCGCTTCCATTTCGTCAATGCAGCGAGGCCTCTTTTTATTGGTCAAAAATATCTCGATATTGTCCTGGTTTCATGCCGGTGTATTTTTTAAACAGCTCTGAAAAATGACGATAACTATGGTAGCCAACCTTCTGGCTCACTTCGCTGACTTTTTCTCCCTCCCGCAACAGCTTCTTCGCCTGTTCCATTCGCACGTTTGTTAAATATTTAATGTACGATTGCCCCATTTCTTCTTTAAACAGCAGACTAAAATAAGCGGGATTCATGCCTACATACTCCGCCACTTCTTGCAAAGTCAAATCGCGAAAATAATATTTCTCAATATAATCGCATGCTTTGGCAACAGCTTCATGCTTAATTTCCCGGCGCGCAGCAAGCAACCGTTCCATCATTTTCTCCATTTGCTCCTGAAACCACCGGTACAAGTCTTCTTTTGTACGGATGGCTCGAATATGGATATGCGGCAAATAATGAGGGTCGTTGATGGCAATCATGTCTTTGTGAACCTCTTTCACCACTTCCAAGGCAAGATAAATCATTTTCAACAGTTCCTGTTCCAGTATATCGGGATTTAATCGCTGTTGATCAAGCTGCTTGAGAAAACGTTGCATTTGCTCCCTAAGTCCCTCTTGATCCCCAGAGCGCATGCAAAAAATCATGTTTTCCTCTTGTTCAGGCAGGTTCATCGGAATATTTGGGTTCTTTCCAACATCTTCAAATCGAATTAAACCGTTCTCCTGCATAAATTGCCCATAACGCAGCGCTTGTAATGCCTCTTGATAACTTTTGGGGGCATCTTCCACATACTCATATGTTGTTCCCGCCCCAATGACAAGTTTTTCGTCTTCAAAATCCATGATCCATTTCTCCCACAGTTCTCCGTTCAAATGCGTAAGATGAAAAACAATAAACAAACGTTCCTTCCCGTTTCGAATATGAACGGCTTTGTATGAATCGTCCTCCGGAAGGGACCATCCTTCATGGAACGTAGCAAGCACGGTCACCCCCTTTATGCGTTCAGCTTCTTCCCCAAAACTTTCTCTCCATTTTGGTATGGCTTCTTTTCCTAGCATCAATAAATCAAACGTCGCTTTTTCCAACAATTCTGCTCTCATATCATTCCATTTGGATTGAATCATAGAGACGTTTTGCCGATGTTCGATTTTCTCGATCGTCCGTTTAATCGCTTCCTCGATCATCGGAATGGTAATCGGTTTTTCTAAATAATCCACAACTCCAAGCTTCAGCGCCTTTTTGACGTATTCAAATTCATTAAAACCACTGAAAACAATGCAAATCGTATCCGGAGCCATAGATAAAATGTTCTCGATGACTTCCAATCCATCCATTCCCGGCATGCGAATATCCGTGAAAACGATATCAGGACGAGTCGCTTCAAATAATGCCAAAGCATCCGTTCCGTTTGCAGCTGTTCCCGCCAGTTCAATTCCGTACTGCTTCCAATCAATCATCGTTTGCAATCCTTGAAGCACAATATACTCATCATCAAAGATGACGGCCTTTAACATTTGTCGTCACCTCCCGCTTCTGGACGAAACTTGATCTCCACTGTCGTTCCTTCGTTCACTTGGCTTGATACCGTTAGTGAACTTTCCGGTCCGTAACATAAAACCAATCTTTCCCTCACATTCCGCAACCCAAACCCTTGTTCAATCTGTTTCATATCCGCGATCCCCACTCCGTTATCACGGATGACAAAAACAACTTGTCCGTCTACGATGCTTCCAATGACTTCAACAGTCCCTGGCCCCACTTTCGGTTCTAAACCGTGGTAAATGGCGTTTTCAACTAACGGCTGAAGCAGCAGTTTCGGGATTTTTTTCTCTATGACAGCACAATCCACTTGTTCGATATAACGAAAACGATTTTGATACCGAATGTTTTGAATGGTCACATAATGGCGGATATGTTCTAATTCTTTGGACACGGGAATCATATCCTCCCCTTGGTTCAAGCTCAACTTGAAGCTTTCCGACAACGCGACAGCCATTTGCGCGATTTCATGGTGATTTTTCAGTATAGCCATCCAATAAATAGAATCGAGTGTGTTATATAAAAAATGCGGCTTGATCTGCGCTTGAAGAGCTCTTAACTCCGCCTCTTTTTTTTCTAATTGAGCACGAACAAGCTTTTCGTTCAATTCCTGATTTTCTACCGTCACCTTTTGGAAAATTTCCCGCAGATTCATCAACGGCTTCGCTACTCTCCCAGACGCAAAAAAGGCGAAAAAAAGGGCGAAAAGACCAAGAACTGACGAGATAAGCGCGGTTGCCACCCCGATTTGGCGGGCTTGCTTCAGCAGCTCCTTTTCTTTGATGATTTGGATAAAAAACCATTCTGTCGTTTCATTCTGATAGCTGCTAATTAGATACCCCTTTTCCTGCAGCTGATGAGGAAAAGATTTTGCATCGCTGTTTAAAAATTTTAACAGAAGAGGCGGAACTTTGTTAAAAACGTCTTTCCCTTCTTTGCCCGTGAAATCTAGGATCGCCCATTCAAAGCTTTTCTCCTGCGGAAATACTCGTTGAAACATCGACTTTCGAATATTGACAACCAATAGACCTATTTTCCGTGGATGAAACACATTTTGCGGGTCCCTTAACAATTTTACCGATGAAAACGTGCTATTTGACTGTCCTTCATTAAGGACATTGTAGCCAAAAAACACCGGTCTTCCTTGTTCTTCTAGACTCCTCTGATACCATGGAAAGCGGGCGATTTCCTGATGAACTCCGCCTTTTCCGTATTTCCCGCTGCTGTTCGGATTTCCGTAACAGACCGCACGGTAGTGATTATCAAATAAACAGATGGAATCAATGTATTGAGTATCAATGAAGTAGCTTGAGATTAAATGTTCGATTTTTCGCGTCGTGTCTTGGTCAAGTCCACCGCGCACATACTTCTCACTGTTGACGAGTTCATTCCGGACATCCCCATTCCATGAGATCAGGCGTTCCATGTTGATGATGTTTTGGAACAACAAATCCGCCACATGACTGGATGTCTGCAACTGTTTTTCCATTGTTTTTAGTTGATGATCAATTAATGTGCTTCTCGCGATATGAAACGAAACAAAACCGAGCAACAACAAAGGAGGGATCGAAATGCCGATCATGAGGAGGAAATATTTGCTGCGAATGTTGTCTTTTAGGCGAATTTTACTCCATATGGAACGAATAGTTTTCATCTTTCATCCAACTTTCTTTAATGGCTCTGTCATGATGGCACGGAAACGAGGAGGAACGGGATCGTCAATCTATTACGCTTGACGATCCCGTTTATGATCAACAACATTACCGTTTCAACAGCACCTCTTCTTCATACTTTTGCACTTCGGCCAACCAATGTTCCCTTACCGGAACGTTCATCGACACGCAATATTCATCCCACACCGCTCCGAACGGATACGTTTTAAACTCTTCCATCAGCGCAAGCCGCTCTGTGAATCGCTCTTCCTCTTGCAGCTTCTTCAAGTGATCGTGCGGTAATAAGAGTGCATAAAGCAACGCTTTGATCATATTGCGCGTGCCGATGACCCACGCCGCCACCCGATTGATGCTCGCGTCGAAAAAGTCAAGGCCGATCATAACGCGATCCAGCGCCTTGTTGCGGACAACTTCTAAGGCGATTTCCTTGAGTTCATCGTCCAAAATGACAACATGGTCGCTGTCCCATCGCACCGGCCGTGAGACGTGCAACGCCAGCTTGTCCAAATAAAGCAACAGAGCGGAAATTTTATTCGAAATCGTCTCCGTCGGATGGAAATGGCCGGTATCAAGCAGGTAGATTTTGTTGCGAGTCAAGGCATAGCCAAGATAAAATTCATGCGACCCAACGACGTACGCTTCAGAACCGATGCCGAACAGTTTGCTTTCGACGGAATCGAGATTGTATGCTTCATTGATCGGCTCGGCAAAAATTTCATCCAATGACTCTTTGAGCCGCTCCCTTGGAGTGAGCCGGTCGCTCGGAATGTCTTTGTAGCCGTCAGGAATCCAAATGTTTGTCAAGCACGGCGTACCAAGCTGCTCTCCGAAATAAGCGCCGATTTTCCGGCTGGCAATGCAATGGCGAATCCAAAATTGGCGAATCTCGTTGTCTGGATGAGACAGCGTCAAACCATCGGCCGCTTTTTCGTGGGAGAAGAGCGTCGGGTTGAAGTCCAACCCAATCCCCCGATCTTTCGCCCACTCAACCCAATTGGCAAAATGCTCCGGGGACAATTCGTCCCGCTCGACCGCCTTGCCGTCGGTTTCTGCATAAATCGCGTGCAAATTGACGCGGTGTTTTCCTGGGATCAAGGACAGCGCTTTGTCCAAATCTTGCCGCAATTCATCCGGCGTGCGCGCTTTGCCTGGATAATGGCCCGTCACGTCAATTCCACCGGACAGCTCACGCTTTTGCACTTCAAACCCTGTAATATCGTCCCCTTGCCAACAATGAATGGAAATCGACACTTTCTCCAATGTGCGCAACGCCTCATCAACGTTGATCCCCCACTGCTCATACGCTTGTTTCGCTTCATCAAACCGATCGCGGGCCATATCGTCACTCTCCTTTTTTCGGGACAAATTTTTTTAACGGGAACGATTGACGAACAAGCAGCCGAGCTTCTTCCAACGTTCTTACTTTTCCAAGCGCCAACCATTGGGCAATGAGGTTGCCGATCGCCGTCGCCTCGACAGGTCCAGCATAGACGGTCTTCCCAGTGGCATCAGCGATCATCTCATTCAGCCATTCATTTTGACAGCCACCGCCGATCACATTGATTTGCTGGAATGTTCGTCCCGTTGTTTCTTCCATTTCGTCTACTGTCTTTTGATAGCTAACAACTAAACTATCAAACACGCACTTAGCGACTTGCGCCGGGGTTTCGGGCACCGGCTGATTCGTTTCCCGGCAGTACGCTTGGATGGCAGCAATCATGTTCTCCGGCTTTAAAAACCTCTCATCATCGACATTGACGATGGCATGGAAATGACGCTCAGCACGGGCCAAGTCAGCCAGCTCGGCAAAGGAATATTGATTTCCATAGTTTCGGCGCACTTCTTGAATCATCCATAACCCCATAATATTTTTCAAAAAGCGGAATCGGTAATCAATGCCACCTTCGTTCGTAAAATTATAGCTGCGCGCCTTAGGCGAGCAAATCGGCTCATGACATTCCACTCCCATTAACGACCATGTACCTGAGCTTAGGTAAATCGTATCGTCCAGCTCAGGAACAGCAGCGACCGCCGAGGCGGTATCATGGGTGGCCGGCAAAATGACTGTCATCTCAACGCCGAGCTCTTCCGCGATGTCCTTGCGCAGCGGGCCGAGCACAGTTTTGGGCAGCTGCAGCGGCTGGAACATCGTTTCCTTGAGCCCAAGCTCCCGCACGAGTTCCACATCCCACGTTTTCGTCTGCGCGTTCACAAGCTGCGTCGTCGTCGCATTCGTATATTCATTTGTTGTTCGGCCGGTGAGCAGATAATGGAAGTAATCCGGGATCATCAAAAACGTATGCGCCCGTTCCAATACATCCGGCGCTTCCTGTTTTAAGGCATACAATTGATAAATCGTATTAAACTTTTGAAATTGAATACCCGTTCGCTCATACAGCCGTTCTTTTCCGACAATGTCAAACACTTTTTCCATCATGCCGTCGGTGCGCGGATCGCGATAAGCCACGGCATCCGTCAATCGATGGCCACGTTCATCTAAGAGCACAAAATCGACCGCCCACGTATCGACGCCAATGCTCGTTGGGCGCAATCCTTTCTCCCGACATAATTGAATGCCTTTTTTGATTTCCGCAAATAAATAGGCAACATCCCAACAAAAATGATTTCCTTTTTGGATCATTTCATTGGCAAAGCGGTGTACTTCAACGAGTTGAATTTGCCCCCCTTTGATCCATCCCGCCATTACGCGGCCGCTTGACGCACCGATATCGACGGCTAAACAACATTCCATCATGCTGCCCCCCTCCGCAAGCGCTTTCCTATTCATTCAAGAAAACAGCGGGAAAGGGCATCCTTTCCCAGCTGTTGATTAGCGTGGAAACGCGGCTGGCACGCCGCCATCGACCGTCAACATGCATCCGGTCGTTTTTTCCGCTTTCGACGAGGCAAAAAAGGCGATCGCCTCGGCGATGTCTTTCGGGTACACATTGACAAGCAGTGTCGTCCGTTTCCGGTAATAGTCTTCAAGCTCATCGGGTTCAATGCCGTACGCCTTTGCCCGCTCTTCGCGCCACGCCGAATTCCAAATGGCGGACCCTTGCAAAACAGCATCAGGAAGAACTGAGTTGACGCGAATGCCGTATTGCCCTCCTTCAGCGGCGATGCAGCGGGCCAAATGCGTTTCCAACGCCTTCGCTGCGCTGTAAGCAGCCGCATTTTTCCCCGCATACACCGAGTTTTTCGAGCCGACAAACACCATGCTGCCGCCGATGCCTTGTTGTTTCATTTGCTTGAACGCCTCACGGGCGACAAGGAAGTAGCCGGTGCCAAGGACGTTCATGTTCAAATTCCACTCTTGCAGCGTTGTTTCATCAAACGGGCTTGATGTCGCCAACCCAGCGTTGTTGACGACAATATCAACCCCGCCGTAGGCGAGCGCCGCTTCGGCAAACGCCTGTTTTACCTCTTCTTCGTTCGTCACATCCATGCGGACGGCCAATGCTCTTCCCTCGCCATACGCCTCATTGATCTCCGCAGCGACTTTCTCTGCCCCTTCGATATTCAAATCCGCCACCACAACGTGCGCGCCTTCCGCTGCGAGCCGCCGGCACGTTTCACTGCCGATGCCCCCCGCTCCACCTGTAACCAATGCGACTTTCCGCGAAAATTCTGCCTCGGGCGGGGCGAGCGTTAACTTATACAGCTCAAGCGGCCAATATTCCACTTGATACGATTCTTCTTCATTTAACGAGACAAAGTTTCCTAGAGCCGCCGCTCCTTTCATCACCGCAATCGCCCGATGGTACAATGCACCGCTGACGTTCGCCATAGTTAGACTTTTTCCTGTGTTGACCATGCCCAGACCAGGAATCAAAATGACGCGCGGCGCCGGTTCAAACATTTGGTCGCCTTCTTGTTTGTTGCGTTCAAAGTACGCTTTATATTCTTCTTTAAATCTTGCAATTCCTTCTTTCACTTTTTTGATCAACCGCGGAACATCTTCGGACTGTGGATCCCAATCGATGTAAAGAGGAACCCGTTTCGTATGCACCAAATGATCCGGGCAAGCCGCCCCGACTTGCGATAGAACCGGTGCATCATAGCTGTTGACAAATTGCAACACATCATCGGCATCGTCATAGGTGACAATCATCCGTTTTTGATCGCTGACCGCCCCACGGATGACTGGCAATACTTGAGCGAACACCGCTCTCCGTTCCGCTGCTGGCAGCGGTTCATATTTTTGTCCGCCAAACACCTGTGCTTCATCGATGCGCGCTTGGATGTACTGTTCTGCTTCGTTAATAATCGAAATCGTTTTGTCATAACATTCTTTCGCCGTGTCTCCCCATGTCACGAGGCCGTGCTTTTCCATCAGCACAAGTTCGGCATTGGGATTGTTTTTGACTCCTTCGGAGATCATTTTGGATAATGTGAATCCAGGCCGTACATAAGGAACCCAAACAAAACGATTCCCATAAATCTCTTCCGCAATTTGTCGGCCGTTATCAGCGCAACAAATGCTAATGATCGCGTCCGGATGCGTATGGTCGACATGTTTGAACGGCAAAAACGCATGGAGCAGCGTTTCAATGGACGGACGCGGATGTTTGCGGTCGATCATGCAATGGGACAAATACTCGACCATTTCTTCATCCGACATTTCCTCGCGCTCCATAAGCGGACGGATATCCTCAAGTCGCAGCCCGGTAAAATGCTTCGCTTTCATCGTCGCTAAATCGGAGCCGCTTCCTTTCACCCACATCACTTCGATCTCGCGACCGCGGAAATCTTTTTCGATCGTCTTCATGGACGTATTTCCCCCGCCCCAGTTGCACACCGAGCGATCGGAGCCGATCAAATTGGAGCGGTAGACGAGCTCCTCGAGACCTTTCGGAAGCTGTGCTGCTTTGTTGTCATCCCAACGATTTTGCACCATTTTTGTTTCGCCACCTTTCCTATTTTTTATCAAGAATTATTATAATATGTTTTTGGATTTATTTGAATAAGTTTATTTGTTTTTGTTTTTTTATGAATATAGATCGTGTTGGACATAAAATCGTTATCTACCAATTCACTTAATAAAAAGTGTTCAAAAAAGGTATCTCAAACCAACTGGTTTAAGATACCTTTTTTCATATTTTTAGTGAATTTTAGAAATCGTAGTTCCCAGCATTCTCTGCAGTGAAATCAGTCGGAGGTCCCATGATCACAGTTTTGCCATCCTCTCGTACTTCGATCGTCCCCACATTTTCTACATTTTGCCCATTTTTAGGTGTTTTGCCTTCAGCTAAATCCTTTGCAAGAGCAACGGTTAAATAGCCTAGTTTGTTCGGTTCCCACAAGATGGCAACATCCAATGAACTATCTTCTAAGAAAGGCTTCGAATCTTTAGGTAATGCTGTACCGACAACAGCAATTTTATCTTGCAAACCTTTTTCTTGAATGGCTTGAGCAGCACCTAATGGAGCTGGAGTCGAAAATGCCATAATACCTTTTAAATTCGGATATGATTTAATTAAATCCAGTGTTTTTTGATAAGCAACTTGTTGTTTTTCATCTGTAGCAATTTTATCTGTAACTAGTTTGATGTTTGGATAATTCTCTTGCAGTTCTTTCTTGGCAGCATCAATCCAAGCATTTAAGTTGGCTGCGGAAAGCCCACCGGTTAGAATAGCGATTTCTCCTTTGTCAGTTCCCATCTTTTCAACTAATGTCTTCGCAATATGGCGACCGTAAGCATCATCATCAATTTGGTGAACTGATAATTCCACAACAGATTGGTCCGCTGGTGTATCCCAGTCCATGACTTTAATTCCCTGTTCTTTCGCTTTCTTCAATACTGGTGTCAAAGCAGCAGGATCATTGGGAGCGACTGCAATCACATCTACTTTTTGACTGATTAAATCTTCGATGACTTTGACTTGTTGAGCAGCATCCGCTTCTGTTGGGCCAGTATAAATAACATCAACCCCTAAATCTTTTCCAGCTTGCACTGCTCCTTTTTCTGCTGCATTGAAATAAGGAATACCAACAAGTTTTGGGACTACAGCGATTTTCAATTTACCGTTTTTGGATTCCTTATTTTCGCCAGCTTGGTTGCTGTTCGTTCCGCTATTTTGAGAAACACAGCCTGCAAAAAGACCAACTAAAAGAATAAATGAAATAAGTGATACTAGAACTTTTTTTAGTTTCACGTAAAGCTCCCCCTTTATAAAATTTAGCAAAGTTTTGCCGTTAATCTCACTGAACTGGTCAGATTAACTTTATGTTTTACAAAGTAGCCTGTAGTTTTTTCTTTTGCTCTAACTTCACTTTAATAAAATTGATTACAAGAACAGAAATAAGGATTGCACCCATAATAACATTAACAATCGCCCGCGGAACACCAAGCAAGTTTAATCCGTTGGAAAGCACTTGGAAAATGATGACCGCGTATATGGTTCCAGCTACTTTCCCATACCCCCCTTGTATTTCTGTGCCTCCTAAAACGGCAGCGGCCACGCTTTGCAGAAGATATGAAGACCCAAGGTCTACCTTAGCCATATTGTATCTTGAAGTCATAATAATCCCTGCCACCGTTGCAAGGAATGAGGCATAAAGGTAGACTTTCAGAAGAATCCTGCTATTGTTAACTCCCGAAAAAAGAGTGGCGACAGGATTGCTTCCAATCATGTACACACATCTTCCCCAGTTTGTTTTTCCTAAAAGAATGGCAGTGAAAATGGCAAAGAAGACGAAGATGATCATAGACAGCGGAACTAGCCCGAGATAATAACCATTTCCTATCAATTCATAAGCTTCACTAAACCCAGAAATTGAATTCCCTTTGGTTATACTTAATATCACCCCCTCAAATAAAACCATCGTTCCTAGCGTAACAAGAATCGGCGATACACCGATTTTTGAAACAACAAATCCGTTAACAAAACCGCAAATTAGACCAACGAAGATGCCGACAAGTATGGCTGCCATCATGGAATAACCATGGCTTTGCATGATGGCAATCGCCACGCCGGATAACGCTGCGGTATAAGTAATGGATAGATCAATACCACCTGTTATGATGACAATCATCATGGCCAAGGAGATTAATCCAAACTCAGGCAACTGGAACATCATATTATTTAGATTTCCCATGCTTAAAAATCCCGGGGCTATAATCGCCATAACGCAAAACAATCCCACAGCAATCAATCCTAATATGCTCTCTTTTGACAACGCTCTCATTTATGCCCCCCCTTTCTATGACTCTACCTCAATTTTTGCCAGTTTGTCTTTGGTTCGTTTATATTGAATATGATCATATGAAACAGCAATCAAAATAATGGATCCAACCACTATTTTCTGCCAAAACGTATCGATTCGCGCTAAAATAAGACCATTTTGCATAATCCCCAACAAAAGAACCCCTAAAAATGTTCCCAAAATTGTTCCACGTCCTCCCATAATATTGGCACCGCCCAACACAACGGCTGCAATAACTGAGAGTTCGAATCCAACTAGGCCGTTTGGGTCAACTGCCTTTGTGTAAGCGACTTGCGCAATGGCCGCAATCCCAGCTAAAAACCCCATATAGGCAAAGACGAAAATCTGAACTTTATCAAAGTTAATACCGGCCCTTATGGCTGATTCCTTATTTCCACCAACCGCTAAAATTTCACGGCCAATAACGGTGTACTTCAAAATAAACCAAGTTAAAAGCGCAACAACAAGAAATATCAAAATGAGAATAGATACTCCAAACACTTGAAAATTAGCAAAATCAATAAAGATTTTGGGGAAGTTTGTGCTGTTTAAATATTGACCGTTGGTGATATACAAAACTAACCCATTAATCATACTCATTGTTCCAAGCGTAACTACAATAGCTGGGATCTGAATTTTGGACACAAGAAAACCATTGATCCCCCCCAACACTCCCCCGAGTAAAGGGGCAATTACAAATAAAAGAAGAAGTGATATTGGACTGTCCGGCAGGAGCAACAAAAGTCTTCCGATAATTACGCAAACAGCACTAGTTACCGCCGCTACTGATACATCGATCCCCCCGGTAATAATGACCAATGTCATCCCTACAGCTAAAATACCAAGAACAGCATTTCCTTTCATAATATCAACAATATTGTCAAATGTTAAAAATACAGGACTGATAAATGACAGCACTATAGACAGCATAATCACAATCACGGCAATACTCATTTCTTTTGATTTAAAAACAGTCTTCACATTTGCACCTCCTTGTCTGCTGCGTATGTTGCTGAATACTCGTAGTTTATCTGTTGCTTTGCTCCGAGTAACGCATAGTTCATAATATTTTCCTGGGTGGCCTCTTGAATTCCCAGTTCACCCACTATTCTTCCATGCCTCATGACTAAAACTCGATCACTTACCGCTAAAATCTCCGGGAGTTCCGAGGAGATCACAATAATCCCCATTCCTTCTGAAGCAAGCTGACGGAGAAGTTGATGAATTTCTGTTTTAGCCCCAATATCAATGCCGTTCGTCGGTTCGTCAACAATTAAAACTTTCGGTTTGGTTGAAAGCCATTTTCCAATGACAACCTTTTGCTGGTTTCCACCTGATAACTGGCCAACAGCCATTTCCGGTATAGGCGGCCTAACATCAAGTGTTTTCATATAGTGACAGGCTAAATCAACTTCCTTTTTGCGATTAATTAAGCCAAACATATTTCGAAACGTTTTCAAAATGGGCAGAGATATATTATTAATAATCGATTGTCGCAGAATAAGACCTTGAGTTTTCCGACTTTCAGGAATATAGGCAATTCCTTTTTTCACCGCATCCTCCGGTGACGTTATATTTACTGTTTTTCCATTAACTTTAATTTCACCTGTATAAGGTCTGTTAATCCCAAATATCGCTTGGGCAAGTTCCGTTCTTCCTGAGCCAACCAGACCTGTAATTCCTAAAATTTCCCCTTCTCTTAAACTAAAAGAAATATTCTTAAAATTCCCCTTTTTTGATAAATCCTTCACTTCTAAAACCGTATTTCCTATCTTTCTAACTCCTTGATTTCTTTCGTACTGGACTTTGCGTCCAACCATTAAAGTAATAAGTTTTTCCTCATCAAGTTCCCCTTTCAAAAATGTTCCAACATATTTACCATCCCTCAAAACAGTAAACCGATCGGAAACGGTAAATAGTTCTTTTAATTTGTGACTGACAAATATAATAGAAATTCCTTTTTGTTTAAGATTATTTATTACTCTATAGAGCTTTTCAACTTCTCCCGAGGATAGCGACGATGTCGGCTCATCCATCACAATGAGCTTAGAATCGAATGCAATAGCCCTTGCAATTTCAACAAGTTGTTGTTGAGCAACGCTTAAACGTTCAACTGGAATGTCTAAATCGAGATGAACATCAAGTTCTGTTAGCGCTTTCTCCGCTATCTCCCTTACTTTTCCCCAGTTTATTTTTTTCCACGACTTGCTGTTGCTATCTCTTCCTATATATATATTTTCCGCCACTGATAAGTTAGGGAATAAGCTTAGGTCTTGGTAAATAACCGATATCCCCTTCAAAGTTGCATCTAATGGCCTTTTTATATGCACCTTTTGCCCCTCAAAGTAAAATTCCGCACCAGGGTCCGGCTGATAAATTCCTGCCAATATTTTAATAAGTGTGGACTTTCCTGCACCATTTTCTCCGATTAAAGCATGAACTTCACCATGTTTTACTTCGAGACTGACCTCATCAAGCGCTTTAACCCCAGGGAACGTTTTGCTAATACGATTCATCCTCAATAAATATTCAGACATAGTCCATCCCCCTTTCCGTCTCACGTCAATAATTCGCCTTCTTCTTGATTATTCTCTTTCTTCAACTTATAGTACATAAGATTCCTCTCCTTACAGAACTCATCTACTTCCTCAATAGTCGGAATACCAACTTGTGCACCTAGCCTCATCACCTTCAACGCCCCGACGATGGTTGCAAATTGTGCAGCGCTTACAAGATCCTCCCCATCAACAATAGCACATGCAAGCGCACCCGCGTAGGAATCACCCGCCCCAACAGTATCTATAGGGGTTACTGGAACAGCCTGGATATACTCAAACTCTCCGTCATTGCAGATCAATGAACCTTTATCAGCCATTTTAATAATCGACTTTTTTACTCCCATTAACTCAAAACATTTGGCAGCTTCATATGCTGTGTCCACCGATACTACATCTATTCCAGTTAATTCCTTTGTCTCTTGACGGTTTGGAATAATTAAATCAGCGTATTCCAACGCACGCACCGTAATTCCATCAGCTGGCGCAGGATCAAGAATCACAAACATATCCTTCTTTTTGGCTTCAATCATAGATTGAATGACTACTTCTTCTGGAACTTCCATTTGAACTAACAGAACTTGGCTGTTCGAAATGCCAGAAAAAGCGTCGCATACATCTGCAACCTGTAGCTGGTCATTCGCTCCTTTTACCACAAGCATGGTGTTTTCGGCTGTACGATCAATCGCAATAATTGCACAGCCTGTTGGACTATCCTCTATACGTTTTACATAGGTCGTATCAACTTTGTTTTTTTGCAGCGAATTTAACACAATCTCCCCATATAGATCCTTTCCGATGGCACCAACCATATGGACAGTTTTCCCTAGACGAGCGCATGCCGTTGCCTGGTTTGCCCCTTTTCCTCCAGGCAGCAGCTCGATTTTTTTTCCGAAAACCGTATCGCCATGGCCAGGATATCGATCTGTAAGAGCTACTATATCTATGTTTATACTGCCAACAACGACAATATCCGCCATTCTTTTATTTCTCCTTTGATCTTAGACTTGATTGTATTTGAAAACTATCAATAAACTGTCTTAACCTAAGAACAGCATCTTCTAAAGCCAGTTCTTTCTTAAATAGGCATGACGTGCCCAAGACCAGCATATTTGCGCCATTTTCTAAAACTGCAGGCATTGTTTGATACCCTATGTTTCCATCTACTTGAATATTCACATCATAGTCTGCCTCTGTGATCAACTCTTTCAGTTTACTAATTTTTTTCTTCATTAAAGGTATAAATTTTTGTCCGGCAAACCCAGGATTGACCGTCATCACTGTAATATAGTCCACCGTATCCAAAACGTATTCAATGGTGGAAATAGGGGTCGATGGATTTAATGCTACCCCCGCCTTCAAGCCACTATCTCGAATCTTTTGTAATGTTCTTTGGAGATGAAGGGTAGCTTCGACATGCACTGAGATCATATCCGCTCCGGCATCAATAAATAATCCCAAGTGCTCTTCCGGTTTTTCAATCATCAGATGGACATCAAATGGTTTATTAGTAAAATTCCTTAGCGCTCGAATTATATCCGGCCCCATTGTAAAGTTCGGAACAAATTTTCCATCCATAATATCAAAATGAAAATAGTCAACTCCCGCTTTATCTAAACGAATGACATTATCTCGGAGATTTCCCATATCAGCGCACATAAGGGATGGGCCGATTAAAATCACGTACTATCTCCCCTCAGACAAATTCCTCATTTTTAATAGATAAAAGGTTTTTCATCAACTTCGCTCTTCCAAAATAATCATACAAAAACTCGTATTGTATAAATAATTGATCATAGATCTTTCTGTTTTCTTCATTTACTTCGTAAACGATAGGTTCATAGTGAATCATATGGCGCTGAGCCTCCTCGATCGTATCCCATCCTCCCCTTGTTTTCCCTGCTGCAACAGCAGCAAGCACAGCTGCTCCCATAGCACATGTATGTGGTAATGTCACAACGTGCACATTTTTACCTGTTATATCTGCAAGCAATTGCATCAATAGCCTGTTTTTTTCCGCCAAGCCTCCACATGCATATATTTCATCAATATTGATACCGTTTTCAACAAAAGCGTTTAAAATCTTCTTTGTGCCAAAACCGAGAGATTCCATCAGTGCTCTATATATATGCTCTGGTTTGGTTTGTAAAGTAAAACCAACAATAAGCCCTGTGAGATTTGGATCTTTCAAAACAGAACGATTGCCATTCCACCAATCGAGCGCGATTAACCCATTCTCTCCTGGCCGGAGTCGGGAAGCTTCTTCTTCCAAAACGCAGTATATCGATTTTTCCGATGTTGCTTCTCTCATCAAATGAGCAGGTGCCCCATTTTTAACAAACCATGATAATAAGTCTCCCCCGGCGCTCTGCCCAGCTTCGTATCCAAAATAACCAGGCAGAATACCATCTTCAACTACGCCGCTGATCCCGGGCACAAAAATTTCTCTTTTATCCACACACATATGGCATATCGATGTTCCCATCGCCATAACCATTGTTCTAGGTTTATTTATTCCAGCACCCAACAGAGAAGCATGGGCATCAATAATTGCAACAGATACAGCAACACTTTCAGTTAATCCTAATTCCAAAGCCATTTTTCGGGATAGAAAACCTGCTCTTGAACCAATTGGATAAATATTGTCCGATAATTTCTCACCAATTAAGTTTTCGAAGCGCGGATGAACAAATTTTAAATATTCCTTAGAGGGGAATCCTTCATGCTTACTCCATAACCCCTTATACCCCGCCATACATGAACTCCGTTTTTCTTCCCCAACCAACTGCATAACAATCCAATCACCGGCTTCGATAAATTTATCTGCAGCATCATAGATCTCCGGGGATTCATGCAATATTTGTAAAATCTTAGGCAACATCCACTCCTCAGAGATTTCCCCTCCATACCTACGCAAAAAGGGTTCGTTTCTCTCGAGTGCTACTTTATTGATAAGTTGGGCTTGTTTATGTGCTGCATGATGCTTCCATAACTTAACCCAGCTATGTGGGTTTTTTTTGTATTTCTGATCAAAACAAAGGGGAACACCACTTTTAAAAATAGGCAAAATCGTACTCGCAGTAAAATCGATCCCGATACCTATCACATCTTGGACGTTAACCTTAGAACCTTTTAAGCATTGTTTTGCTATATCTTTTAATACATATAAATAATCTCCCGGATGTTGAAGCACCCAATTGGGCTCAAGCAGTTCTCCAGACTCAGGTAGCCTCTCTGTGATTACCCCATGAGGATAATAGGAGACGGCTGAGGCGATGACTTCCCCTGATTTCGTACTTACTAGTACACCTCTAGCGGATTCAGTACCAAAATCTATTCCAAATACATATTTGTCTTTCAAAAGTTCTCACCTCTATATTGTTTGACTATTATTATAATTAATTCATTTTTGTTTTTCAACATCATTTTGTATATTTTTTTCTGAATTAGAGATTATAAAACAAAAAAATAAGTTGAAATATATTATATTTTTGTGGGGTTTCATCTTTGTTAAGCCAAAACAACATTGATTCCCAAACTTCTGATGCTTCTCATGTCATTCACAGACATTTTGTCATCCGTAATTAAATAATCCACATCCTCCAAATCAGCTACCCGAATCAATGATTTTGTTCCGTATTTGCTGTGATCAGCAAGCAAAAAAAGTTGATCCGATATAGAAATAAATTTTTTCTTTGTCTGGGCCTGCATTTCATGAGCTTCACTAACCCCTCTCTGCACATCAAATCCAGTGCATGAGAAAAAGAACTTATCTACATGGTAATCATCAATAACTTTTTGAGCAGATATCCCAACAAATGACATCGATTTATCTAAAAGATACCCACCAATAGTGATTAGTGTGACTTCTTCTCTCCCTGCTAACTCCAACGTTACAGCAATCGAATTTGTAATCACCGTAATCTCTTTATCTTGGATGTATTTCGCCATTTGCAATGAAGTAGTACTGGCATCCAAAGCAATAATATCCCCATTTTCAATAAAAGTTGCTGCTTTTTGTGCTATCACTTGTTTTTCTTTTATATTAATCGATTGACGCCTAAAAAACGGAATTTCTGTTTGATTTTTTTTTATGGATACCGCCCCTCCATGTACACGTTTCAGCAATCCCTCCCTTTCTAACCGTTCAAGATCCCTGCGAATCGTCTCTTCGGTGACGTTAAATTTTTTGCTCATATCCGCCACCCGAACTGACCCGAATTCCTCAACAAGTTTTAAAATATGTGCCTGCCTCTCATTTCCCACCCACGTCATATCCAACTGGCCATGTTTTATCATCATACTACTCCATCCTTTCTAAATAAATTGATGAATCCCACAAAAAACAACTATTATTTTTTTATTATTATCTATTTTCTAATATAACACACAAATCGTTTTTAAGGAATTTTACGTTTTTTAGGGCCTTTCCCCTATATTGAAACCTTATTGGTTCATCACCACACAACGTGTACTTGACAAGTGAGGATTTTTCTCGTTTTCCCCTGTATAAAATCGTTGTTTTACTGGTTTTTCATTGCAGAAGGAAGTATGGCGTGTTTTGAAACGGTCAAGTACAACTTTTGTTGAACATCCATCTATTGTTGTCATGTGAATGAATTTGTCTCTCGAAAAAACATGATTGACAAAATGACGGTTGATAGATGTCCGAATATAGAAATATCCTTGTAGGATATACAATTAAAAAACAGCGGCCCTCTCTTACAAAGCCGCTGTTGACGATCTTCTTTTCTTCTTCTACGCCCTTGATTTTTCCTTTAATCCAATCCTATGATGATCCTCCTCATTCATCCGGCTGAAAATCGCCGCGAGGATCGATCCAGATATGTTGTGCCACACGCTGAAAATGGCGCTTGGAACAGCCGCCAAGGGTGAGAAATTGGCTGTGGCGATCGCCACGCCCAATCCGGAGTTTTGCATTCCGACTTCCATTTTCCTGCAAAAGAACTAATTTTCTCTATGATCGTCATAAATGGAATCCTCCTCAACAAATGTGCCCGCCAACCGCTTGGATATCTTCTTCACGTTCGACCGCCACGTCAATGGCAAGACGCAGCCCTTCCACGATCGTTTCTAATGCCATGCTGGGCTGCCCGAGATGCCGGGCGGCTTGTTCCGGCAAATACGGAATATGGATAAATCCGCCGCGAATGGGCTTCTTCGATTGGGTGATGTAGTGCATCAACCCGTAAAACACATGATTGCAGACAAACGTCCCAGCTGTATAAGAGACAGAGGCCGGTATGCCATGACGTCTCAACTCATGGACAATCGCTTTGACGGGCAAAGTTGACCAATAGCCGACAGGGCCGCCGGGGACAACGGGCTCATCCGTCGGCTGATGGCCTTCGTTGTCGGGGATGCGGGCATCATTCACATTCACCGCCACTCTTTCAACAGAAATGCCAGGACGCCCGCCGGCTTGACCGACGCAAATGACAATGTCAGGGTCGATGTGTTCAATCGCGCTGTACAGCTGCTCAAGCGCCTTGCCAAACACCGTTGGAATCTCTCGAACTTCAACGATATGCATGTTCGTTTTCCATCCAGCTAATTGCTTGGCCGCCTCCAGCGATGGATTCACCGTTTCTCCTCCAAACGGATCAAATCCTGTCACAAGCACTTTTTTCATTGCCTCTTCATTCCTTTTCGATCATGAGATTATAAGTCGATGAGAGTGACCACATACATTGCAGCGATGTTGAACGCCAACAGAATCAATGCTGTCGGTACTTGCACGCGGATCACGTGGTTTTTATCTTTCAAGCCGAGCAAAGCGGCGGGCACAATGTTGAAATTCGCTGCCATCGGCGTCATCAAGGTGCCGCAGTAGCCGGAAAACATCCCGAGAGCGGCCACATGATTCGCATCCACACCAAATTGTTTAATGAGCAGTGGAACGGCGATCCCTGCTGTCATGACCGGGAACGCGGCAAAAGCATTGCCCATAATCATCGTAAACAAAGCCATCCCTATGCAATAGGCCACCACAATCCAAAACAACGAATGAGTCGGAATCATGCTTCCTGCCAAATTGGAAACAGCGGCGCCCACCCCAGCGGTCGTAAAGATCGTCCCCAATGTCGCCAGCATCTGCGGCAAGAGAGCAGCCCATCCAATTACTTCCAGAAGTCTGCGCGATTCTTTGACCGCCACAACCGGAGTCGATCGGGTCATCGCCATGCTGACGAGCAATGCAATGAACGTCGCCATCCCTAATGACACAAGGGTTACGTTTTTCGGATCGAAAAGGAAGGTGTTCCCGATTTTTACATTCTTCAGCCATGTCACGCCGATGACAGTCAAAATCGGAATCAACAGGGCAGGGATGAACAAACGATTTTTCAGCCGATCGCGATGTTTTCTTCTCTCTTCCGGCGTCGCCTCTTGGTAGCTCCCGAGATTCAATCCCCCTGTTCCAACAATTGCCACCATAATGAGCACAAGCACCCCGGTGTAAAACGGGGGAATGACGCTGCCGAACAGCAATGCCACCCCGTAAAGAAAATAAAACAACCCCGATGTGAAGCGCTTCGGGTTTTGACGATCGGCAAAGGTCCATAAGCTTCCCAACACAACGACAATGCCTAAAAATATGTACACCGTTTCAATGGACAGCCACATTCACTCTCTCCCCTTTCCATTCTCCCGATGAAGGAGCTTGTGAAGGGAGCGGTCCAGCCGATGGAGGCGGAAGCTGTGAACGATCAACGCGGCCACGGCGGTTGGGATTGCCCATAACGCCATATGCAGCGGATCAGACGGAATGCCGTTTTGATCAAAAAACCCTTTCATCAACAAAATCGCTCCGATGGCGATGAACACATCCTCGCCAAAAAACAGGCCGATGTTGTCCACCGCTGCGGAATGAGCGCGAATGTCGTCACGGACACGATCCGGAAGTTTTCCATATTTCGCTTCCGCCGCTCCTTCTGCCATCGGAGCGACCAGCGGGCGAACCATTTGGGCATGTCCGCCAATGGAAGTAAGCCCAGCCGCCGCAGCTGCTTCCCGTATAATCAAATAGGCGGTTAAAATTCGTCCTGTTGTCGCGGCCTTGATTTTTGCCACGACACTCTCTGCCTGCTCACGCAAACCAAAACGTTCTAAAAGGCCGATGACAGGCAATGTGGCGATGAACACCGCCATATACCGGTTGGTCGTAAACGCCGTCCCGAATTGCTCGATAATGTCACGTAGCGATTGATGGGCGAGAAGTCCTGTCACCAATCCAGCCGCTGTCACGACAAGAAGTGGATTAATGCGAACAATAAAGCCGATGATAACGATCAAAACTCCAATGAGCACCATGTTCTTCTTCCCCTCTCCAGCGCATTTTACGGAAAATGTTCATCCAAATCGTTGCATAGCAGCCCATCCTGTTTTCTTTCTCAGTCAACCCCTCTCTCCTTCATCTGTTGTTCCGTATTTCGGAACAATAGTTTCAAATTTGTTATTATCATTATATAATTAAGAAAAATGAAAAATCAATAAATACTTTCCGAAAATTTACTTTAACAAAATAAAACGGCAACCGGACCGAACCCGTCATGATACATTACACCTCCTCTTCATTGCAGCCCTTGCCCCTTATTTTGTATCATTTGTATCATAAGTAATTAAGAGAATTTTCGCTGAAAAAAGGAGTGCCGACCATGACAAAACAACTCCCTCCCGGCCAATTTGAAACTGAAAAATGGCCGATTTTGCATGAAGGAGACGTGTACCAATTCGATGAAGCGACGTGGAATTTTCGGCTGTTCGGGGAAGTGAAAGAAGAGGTGACGCTGTCGTATCAAGAGGTGATGCGGCTGCCGAAGACGATTTCGACCGTGGATATGCACTGCGTAACGACGTGGTCGAAATTCGACACGACGTTTGAAGGCATCGCCTTCCGCGAATTTTTGCGCTTTGTGGAGCTGCATCCCGATGTCAAATACGTGAAAATTTATGGATATTTAAACGGCGATCGGTTTGGTTATTCGGCGAACTTGCCGCTTGAGGCGTTGATGGGCGACGATGCGCTGTTTGTCTACCGGTGGAAAGACAAGCATCACGATTGGCAAGACATCTCGCCGAAGCACGGCTATCCGCTCCGCTTTATTCCGCCGGCGACGTTTTACTTATGGAAAGGGGCGAAATGGGCGTCCGGCATCCGCTTCATGAAAAAGGACGAGCCGGGCTACTGGGAAGAGCGAGGCTATTCGATGACCGCCAATCCGTTTAAAGAAGAGCGGTTCGCCGAAGCGGTGCCAAAGTTTCGGCTTTGGTGAGGGAATCGGATCAAACCGCGTATTGACAATAGAAATGAAAAACGAGGGTTTTACGCAGAAACCCTCGTTTTTTGGTTATGCCGCCCGGCGAGCGACAGCTTGTTTTTGCAGCCATGGACGAAGGCGCAAAAAGAGAAACATAAACACAACAGCCATGAGCACTCCTTTTGCCGCGTTAAACGGCAAAATGGCCGAAATGACCAATGCTTTTGTTTCTGGCGCACTCATGGCCGGAGCGCCAAGGAAGAGCGTGTACGCCGGCAAAAAGACATAGTAGTTGAGCACGCTCATAGTCAGAGCCATTGTCGCTGTTCCTGCCGCCAGTCCAAGGAACATGCCTTTTTTTGACGCAGCTTTTCGATAAATATAGGAAACAGGCAACATGAATGCCACCCCGGCAGTGAAGTTAGCGATCTGTCCAATTGGAACGCCAGTGGCGCTGCCGACAAGAAAATAGTTCAGCACGTTTTTCAACAGTTCCACAGACACGCCGGCAAGCGGGCCATACAAAAGCGCGGCGACAAGCGCCGGGATGTCGCTGAAATCCATCAGCAAAAAGTTCGGAAATGGCGGAAGCGGAAAATTGAGCATCATGAGCAAGTACGCACCAGCACTCAAGACACTGACAGCCACAAAGGTGCGGATGTTGAGTGATTTCATGCTTGTTCTTCTCTCCTTCTCGTGATCCATCCTCACAAGAAGAAGGCTGCCGAGCGGACGCCAATAAAAAACCCTTAAACCCCAGGAGGCTTAAGGGAGAAAAAAGGGCGAACTCAACTAAACGTCAGGCGCATGAGGCCAAACGCCGGCAAACCTTCATCTTCTCCCATCCAGACTATACTGTCGGCTCCGGACTCGCACCGGATCCTGCCTTGCGGCTCGCGGGCTGAGGGGCGTACGCCCCATCACCGCCGGTCGGGAATTTCACCCTGCCCCGAAGACGAATCGCTTCTCATTTTTAAAATTATTCCGATGATTTTAGTATACAATTCCGTTTTTGATTTGTCTATGATTTTTGCTCTCTCCTTGATGATCACCGGTTCGGAAGCAGATCCCCCGGCTCGAGCACCGACAGGGCGACTTGAACCAAATCGGCGTATTTCAATCCCGTCCCCGTGTTGAGTACGACGACCGTCTCCCCATCGCGAATCCAGCCGCTCTCGCGCAGTTGGCGGGCCGCCGCAAACGCCGCCGCTCCTTCCGGGCAAATGAACGCCCCTTCCAATTTCGCCACCGCCCGCTGTTCCGCCAAAATGTCCTCATCGCTGATCGCAATGGCGCATCCATCCGTTTTATACACTGCCTCAAGCACAAGGAAATCACCGAGCGCTTTCGGCACATTGATGCCAAACGCCACCGTATGGGAATTCGGCCAAAACTCCGATTCGTGTTTTTTCTCCTGCCACGCTTTGACGATCGGCGCACAATGCTCGGCCTGCACAGCGACAAGCCGCGGCATGTGGCCGTTCACCCAGCCGAGCGCCTGCAGTTCTTTGATCGCCTTCCAAATGCCGATGAGTCCGACGCCGCCGCCAGTTGGATACAAAATGACATCCGGAAGCTGCCACGAAAATTGTTCAGCGATCTCGAGCCCCATCGTTTTCTTTCCTTCAATCCGGTACGGTTCTTTCAACGTCGACGCATCGTACCAGCCATATTCGCGGATCGCTTTCGCCACGATTTGCCCAGCATCGCTGATGAGACCGTTGACGAAATACAATTCCGCTCCGGCGATGGCGCATTCCTTTCGCGTCAGTTCCGGCGCATCGACCGGCATGACGACCGTCGCACGGATGCCCGCCCGAGCCGCGTACAGCGACCACGCCGCTCCCGCATTGCCGTTGGTCGGCATCGCAAGCTGTTTGACGCCCAGTTCTTTCGCTTTGGAAACCCCAACCGCCGCCCCGCGGGCTTTAAACGTCCCCGTCGGAATGACTCCCTCGTCTTTCATATAGAGCGAATCAATCCCGATGTTCCGGCCAAGGCGCGGCATCGGCACAAGCGGAGTCATTCCTTCCCCTAAAGAGACGATATGTTCAGGATGTTTCACCGGCAACAGCTCATGATACCGCCATAAGCTCGGTTCGCGTTCCTTGAGCGCTTCCCTCACCACTTCTTGGCGCATCGCCTCCAAATCATAGGCGACTAGAAGCGGCGAACCGCATTCGCAAAGTTGATGGACTTGGTCGACATCATATGTACGTTCACATTTCGGACAATACAGATGGGACACGTAGCTGTATGGCATGGTTTGGCTTCTCCTTTCCGTTTGTTTCATCCACCCAAGGCAGGAAGCACCTGCTTTCACGTTTCTGACGAGGCACCGGCCTTTTCATTATACCATAGCCATTACCGGTATATTTAGAAACCAAGTTGCTTGTTTGTGCATAATCACGTGACACCGGCAAACACTATAGTCGGGAAAATGGCGGACCATGCCAGTAATCGAGCCGGCCATTCATCTAACAAGCATGGCAAGGAGGTCATCACAGTGGACAGAAAAACAAAAGAAAGCTTGAATCATCTTGAGACGAAGACCACGCCAGGAAATCTCGCTGTTCAAAAACAAGCGGAGAGCGAAAAAAATCATAAGGCGCGCGCCCCAAAGATGTAACAGCGGCAAGGCCGATAACGGAAATCATAGAAGCGGTTCCTTCCTGACAGCGAACCGCTTTTTGCGTTGAATGCGCCCGTCCCTTCCCCCTGCGACGCTGGCTCGTCATGAAAGGCTGAGCCTTCTTTTTTGCCGTTTACGTCACTTATGATAAAATAAATATGGAAAACACCGCCTGCTTTTCCACCCCAGTCAGGATAATGAGGGCGAAAGCTGACGTGGAACGAGCCGTACGTCACACGACCTCCATACATAAATAAATGAGGAGATGAACAGATGAAACAAGAACTCATCGAACGCTTCATCCGCTATGCGAAAGTGAACACTCAATCCGATCCAAACAGCCATACGTGCCCCTCGACCCAAGGACAATGGGAGTTGGCGAACATGTTAGTCGAGGAGCTGAAGGCGATCGGGATGGAAGAAGTGACGGTCGATGAAAACGGCTATGTGATGGCGACGTTGCCGGCCAATACGGACAAAAATGTGCCAACGATCGGCTTTTTGGCTCATATGGACACCGCTCCGGAGTTTACGGGAGCCAACGTCAATCCGCAAATCATTGACCAATACGACGGCGGGGACATCGTCTTAAACAAAGAGCAGGGCATCACCCTGTCGCCGAACGATTTCCCGGAGCTCGCCCACTACAAAGGGCATACGCTCATTACGACGGACGGGACGACGCTGCTTGGCGCCGACGATAAAGCAGGGATCGCGGAAATTATGACCGCGATGCACTATCTCATTCAACACCCGGAAATCAAACACGGCAAAGTGCGCGTCGCCTTTACACCGGATGAAGAAATCGGCCGCGGGCCGCACAAGTTTGACGTCGCCAAATTCGGCGCCCAATTTGCCTACACGGTCGACGGCGGGCCGCTCGGCGAGTTGGAATATGAAAGCTTTAACGCGGCGGAAGCGAAAATCACGATCAA
This sequence comes from Geobacillus sp. YHL, assembly GCF_022341265.1. Classification (NCBI taxonomy): domain Bacteria; kingdom Bacillati; phylum Bacillota; class Bacilli; order Caryophanales; family Anoxybacillaceae; genus Geobacillus; species Geobacillus sp. YHL. Next base: position 201,556 of record NZ_JAEIGB010000002.1, read on the forward strand.
AGGAAAAAACGTGCACCCGGGTACGGCGAAAGGAAAAATGATCAATTCGATCAAAATCGCCATGGAATTCCAACAACAGCTACCAGCCGATGAGGCGCCTGAACATACCGAAGGATACGAAGGGTTTTACCATTTGCTTTCGTTCCAAGGCAGTGTAGAGGAAACGAAGCTTCACTACATCATCCGTGACTTTGACCGCGAACAGTTCGAGGCTCGCAAAGCGAAAATGAAAGAGATCGCCGCTTCGCTTGCGCAAAAATATGGAAACGACCGAATCACTCTCGAAATCAACGACCAATATTACAACATGCGCGAAAAAATCGAGCCGGTGCGCCACATTGTTGACATCGCCCACGAAGCGATGACGAACTTGGGCATTGAACCGAAGGTGAAACCGATCCGCGGCGGCACGGACGGGTCGCAGCTGTCCTATATGGGGCTGCCGACGCCGAACATTTTCGCCGGCGGCGAAAACTTCCACGGCCGCTACGAGTACATTTCCGCCGACAATATGGTGAAAGCGGCCGAAGTGATCGTCGAGATCATCAAGCTGTTCGAGCAAAAAGCATCTTAAGCTGCGGAAACACTCGCTTGAACGATCTGTTTTCGGTCATTCAAGCACATGCGGCAGCAAACCCGCCATTCGAAGCGAAGAAAAGGTGTCCCGAGTCTTTTGGGGACACCTTTTTCATTAGATAAGCGACCGTTCGCCCTTCCATCCTTTTTCCTCGGTCAACACCTGTTACGGAAGACGGTTGATCCGCCCCTCAATTCGTGCCGAGAACGGTTGCTCAAGGCCGCGAATGTAGGAGACAAGGGCATCCAAATCGACCGGCCCTACTTCGCGGTTGGTCCCTTGGGTCAACACCGTGAACCCATCGCCGCCGTCGGCGAGGAAGCTGTTGACCGTCACCGTGTACTCGCCGTCCGGGTTCAGCGGTGTGCCATCAGGAAGCTGAATGTCAACGACTTTGTTCCCTGCCGGTCTGCTGGCGCCCCATGTATAACGGAGGCCGGAGATTTGCAGCATGCGCGTTTGGGTTGGCTGCCATTGTTGATTCAAAAGCTGGCGGATTTGCGCGCCGGTAAGCGTCATTTTCACGAGCTGGTTGTTGAACGGCTGAACGTTGTACAATTCGCCCCACGTCACTTCGCCTTGTTCAATATCGGCGCGAATGCCGCCCGGGTTCATAAAGGCAAAATCGGTTTTCATCGCCGCCCGCTGGGCATCGGCGATCAAATTGCCCAAGGCGGACTCGCCGCTTTCGTTTTGTTCATCGGTGATCGTTTCGGCCGCTGTGCCGACGACTTGATTGACAAGCGGCGCCACTTTCGCTTCATATTTTTCGACGAGGGCACGGATTTCCGGGTCCGGAGTGATGCCGTCATGATAGGTCGTCACGATCTCCGCTTTTTTGGCGACGACGTCTTTCGTACGCGGGTCGATTTTCAAATCGACATCCGAAAACGCCGTGCCGTACGAATACGACTGAACGAGCAGCTTGCCGTCCACAACCGCATTTAAATAGGCATGGTTATGACCGGCGAAAATCACATCGACTTCATCATCGACATTTTTGGCGATATCGACAATTTCCCCGCTTGCGTTTGTCCCATCCGGATTGGATACGCCTGGGTTATGGGCGAGAACGACGATCGTTTGCACCCCTTTTTTCTTCAGTTCCCGGACCGCTTTGTTAATCGCTGTTGCCTCATCGATGAACTTGACTCCCGCGACGCCGCTTGGCGTCACAATCGTTGGTGTTTCCGTGAGCGTGACGCCGATCAATCCGATCGGCATGCCGTTGACCCGCTTAATCACATATGGCGGGAGAATCGGCTTTCCCGTTTGCGCATCAACGACGTTGGCGCTCACGTACGGAAAATCTGCTCCGGCGAAATCGCCGGTCGCCGGGTGATATCCGCCATGGATCAAGCGGAGCATTTCCGCTACTCCTTCATCAAACTCATGGTTGCCAAGGGTGCCGACGTCAAAGCCGAGCTTATTGAGCACTTCGATCGTCGGTTCATCTTGCAGCAGCGCTGATACCGGGGGGCTGGCGCCAACCGCATCGCCGGCATGGACGAGCAGCGTGTTTTTGTTTTCCGCCTCCCGCTGTTTCAAATAGGCAGCCAAATAATCAGCCCGTCCGACTTCCCGCCCGCCGACTTTTCTCGTCACATTCAACTGGCCGTGGAAGTCGTTAATGCCTAACAGCTGCACCTCAATATAACGGTGCGAAGAAGCAGGCGGCTTCCCCTTGCTTTTCCCGTTCCCTGCCGCCCCAACTGGAGCCGCGGCCAGCACCGCTGCAGCAGCCAATGCGGATAGCACCCGTCTTCCCCATCGTTTGGAATTCTTCATTCCCGGTTCCCCTTTCTCTCGCCTTCTCGTTCACTCCCATTATATCCTTGCGAGTCCATACAATCATAGAGCAGAAAGGATGATTTTTCTGTAAATATTTTGTAAATTCACAACTGACTGTTGAGAACAACAGAAACAAAAAGACCGCTCGATAGAGTCAAACGCATCTCTTCGGACAGCCTTTCCCTGTTAGCTCGGTGGACAGCCTGTCGTGGGCGAGTGTTCCCAAAAATCTCCCGCCTCGAAGCACAAACGCAGATGCAAGAGCGTTCAACCAACCGCGTTTTTCTTGTTTAACGGAGCAACGCGAATGCCGGTCGTCTCCTCAAAATCGTACAACCCGCCCGGGAGATCGGCAAACCGCTCGAGTTCATTGTAAGCCGGAATGCCGTGGTACGCCATATCGAGTCCTTCTTCTTCCTCACGCTCTGTCGCCCGGAGCCCGACCGTGCTGTCGCACACATTCGCGATGAGCGCACCGCTGACGAAGCCCCAAACGATGACCGTCAACGCGCCAAGCAGTTGGGTGATGAACAACGACGCATGACCGGTCGTCAACAATCCTTGCGTCGAGTCGAACAAGCCGTCGCGTGTCAAGTATGAGGACAACGTTTTTTTGTGCGCTGCCTATCAGACATAACGCGAAGAAAAGCGGGACGGCAAGGCGTCTATCCAAACGGCTGATCGCCGTTATTCGTTCGAACACAAAAAAGGTGTTCCGCCAACGATCGGAACACCTTTTTCATCGTTTTGCCATTCCGTGCTATGCCACGCGAAACAAACATGAACGCCACGTTCTTTTCTTTGGTTAGATCGTCTCCTTCCCGCGCACGCCGTTGATCGAATAGCTCGCCGTAATGGCGGCATTTAACGAATGGGAAACGGAACAATATTTTTCTTTTGACAACCGAATGGCGCGGGCGACTTTGTCTTCCGGCAAATCGCCTTCGAGCGCATAATGAATATGAATGTCGGTAAACCGCTTCGGGTGGTCATCGGCGCGCGTTCCTTCGACTTCCATCGAAAACGCGCGGACGTCAAGCCGCATTTTCCGCAAGATCAAAACGATGTCAATGCCGGTGCAGCCGGCTAAGGCGTGAAGCAACAGCTCCATCGGCCGAGCGCCTGAATCGTTGCCGCCGACGTCTTTCGCGGCGTCGATCGGAATCACCACACCGGAAGCGCTTTGGCCGCTGAATGACATGTTTCCGTTCCATACAACCGTCGTTTTCATCATGGTCGCTCCTTTCTCATCTGTCCGGGGTCGGACGGACGTTCCGACAGCCCGTTTCTTCTTTTCAGTTTAGCGGCTATGTCCTTGAAATGCAAAATTCCTGTCTACCGTTTTCGCTCATGCATGTTAAAATAGAAACATGCACAAACTTGTTGAGTAAAGGGTGTTTGATTCGATGACCGCACTCATTTTGCTTCTTGCTTATCTTCTCGGCTCGATTCCGTTTGGCCTTCTTGTCGGGAAAATCGGCTACGGGATCGACATCCGCGAACATGGAAGCGGCAATCTCGGAGGAACGAACACGTTCCGCGTGCTTGGGGCGAAAGCGGGCACGATCGTCATTGTCGGGGATATGTTGAAAGGAACGCTGGCGGCAAGCTTGCCGATGTTTTTTTCCGTCCCCGTGCATCCGCTTTTGGCCGGAGCGGTGGCAGTCGTCGGCCATATGTATCCGGTGTTCGCCAAGTTCCGCGGCGGCAAGGCGGTGGCGACATCGGGCGGGGTGATGCTGTTTTATTCGCCGTTGTTCTTTTTGTCGCTCATCGCCGTGTTTCTTGTCGTCTTGGCTGTTTCACGCTACGTCTCGCTGTCATCGATGGCCGCGGCGCTGTACGCGGTCGTGTACACCGTCTTTTTCACGGACGACATTCCATTGACGGTGGCAGTGTTGTTGCTGGCTTCGTTTATCTTTTATCGTCATCGCGCCAACATCAAGCGCATCTTGAACAAAACGGAGCCAAAAGTGAAATGGCCAGGCAAACGCTCATGACGACGGACGGAGAAAGGAGTTTGCTGCGTTGAGATTGCCGGAAGCATTTGTCGCGAAAATGAAGAAGCTGCTTGATGAAGAAGCAGACGAGTTTTTCGCTGTTTATGAAAATGAAAAAATCAACGGCTTGCGCGTCAATCCGTTGAAAACCGACCCGGGCGCATGGGCAAAAACGGCGCCCTTTTCCCTTTCCCCGGTGCCGTTTTGCCCGACCGGGTTTTATTATGAGCCGGACGAACAGCCGGGAAAGCATCCGTACCATGCGGCCGGCCTGTATTACATTCAAGAACCGAGCGCGATGGCGGTCGCCGAAGCGCTGCGTCCCGCCCCTGGGGAGAGGGTGCTTGACTTGTGCGCCGCCCCTGGCGGGAAAACGACCCAGCTTGGAGCGATGATGGAAAACAAAGGGCTGCTTGTCGCCAACGAAATCCACCCGAAACGGGTCAAAGCGCTCGCAGAGAACGTCGAACGGTTCGGCTTGACGAACACCGTTGTCGTCAATGAAACTCCCGAGGCGCTTGCCGAGCAGTTTCCGGGCTTTTTTGACAAAATTTTAGTCGACGCCCCCTGTTCCGGCGAAGGAATGTTTCGCAAGGATGAAGAGGCCGCTTCGTTTTGGAGCCCGGCTTATGTGGAAGAATGTGCGGCCAGACAGCGGCGCATTTTGGAAAGCGCCTATGCGATGCTGAAAGAAGGCGGCATTCTCGTCTATTCCACGTGCACGTTCTCTCCGGAGGAAAACGAACAAACGATTGAATGGCTGCTTGAGACGTACGATGACTTGCGGCTGTTGCCGATCGCCAAAGCGGGAGGGCTTGAGCCAGGGCGGCCGGAATGGACGAAAACCAATCGATCCGATCTCGTCCACGCCGCCCGCCTTTGGCCGCACCGTCTGAAAGGGGAAGGGCATTTTGTCGCCAAGCTGCAAAAGCAGCGCTCCACCCCGCCTTGGCAGGGGCGACGGGCAAAAGCGAACGCGCCAAAAGCCGCGATCCGCCTGTATCGCCAGTTTGAACAAGAGGCATTGTGGACAGAGCGAGACGGCACGTTCGTGTCATTTGGCGCCCATTTGACTGTGTTGCCCGAGCGTTGCCCGGATTTGTCCGGTTTGAAAATCGTCCGCGCCGGGTTGCACTTAGGGGATGTGAAAAAAGAGCGGTTTGAGCCGAACCATGCCCTTGCCTTGGCGCTGCGGACAGAGGAAGCGAAACATGTGCTTGACCTATCGAGCGCAAGCCGCGAAATCGTCCAATATTGGCGCGGCGAGACGCTTTCCACCGGCGGCGACCGCGGTTGGCTGCTTGTGGCCGTGGATGGATTTCCGTTCGCCTGGGGGAAAGAAGTGAAAGGAACGGTGAAAAACTTTTATCCAAAAGGGCTGCGCCTCGTCTAAAACGTCGGAAAAGCAGATGGCAAAGGAGCTCCCAATCGCAAAAAAGGGGCTGACCCAAAACGCGGGTGCGTTTTAGGTCAGCCCTTTTTTACTGGTGCTGCTTCGTCGGAATTGTTAAGGTAAACACGATCTCATCGGCGGCCAAATCGATTTTTTTTGCCGCCACTTGATAGCCGTTGCCAAAGCGAATGTCCGTGAGCGCGACGTAGACGCGGGTGTGCTCCGGGTCAATCGCCACTTCATCCGGCAGCGGGGCGTGCTTTTGCAAGTAGCGAAGCACATACGTCACTGGCAGCTTCCAGTCGCCGAGCGAAATCGTCGGCTCCGTGAGCTCGACATTCCCTCCTTTGATTACTTTGGGCACAAACGAGACGACAAGTTCGACCGAGCGGCCTAAAATGGGGATTTCGCTTGAAACATAGACGCGATCGGCGAGCCAAACGCGGTATTGCAGCGGATGGCCTTTCGTTTTTTCTGCCAAATAGTCGTTCATGACGGCGTTCAAATGCTCCTTCTTCGAGTATACTGTAAACGAAGCTCCCTCCACATTTGGGCGCGCCGGCCGCTTCACCGGTGAAGTGGGTTCGAACAGCCAGGCGACAGTCCAAACAAGAACCGCGGCGTTGACAGCCGCCAACATCCAAAACGCTCGTTTCCAATTCATTGCAATAAGCTCCCTACCCACCACTCTTTTTGTTGATCTAACGCTTCATGCACTCGCATGGCCATCTGTTCGTATCCTGCGGCATTCGGATGAAATTCGTCGCGATGAAGCAATTCGTCGCGGTCGATGAAGATGTCTTGAATATCAACGAAAATCGTTCGGTCATAACGGGAAAGCACCGCCTGGCTTGCCTTGTTCCACTCGGTAATGACATCATTGATTTCCGGAATATTCGGCAACGTCGTGGAAAACGGATTGTATAGACCCACAAGCACAATGACCGCATCCGGATTGATCGTGCGAAGCGAGATCAATAGATGATCCAGTCGGTCGGCAAATATTTCCGTGGCTTGCTGAAACCGCTGGCGCGACAAGTCTAAAAAGTGCGAGCGGACGACATTCATCACATCGTTGCCGCCAATGGTGATCAAGATCATATCAGCCCGCCCGAGCTCCGCTTGATGGGCGTGAATGACTGGTTCCAATTCAGCGATGCGCCGTCCGCGTTTCCCGAAATTCGCTACGGTGACTGTCCGCACCCCGTCTTCTGCCGAAAGGAGCGGGACAAGGCGGCCGACATACCCGCCTTTCCTTTCGCCGTCCCCCACTCCTTCCGTCAACGAATCGCCTAAAGCGACCAAATGTATATCTTTCGGAAGCGGCTTTGCTTCCGTCTGCTTGACGGCGGCTTCATGCGGGCGCTCCGGCTTTCCGCCCGCCGAAAGCGACACGCATCCGGCGAGCAGCCAGCAGCACAACAACCATCCCCACCGTCTCATTGTTTGACACCTGCCTTTTGCCGCAACAAGGGGAAAGACGAAAAGAAGGCAAAAAGGCGGTAGCCGTTTTTGCCTCATTGCGACGACTGCACGATTTTGATATGCTCTAAAATTGTTTCGTATGGCACATCTTGCACGCCGCTGTACGTCTGAACCACTTTTCCGTCTGGCCCGACCAAATAAAAACTGGTGCCATGCACGACTTGGTCGTCATTGGCCGGCTTTTGCACGATCGTTTTAAAGCTTTTTTGCGCCAACTCGCTGATCTCGGCCGGGCTGTATCCAGTCAGCAAATGCCAGTTTGCTAGATCATCTGTAAATTGCTTCGCATACGCCGCCAGTTTTTCCGGCGTGTCGACTTCCGGGTCGACGCTGAAGGAGACAAACTCGACATCCAGTCCTTCTTTCTTTGCCATTTGCTTTAGCTTGGCCATATGGGCCGTCATCGGCGGACAAACCGTTTCGCAATTTGTAAAAATAAAATCGGCGACCCACACTTTTCCTTTCAAGTCGCGAAGTCCAAACGGCTGACCAGACTGATCGACAAACGTAAAGTCCTCAACCGGCCAGTTTTTGGCGTCCGGAATCGTTTTTCCGCACGCCGCCAGCAAAAGAACAACGAGAAAAAGTGCGATTCGTTTCCACATCGATAGGTCCTTCCTTTTCGACCAAAATATGTTGATGCCGCCAATAACGGCGTTTATTCATCAAGCGGCGCTTCCTCGGCGTAGTACATGAGCGCCAGCGCCCCGGGACCGGTGTGAATGGAAATGACCGGCGTTGTTTCAACGATGTCAATCGGCGAATAGCCGATGATGTCTGTCACCGCTTCCTTGAGCCGCTCCGCCCACCGAGGAGCATCGGCATGGGCGATGGCGATTTTCTCTACCCGTTTGGCCCCTTGTTCCTCGACAAGACGGCCCGCCAAATGGGACACCGCTTGCGAAAAGCTGCGAACCTGGGCAACCGGCGTATACAGCCCGTCAACCAGAGCGGCGATCGGCTTATGTCAAATGAAGCGGAACGACTTCAACGCCGTGCTCGGCAAGCACCGAAAACGGCACATCGACCGTTGAGTCGGTTACAATTTTGATTGGTTTCATTCGCTCACTCCTAATACTGATGATCTCGTTTCCATTATATAATGAAACCGGCAAAAATCCTACCTAAAAACGTCCATGAGCAAGCTCGGCTCATCCCCAAGCAGGAACATCGCCCATTATGAACGATACCGGCAGAAAAAAAGTTGTTTTGCCGCCAAGGGCAAAACAACAACAGTCATGCATTATGCTTTAACGCCGTTTCTTTAAAGATCTGTTCATATACAGGCCATTTCAGCACTTTCTTCAAATGTTCGCGGAACGAATACACAGAACGGCTCGTTCTCGATCGGTACACCTTTGCAATAAACGCCTCCAAGCGCAGTTGGATCATGAATCGGTATGTGTTCTCTTCCTCCAATACAGGAATTTCGATAATCTTGACCTTCTGTCCATATGCGTTTTTGAACTCGAGGCTTTTGAATAGCAAAATATCAATCCTCTTTTTCACCGATTTACTTTTATTATACACCAATCCGGTGAAAAAGTATGTCGGAATGCGGCGAATTTGTTCCGACTTTTTTCGTCAAATCAATAGATGGAACAAGTTCGGGTCTTTGTTGACCTCTTGGAACGGGAAGCCTTTTTTCTTCATCCGCTCGATGAGCGGCGCGTAGTCTTCGCGCCGTTTCAGCTCGATGCCCACAAGCGCCGGTCCGCTTTCTTTGTTGTTTTTCTTCGTGTATTCAAACCGGGTGATGTCATCGGTCGGCCCAAGCACTTCATCCAAAAACTCACGCAACGCCCCAGCCCGCTGCGGGAAGTTGACGATGAAATAGTGCTGCAGTCCTTCGTAAATCATCGAACGCTCTTTGATTTCCTGCATCCGGTCGATGTCGTTGTTGCCGCCGCTTATGACGCAGACGACTGTTTTGCCTCGGATTTGTTCCTTGTAAAAATCAAGCGCGGCGATCGGCAGCGCCCCTGCCGGTTCAGCGACAATGGCGTTTTCGTTGTACAGCTCCAAAATCGTCGTGCATACTTTTCCTTCCGGAACGACGACGATGTCATCAAGCACCCCGCGGCATAAGGCGAACGTCTTTTCCCCGACCGTCTTGACGGCAGCGCCGTCAACGAACTTGTCGATTTCATCGAGCGTCACCACATGTCCGTGCTCGAGCGCCGCTTTCATCGATGGGGCGCCAGCCGGCTCGACCCCGATGACTTTGGTGGACGGAGAAATGCTTTTCACATACGTCCCTAGTCCGGCCATCAATCCCCCGCCGCCGATGCTGGCGAACAAAAAGTCGATCGGTTCATCGCAGTCGTTGAGCACCTCGACGCCAATCGTCCCCTGTCCGGCGATGACGTATTCATCATCAAACGGATGGATGAACGTCCGCCCTTCCGCCTCGGCGCACTTCACCGCTTCGTTGTATGAATCGTCAAACGTGTCGCCGACAAGCACGATCTCGACCATGTCTTTGCCAAACAGCTGCACTTGCGACACTTTTTGCCGAGGCGTCGTCGCCGGCATATAAATTTTCCCATGCACGCCAAGCGCCCGGCATGAATAGGCCACCCCTTGGGCATGGTTGCCGGCGCTGGCACATACCACCCCGTTTCTCCGCTCCTCATCGGTTAAATGCTTCATCCGGTTGTACGCCCCGCGCAGCTTAAACGAACGCACGACTTGCAAATCCTCGCGCTTTAAGTAGACATTGCACTCGTAGCGCTCGGATAACAGCGGATTTTTTTGCAGCGGCGTATGGAAAACAACATCCTTCAGCGTATGATACGCGATCAAAATGTCCTCGACGTATACCGCCCCTTGCTTTCGTTTCAGCTGTTGTTCCATGCTCTCGTTCCCTTTCTTTTCTAAGTTGTCTTTGATTTGTAGATTATATCACAAATCCGCAAAAAGAAAAGGGAATTTTCGAAAAGTTTTTGAGTGAAGATGGGCTGGCTCGCGATCATCGCGATTATCCCGCTTTACCGGACGCTTCCGCCGACCGGATTCACGCTTTTGGACTGACGCCATCCGATGAGCGCCGTCCTTCCTGCTCGAAACCTCTCTCTAGCCGTCCTGCCAGACGGCAACGCGGCGAATTGTGCAGCATATGTACGGCGAACTACTTCTTCATGCGCAAGCGGACAGAAAAAACGACCGGCGCTATGCCCGGTCGTCCTCTTTTTTGAACTCTTCTTCCTCGGCAAATTCCGTCGCCCATCTTCCTTCATCATACCAGCGGTGCGCTTCTTCCCTTCTTGCTTCTTCGTGCACATGGTTTTCCATATACAAATGGAAAAACGCTTCAACCGCCCCGATCGCCAAGGAGCTGAAAAACGCGCCGTATGCCATGTTGACGGACGGGGCAATGAGGGCAAAGCTGACCGGCCAAATAAGCAAAAAGGAAAGCGGCACGTCAAGAGCGGCAGCGACAAAATGGCCGACGCGCGGCAACACGAACAGATCGCCGATCATATAAGAAACAAGCGCCGTCACGATCGTCATGAGTGAAATCAAGGAAAGCGGGGCATCGAAGATCGTAAACATCGAAAACAAGACGACGCTCCAAGCAGCGAGCTTGACGACAAACGGAACGATATGTTTCATCGTCTTCCTCCATTTCCATTGTGGTTCTATTGATTATCGTTCCTTTTTCGCCCCGCTTCTATGCAGAAACACGTTTTCAAAATGTTCGGATCTCAAACAAAAAGACGCCCCGTTTTGGGGTCGTCTTCGCAAACGTTTCGTACGCCAACGACAAACGCATATCCATGCCCGTGTCCCATCTATTTCGCCTTTTTCCGCTCATAAATGATAAAGGCGTGTTCATACGGATTCTTTTCATCTTTCCCTCCTGGCGTATAGGAAACGATTTCCCATTCATCGTCAGAAATGGGCGGATAAAACGTATCGCCGGGGAAGGAAGCAAAAATTTTTGTCACATACAGCCGGTCGACAATCGGCATCGTCGCCCGAAACAGTTCGGCCCCGCCGATGATAAACACTTCATCAGCGCGCGATGCGATCCATTGCTTGACTGCCTCGAGCGAATGAAGCACAAGGCAGCCTTCCGGGCGAAACGAGCGGTTGCGCGTGACAACGACGTTATCGCGGCCGGGAAGCGGCCGACCGATCGCTTCAAACGTCTTGCGCCCCATCACGATGGCATGGCCCATTGTCACCCGTTTAAAATACGCCAAATCGGCCGGCAAATGCCAAGGCAAGCGGTTGTCTTTGCCGATCACCCGGTTTTCATCCATTGCCACAATGTGCGAAATCATCGCGTCCTCTCCTTTACACAGCCACCGGTGCTTTAATCGTCGGATGCGGGTTGTAGCCGACAATTTCAAAATCGTCGTATTCGTAATCGAAAATGGACGGCGGCTTCCGTTTGATCACGAGCTTCGGCAGCGGGCGCGGCTCGCGCGTCAGCTGCAGTTTCGCCTGTTCGAGATGATTTTTGTACAAATGGACATCACCGCCGGTGAAAATGAGTTCGCCGACATCGAGATCGCATTGCTGGGCGATCATATGCGTCAACAGCGCGTAGCTGGCAATGTTAAACGGCAGCCCTAAAAACGTATCAACGGAGCGCTGCTGCCACATGCACGACAACCGACCGTTCGCGACATAAAACTGAAAGGCATAATGGCACGGCGGCAGCTTCATCTCGTCTAATTCCGCCACGTTCCAAGCGCTCACAAGCAGCCGGCGTGAATTCGGATTTCGTTTGATCTCCTCGACGACCCACGCGATCTGGTCGATTGTTTTCCCGTCCGCCCCTTTCCATGAGCGCCATTGCGCGCCGTAAATCGGGCCGAGATCACCGTTTTCGTCCGCCCACTCGTCCCAAATCGTCACGCCATTCTCCTGCAAATAGCGGACGTTCGTATCGCCTTTTAAAAACCAAAGCAGTTCATAAATGATGGAGCGGATATGCAATTTTTTCGTTGTCACGAGCGGAAATCCATCTTGCAAGTTGAAGCGGAGCTGGCGGCCGAACACCGACAGCGTGCCGATGCCCGTGCGGTCTTCTTTTTCGACGCCGTTTTCCAAAATATCCTCCAAAAGCTGCAAATATTGCCGCAATGTTCTCACCTCACGCTCTATCATACCATAAAGCAACGCATGGTGAACCACTTGTCCATAAAAAACGAGCCTTTTACGAGGCCCGTTCCGCCAATCCGCGGATCAACGCATATGTTCTCGGCGCTGCCGCCCGCAACGTTTGCCGCGTCTTGTCGCTTGCATAATAATAGGCAAACGACTCGGCAAAATACTCTTCCGGATAAGTCAAAAAATAATATTCGCCGGGAAAGAGCCGCGGCGCCTCCTCCCGCCAAATCGCTTGAAATTCGTCCGTTTCATGAATGCGGTCAAATACGATGTAATCGAGCGAATGAGCAAACTCATGCAGCTCCAAATTGACCGAGCCATGCCCTTTTCCTTTTTCGCTATGGCCGAGGCGGACAAGCACTAAATGCGACCCACCGATGCCCGGCACGTCATCCCATGTTTTCGAACCCGGCATATAACCGCGCGGCGTTTTTCCGCGCAAATGGCGGGCCGTCGGCTCATCGGTGATCGGGCCGGTCAACAGTTGGATGTAAATATGGTGGTCCGCCGCCTGCTCTAAAATCGTGCGATCAATGCGGGCGAGCGTCCGGATCATTTCATTCGCTTCAGAGGCGGAAAACTCCGTCTCCGGCACGATGATGATGCGGCCAAGCACATCATGAGACGGAACACCCCTAAGACCAAGGCTGCTTTCTTCAAGCAGCACGCCATGGGCAGCCGGATACGGTGAGAACGATAGAAGCGGAACGGCGAACAGCGCCGCCAACAAACTAGTGAACAGCCGTTTCATCGTGGTTCCCCCGCTTCTTTCAATCTATGAAAATCATATCATAGAACGAAGCGGGAAAAAACGCGCAAAATCAGGAAAGAACCGTAGGCGATTATGTACGCCAGTTCGGCGGCGTATTTTTTGACCAGTAGATTTTCCCGAGTTCATGATGGGCTTGAAACCCATCATCGCATGTATGATAGTGAAACTGAAACCAATATCCGTCTTGCGGCGGATGTTCGCGGCGGACGTGGAAGCGAATGACATCTTCTCCCGTATCGGCGCGGTAAATATGGAAAATGCGTTCTCCTTGCCCGCCAGACGGATTTTCCGAAACAGCCAAATAGCGGAGCTCCTCTTCCGGATAACGATCGGCAAGCTCGGCGATCACTTCTTCCATGCGCGGCAAAATGACGGCGCGAAACTCATCTTCAATGACCGGAGCGATTTTGCGGCCGAATTTTTCATGGGACTGGGCAACGGCCTTTTCCATCGTCCGCTCAATGAATTGAGCTCGCGTCAACGAAACCGCTTCCTCGGCACGACTTGTTGGACTGTGCTGCCAGTCGGAAGACGATGCATCATCTGACGGCGGATCTTTGGCCGCGAGCAGCGAAGCGGGCGGTGTGACGAGTCCAAACGTGCAGACGGTAATGGCGGCAACAAGCGTTTTTCGAAGCCAAGACGGCAGCTTCATCGCCTTCACCTCCCGCTACCGCCGATCAGCGGCCGGAGACGCGAACAAGCCGGTCGCTTTTAATTTTGCGACCGCCCGGCGCAACACTTCTTCCGGCTGGACAAGGGCGATGCGCACATACCCTTCGCCGCTCGGCCCAAACGCGTGCCCAGGCGTCACAACGACGCCGGCTTGGTCGATGAGCGCCTTCGCAAACGAAAGCGACGTCCATCCGTCCGGAATTTTCGCCCACACGAACATGCCGGCTTGCGGACGGTCAACCGTCCAACCGATGTCAGCGAGTCCATCCACGAGCACATCGCGGCGCGCTTGATACATCATGCGGCTCTGGGCGCAAAAGCCGGCGCCATGGCGGAGCACTTCCGCGGCCGCTTTTTGCAGCGGCCAAAAAATGCCGTAATCCAAATTGGACTTGAACTCGGCAAACGCACGAATCACCTCGGCATTTCCGCATAAGTAGCCGACCCGGCAGCCGGCCATGTTGTAGCTTTTGGACAACGAATTGATCTCCACGCCAACGTCCTTTGCGCCTGGAACAGAAAGAAAACTCACCGGTTTGTTTCCGTCATAATACAGCTCGCCGTAAGCAAAATCGGACACAACGAGAATATCGTACCGCTTCGCAAACTCGACCACTTCGCGATAAAACGATTCTGTCGCTACGGCGGGCACCGGATTCCCTGGAAAGTTAAGAAACATGATCGCCGCCCGTTTGGCGATGTCCTCCGGGATCGCACGCAAATCCGGCAAAAAGCGGTTTTCCTCCCTCAGCGGCAGAAAATACGGCTCCGCTTCCGCCATTGCCACCCCCGCCGCATACGCCGGATACCCGGGATCCGGCAATAAAATGACATCCCCCGGGTCGGCGAACACCATCGGCAAATGCACGAGCCCGTCCTGTGATCCGATGACGTACGTTACTTCCGTCTCCGGATCGAGCACGACGCCATGCGCCGTGCGATAATAGTCGGCGACCGCTTCATGAAACTCGCGAATGCCCCTTAATGTGTAGCCGTACGCATTCGGCTCGTTGGCGTAGCGGGCGATCGCCTCACGCACAAACGGCGCCGTGGGCAAATCCGGGCTGCCGACGCTTAAATCGATCCACTCGTCATGAAGATGGCGCCGCTGTTGGCGATACGCCGCCAATTCGGCAAAAATCGATGCCGAAAACGCGTTCATTCGTTTCGCTTTTTTCATTTCGTCTTCCTCTCCCTTGACAAGACAAAAACTGCATTTTCTTTTTGCTTTTGTTGGTATATACTTTTATCATAGTTCCGAAAGAAGACACCCGCTTCAACCGCGTGAAGGTTGCAGCCCAGCGATCAGCGACAAATGGATGTCGGTTGGCGTCAGCCAAAACACATGATAAAATCAAGGTATATCATGTTCTTTGTGAACTGGATATAGGGGGTTGCATGGAGAATATCCAATGCGAAAACCAAGCAAAGCCTTCCATGCGTAAAATATCCAAGGCGCGAAAGAACTCCGAATCGTCGGATGCCTAGGGTTGGGACGACCCGAAGTCACGCTCAGGGAGACGAAAGAATGCTTTCGTCGTGGAACTGAGAAGCTCCCACTTCAAGCAAAGCGAAGTGGGGGTAGTTCACATGAATAGTGTATCATAGATTCTCAGCGAAAATATAGACAGAAAGGCGGGAAAAATGAAACATGAACACGATCTTTTTTGCGGCCAGCCTCATTACATTGCTTTACTTTATTTATAGTTGTATCGCCAACGCCTAAACGCTCTTGGCGATCCATCCAGCTCCCTTGGCATTCTGTTGGATGCGAAGGGAGTTTGCGCATGAAAACGACAAAAGGAGCCCCGCATCGGGAGCTCCTTTTTAATCGATTTTTGTTTTTTTGCGGGCAGAGTCAAGCTCGAACGCGCCTGTCTCCGTCTCCGTCGTGCCTTGCCCTCGAACATCTGGGGCGCTGACGCCCGTTTTCGAACGATCTTTTTTCCGCTTCGGCACGCCCGATCACCTCCGCCCTTATCGTTCCCGCCAACGCGCCGTTGTATGCGGAACGAAAGCGAATCAACGCAAGCGGTTCGCTCCTCGCTCGCACCGCATCAGCCGCAATATTTGTCAAACGCAGCCAAAATATTTTCCATCACGTCCTCCATCGAGTGAAACTCGATGTCTTCGCGCGGAATGAAGTGAACGACTTCTTTCCCCTTTAAGAGCGCCATCGACGGCGAAGACGGCGGATAACCGACAAAGTACTCGCGCATTTTCGCTGTCGCTTCCTTATCCTGGCCAGCGAACACCGTCACCAAATGGTCCGGCTTTTTCTCGCTCCGCAACACCGCCTGCGTCGCCGCGGGGCGCGCCAATCCAGCGGCGCAGCCGCACACTGAGTTGACAAAAACAAACGTCGTTCCTTCCACTTGTTTCATAAACTGCTCGACTTCTTCGCTTGTGCGCAATTCGCGGAAACCGGCGCGGACAAGTTCATCGCGCATCGGCTGCACGAGTTGGCGCATATAGTCTTCGTAAGCCATTGACATTGCCCTCATCCCTCCACATTCATCATCGCTGCGCTATCAGCATACTATATTTTCGTTTGAAAAATCAATGAAGAGAACCGTCCACGGCCGCATGTCTCTAAACGGCATCATTCAGAACAAACGGGGCTAAACGCACCCGTTTGGCCGCCATCAAACGAGCGATTTCGTTTCGCTTTCTATCAACCGCCGCGGCCATTGTCAGCGACCAAACATATACTATGCCATCGATGGCCATGAAAGGAGCGTGCACATGGGATACATTGAAGAACTGCGAAAAATCATTGGAACCCGGCCGATCATCTTGGCGGGAGCCGGGGTCGCTGTCACCGATGAATGCGGGCGGATTTTATTGCAGAAACGCCGCGACGGCTTATGGGGACTGCCCGGCGGTTTGTTGGAGTTGGGGGAGTCCGCAGAAGAAGCAGCCCGGCGGGAAGTGTGGGAAGAAACAGGGCTGGAAATCGGCAAACTGGAACTAGTCGATGTGTTTTCTGGAAAAAAATATTTTGTTCGGCTGCCTAATGGAGATCAATATTACCCAGTCACTGTTGTTTATCTCACCCGTGATATCCGCGGTGGAGAACTGAAAGAAGACGGGGAAGAATCGCTGGAAGTGAAATTCTTCCCTTTTCATGAATTGCCAAACGAACTCTCTCCTCTTGTTAAAGATTTTATCGAACAATATTTCAGGGGATGACGAGCCAAGCCTTGGAGCTCTCTCCAAGGCTTCACCATTGTTGAAAACACTCTTTTCTAAGAACCAAATCCGCAGCTGGAGGGGCAAAAAATTTAGAAGCCCATTTTAATGGTAATAAATTGAAGAATAATCGGCGCACCTTTTGGCGGCGGCTCGGCTGTTTTCAACGTCAGTTTCCCCTTTTCCACCTCATACAGTTTTTCCGGTTGCAGCACCCCATTAATAAACAAGTTGATCCATGATACATGTTTCGGATCTAAAATACCGCGGTCGCCGTACTCTCTCAGTTCATCGCCGTCTGTATAGACGGTTTTCACTCCGTCTGATATGGTGTTATACTGGTACGTTTCCGCCTGCAAGACACGCGGAGGGAAGTGGAGCGCCACACGGAGGGGAATGGTCAGTACAGCATGGGTCCAATCGTATACTTTGGAAGCAGCAATCACATGTTTTGCTGTTGAAGATGTCCGTTTCATTCGTTTGCTCACCCAAACACACCATATTGTTTCGTGATCATTTCACTCCGCAAGATATTTTGCATTAGTATATTCACCTCCCATCTTCAAAGTGAATAGCAAACAAAATGGCAGGTTAATGAACGGTAGTAAAAAATCACTATATTCCACTTAATTCCGTCTATTATAACAGGATCATAAAACGACCAAATTCGTTTAAAATGTTTGTTTCATAATTCAAATTCACTGGTAAAACAGGCTGGTATAGCAGGGCAAAAACATCATTTTTCTCCCATTACGGCAATCGCCGAGCCATCCTCTGTAATTAATCCATACAATAAAATGAACCTATGGCACCGGCTGATTGCCAACAGAGTTCCAGATACTAAAAAGAACGGATGATAATTGGCTCAGCTTCGGGGCCACAGCATGTTAAACACAAAATGGAGAAGGGGAGATTGTATGGCTTTGCAATTAATTAAATTGTTTGTCGCCGCTACTACCACGACAGAGGTTGCACCAGACGTCGCAAGATTTTTTTACATCACAACAGCTGAAACAGCAGAAGGAGCAACCTTAACGATCGACGCAGCCAGCTTTTTGCAAGACGACGGCAGCCAAGCGACACAGCTGCCAGCATTGGCAACTAACAATAGCTACTTTAACGTGTACATTAACGGCGTTTTGCAAATGGAAGGGATATTGACGTACACCCCAGGAGCTACCGGCGTCGGGTCACTGTCCATTACCGTCCCGACCGGAAGCGGCTCGATTCCAGCTAACACCCCGGTTGTGCTCGAAATTGTCCAATTCGCTCCAAGCTCCAACACTACTGTGACGACGTAACAGCCGTACTCTTTTCGATCATAAAACCAGGCGCACCGATGGGCGCGCCTGGTTTACTGTTCTGTTTCGTTTTCTTTCTTCCGGCTCTCCGTCATTTGCTTCCACACAGACCCTTTCGCTTCTTCGCCGCCTTCGATCCGTTCAATGGCCATTTTCACTTGCAAGCTCACTTCAAACTCCGGATCGTTTTCCGCCGCTTTCAACGCCGGCAGCGCCGATTCGTCGCCGACTTCGTACAAAAACATGGCCGCGCGCCAACGGACGAGCTTGCTTTCGTCCTTTAGCGCTTCGATCATGGCCGGAATGGCCTCCGGATCGCCGATGTCGGACAAACAGTCGCCGGCGGTGCGGCGGACAGCGACAGCAGGATCTTTTAACGCTTCATACAAATACGGAAGCACCTTTTTGCCGCCGATCATGCCGAGATACGCCGTCGCCAGGCGGCGAATCGCCATTTTTTCATCCTTGAGCGCCTTGGCCAACACCGGGATATCGTCCTCGGTCGGCTCGGCCATCTGTTCGAGCGCGGCATACCGTTTGCGCCAATCCGGGTCATCGAGCATCTCGCTCGTCACTTTGAGGCTTGGACGCTTTTGCACCGTTTTTTCCTGCTCGCCGCGGCGGAACATGTTGACGATCCGCTCCAGCCGCTCGGGCGGATAGGCTGCCGACAGCTCATCGACTATTTCGCGGCCGATTTCCTCAAACGTGCCGTAGCGCACTCCTTTTTCGACCCATTTGCGCTCAAGCACAACATTTCCTGCGTATTTTTGCGCCTCAATGACCGCGTCCATAAACGGTTTCGGCAGCCCGACGCGGTGTTCGCGCTCCCCATCGACAAGCTTCACTTGCATCGGCAGACCGTACAGCATTTGCACGAACACTTTCACTTCGCCGAAATGTTCGTTTCCTTTCGGCTTTGCCTCGGCGCCGTCATCCACTTTCTCGCCGAACACTTCGCGCACTTTCGCCAAAATGTCGCGCCAGTCGTATTTCGGATGGCGTTCAATAGCCAAAAAATCAGCGACATGGTAAATGCCTTTCACTCCGTCAATGCGCATCAATGCTTGAATAAGCGGCGGCGCTTCGCTGATGTTGTCCGGTTTGTAGTTATGGCGCGTGCCGGAAGGCAATTCTTCATCAAGCAATATTTTCATCGTGTTCGGGCTTGGCGTCGGCTCAATCGCTTGAATGCGCAAGCGTTACCCCTCCTTGCCTTACAGCAGCTTTTCAATTTCCTTTCTCAGCTCGCTTGGCTTTGTTTGCGGTGCGAAACGAGCTACAACCTTGCCGTTGCGGTCGACCAAAAACTTCGTGAAATTCCATTTGATCGCCTTTGTTCCCAATGCCCCCGGCGCCTCTTCTTTCAAATATTGAAACAGCGGATGGGCGTGATCGCCATTCACATCCACTTTCGCAAACAGCGGGAACGTCACACCGTAATTCAACTGGCAAAATTGCTCAATTTCCTCTTCCGTCCCCGGCTCTTGGCCGCCGAACTGGTTGCACGGAAAGCCGAGCACAACAAACCCGCGATCGCGATATTCGTCATACAGCTCCTGCAGTTCTTTATACTGCGGGGTGAAGCCGCAACGGCTCGCCGTGTTGACAATCAACAGCACGTTGCCTCGATAGACGGAAAGCGGTTGTTCCTCTCCGCGAATGGTTTTGGCGCTGAATTCATATACACTCATGATTTTTCACCTCATCTCCATCATAGCGGATTTCATGGTTTGTTTCTACTTTTTGCATCGTTACTGCCCGGCGAACAGCTGCAATTGTTCAAGTGATGAAACCATATACGGCACCATCTCCGGCAAATCGGCGGCGTTTTCCTCATAAATGAGGCGTGCAAATTCGACCACGGCTTCATTTTCATACGGGCCGCGTTCATGTGGAAATGGAAAGCGGAGCGTTTGCCGGATGATTCGCTCCTCCCCCCAAATCGTCCGCAGCGTTCCTTCAATGAGCGCACAAACGGACGAGCGGCGAACCGGAAGGGTAAACAGAAGAGCGAGCCGGCAGCCGGCCCGGCCGTGATAGAGCCGCTCATTGACCAGCTCAGCAAAATCAAGCGAAAGCCGCGCGGTGCAGACGACGAGCGGATCGGGCGCATCATTCAGCCGAAATGAAATGGCGTACTCCCGAAACAAACGGGCCAAATCGACAAGGTCGCGGCGCTCGACCACGGCAATGCGCCCTTGCAAATCCGCGTCATATACCGCCCCTTCCAACACCGTTTTTAAATTGTCAAAGGCGGTCGGATCCAATCGGGATTCCCCCTTTTTGTTCACCAGCTGTTTAAGGTCAAAAAATCAATTGAAGAATGTTGACAAAGTTTTTATAATTAAGGTATTTAGTAACGAGACAGAAACGGAGGGGACACCATTGCCAATCAACATTCCAAAAGACTTGCCGGCGAAAGAAATACTCGAACAAGAAAACATTTTCGTGATGGACGAAGAACGGGCGTATTCGCAAGACATCCGTCCGCTCAACATCATCATTTTAAACTTGATGCCCGAAAAAGAAAAAGCAGAGACACAGTTGCTGCGGCTGCTCGGCAACTCGCCGCTGCAAGTGAACGTCACCTTTTTGCGCCCGGCGACCCATGAGCCGAAAACGACAAGCAAACATCATTTAGAACAATTTTACACGATTTTCCCGCACATTCGCCATCGCAAGTTCGACGGGATGATCATCACCGGAGCGCCGGTCGAGCAAATGCCGTTTGAAGAGGTCAACTATTGGGGAGAATTGACGG
The DNA here is from genome assembly GCF_022341265.1 of Geobacillus sp. YHL. NCBI lineage: Bacteria > Bacillati > Bacillota > Bacilli > Caryophanales > Anoxybacillaceae > Geobacillus > Geobacillus sp. YHL. The sequence continues at coordinate 222,630 of NZ_JAEIGB010000002.1, forward strand.
AAATTATGGAATGGACGAAAACGAACGTCACGTCAACGTTGCACATTTGTTGGGGGGCACAAGCTGGCTTATACTATCACTACGGCATTCCGAAATACCCATTGCCGGAAAAATGCTTCGGTGTGTTCAACCATACGGTGGAAGTGAAAAACGTAAAACTATTGCGCGGTTTTGACGATGTGTTCCGCATGCCGCACTCCCGCCATACAGACGTCAAGCGCGAAGACATCGAAAAAGTGCCGGATCTCACCATTTTGTCCATGTCTGACAAAGCCGGCGTTTGCCTCGTCGCATCGAACGACGGGCGCCGCATTTTCTTAACGGGCCATCCAGAATATGATGCGACAACGCTCAAAGAAGAATATGAACGCGACTTGGCGAAAGGGCTGCCGATTCGCATCCCGGAATCATACTTTCCCAATGATGACCCAAGCCAGCCGCCGCTGAACACATGGCGCTCGCATGCCAATTTACTGTTTGTCAACTGGCTGAACTATTACGTGTATCAAGAAACGCCTTATGAATGGGAATGAAATCAATATATGCAATCATTTCACTTGAACCATCCCGAAAAAACGCCTTGCTGAAACATATGCAAGGCGTTTTTCTCATTTTGGCCGATTGTTTTCGTGTTTCGACAATCGCCCTGTTCTTTTAGTTTTTTTTGACATACAATACGATAGATTCCACCAGGAGGTGAACATGATGGGCGCTTGGCATGGAAACAGCTTTGCGTTGATTGTCGTTCTGTTTATTTTGTTGATTATTGTTGGATGTGCCTGCTTGGGCGGATATGCCTACTAACCGAAATCACTGATTGCCTTCATCCGGCCGCCGTGTTTGCCAGCATCCGGCCGGCTTGCAGCGGGAAAGCGGGAACACGAACGCTTCCCGCTTTTTTTATGCTGGGCTGTAGACAACCATGCATAGGAATGAAGGCATCGTCCATGCTAAACGTATGACAACGGCAGCCAAAGGAGGTGGAGCTCATGACGAAACGCCCAAACAACGGCAGCCGCAATCAAAACGCGCCAACGCAAGATCCGGTGGCCTTGCTTCGCGGCCCGGTTTCCGGCGATAACAGCAAAGGACGTCGGCAAAACAAAATCCAAAATGACAAAACCGATGAAAATGCCTAACCTGCAAAAAAGCGGCCGTTTTTTAGCCGCTTTTTTGCTTCTAAAATTCAATCCCTTTCATCGCGGTCCTTCCTTGTTCATAGTCATGCTTGACCAACTTCATTTCCGTAACGATATCGGCAGCCGCCATCAGCTCCGGGCGCGCCGCGCGCCCCGTGATGACAAGATGGAGCGACGGCGGGCGCGTGCGGATCAGCTCGAGCACCTCGCTGACTGATACGATATCTTCAACGGGAAAGCGGTCAATGGCCAACACATTGTTCAGTTCATCGAGCACAATCATATCATACCGTCCGGAATACACATATTCTTTGGCCACCGCCCAGGCACGCTTCAATGCTTCCCGGTGGATGTCCGGCGTTTTCGTCCATGTGAAGCCGGCGCCGAGCTGACGGACGTCGACGCCAAGGCGCTCTAGGGCCAACTGCTCGCCGTATGTTCGTTCCGGCGATTTCAAAAACTGCAAAACCGCGACGTTCATTCCCCGGCCGACGGCACGCAGGGCAAGCCCCAATGCGGCCGTCGTTTTTCCTTTTCCGTCGCCCGTATAAACGATGACACGCCCGCTACGACGAGGCGTCGGCATCGACCACGCCCCCTTGCCGCTCCGGAAACCATTGGAGCGTCTCACGCAGACGAACGACATCGCCGATGATGATGATGGCCGGATGGGAAATGCCCGCCTGTTCCGCCTCGTCTGACAGCGTCGAAAGCGTCGCCGCCACCGTGCGCTGCCGCTCGGTCGTCCCCCATTCAATGATGGCCGCCGGCGTATCCGACGGCTTTCCGGCCGCCATCAAACGGCCGCAAATATCCGACAAGTTGGCCGCTCCCATGTAGACAATGATCGTATCGCATCCTCGAGTCAGCGCCTCCCAATCGATCCGCTCACTCCGATGCCCGCTGACCATCGCCACCGAGGCGGCGTAATCACGGTGGGTGACCGGAATGCCGGCGTACGCCGGCACAGCAATGCCGGATGTCACCCCTGGAACGATTTCAAACGGAATTCCGGCTTTCGCCAACACTTCCGCCTCTTCACCAACGCGGCCAAAAATGCACGGATCGCCGCCTTTTAAGCGGACGACCGTTTTTCCTTGTTGCGCATGCCAAACGAGCAGCTCATGAATTTGTTCTTGAACCGTGTCATGTTTTCCCGGCTCTTTGCCGCAGTAAAGAAGCTCAGCGTCTGGCTTCGCGTAGCGCAGCAGCTTACGGTTGATGAGCCGGTCGTAAATAATGACATCCGCCCGTTCTAGGCATTCGCGGCCGTAAACCGTGATGAGCTTTTCATCCCCCGGCCCAGCGCCGACTAAATACACTTTGCCGACGGTCATCGCCCCTTCTCCCCTTTTGCATTGGCTGTGGAAATGCCCGCCGAGGCGAACGTCGCCATTTCGTTCACCATCGCCGTTGCTGAAATCAAGAGCGGAAACGCTACCGCCGCGCCGCTTCCTTCGCCAAGGCGCATGCCGAGATCCAAAAGCGGCTCCTTCTCTAGCAAACGAAGGGCTATACTGTGCCCCGGCTCTTGCGAACGATGGCCGGCAATCATATAGTCTGTGACGTTCACGGCAAACTGGCGGGCCACAAGGGCAGCCACCGTGCAAATAAAACCGTCAAGCAAAATCGGGATGCGCCGTTCGGCGGCTGCCAGCATCGCCCCGGCCATAGCAGCGATCTCCAACCCGCCGATTTTCGAAAGCCATTCAAGCGGCTTCGCCGGATCCGGCCGATGAAGCAAGAGCGCCCGTCGGATCACGTCCTGTTTATGGGCAAGCATTTCCTCCTTAATGCCGCTTCCTTTGCCAACGATGCGCTCAAGCGGCTCATCGGTCAACGTGGCCAATAAGGCGCTCGCGGCGGTCGTATTGCCGATGCCCATTTCGCCGACAATGAGCGTGCGGACGCCTTGTTCAATGATGGACGCCGCCTGTTCGTAACCGACATGAAGCGCCTGTTCGGCCTCGGACGGCGTCATCGCTTCCGTTTCCGCGAAATTGTTCGTTCCCGGGCGCACCTTTTTCTGAATGACGCGCTCATCAGCAATCGGCACGGCGACACCGACATCAATCACCTGAAGCAACGCGCCGATTTGCCGGCTGAAGGCGTTGATCGCCGCTCCGCCGTTGGCAAAGTTGTACACCATTTGCGCCGTCACTTCGGCCGGATAGGCAGACACCCCTTCTTCCGTGACGCCATGATCGGCCGCAAACACGAGCACTCCGGGCGGAGTGACGCGTGGAAGCAGCTCCCCGGTCATGCCGGCAAGCGTTGCCGCCACTTCTTCAAGACGGCCGAGGCTGCCGGGCGGTTTGGTCAATTGATCGATATAGGCACGCGCTTGTTCAACCATTTCACGGTGGATCGGTGGGATGGAAACATTCATCATGGGCGCACAATATCCCCCATCAAGCGGGAATATGCGCTTCCTCCTTTCTCGTCTATGATTGAGGGAACGCGTCAACTTTTCCATCCGAATCATGCCAACACCGTTGGCGAGGGCAAAACGGACGATTTGACGGCTGATTTTATGGTTTATATCCTTCATCCAGCAGGACTCTTTACGGCCGATTGTGCGAATCATATGGAGCTTCTTCGCTTTGCCCAACGTTCGCCGCAAAGCCGCATATCGTCGGCGAATGAAAGCGCATTGGCTGTCCTTGAAAAACAACGATTTCGTTCCAATGCTGGCAATGGCGATATAACGAAGTCCCAAATCAACGCCCATTGCCTTGGTGTCTTCCCGTTGTTGGACTTCAACTGTGATCGCGACAGCCAAATTGACGCATCATCTGTTCGATCCGCTCGACCGCCACGTGCTGGCGGACATGAGCGGCAAGCCGGTCGAACGCCTTTTCTTTGAGCGAGCGAAAGAGTCGGACGCCAGAAGGAGCGATTCCTTTTTGGCGGCGAATGTTGTTGAAAAACGCGGTGCGGAACGCATCGTTATGAAACAAATCGTGCATGTACGTGCCCAGCACCCGCTCATCACTGTGCTTCGCCCCTTCATGGCGGCCGTCCGCCTCAATAAGCGGCGCATAGCCAGGAAGCGGCGCCGAGCGGCCCATATGAATCTCGTATCCTTGCACCGAAAACCGCTCGCCCGCCCACGTAAGCATCCCTTCCGTACGGATCGTGATTTTCGTCCGCTCAAGCGTCGTTTCAATCGGCAGCAAACCAAGTCCTTTTACTTCGGGGAGCGGCGTCTCGACTCCATACGGATCGCGGATGACGGCGCCAAGCATTTGGTAGCCGCCGCATAAGCCGACGACTCTCGCTTTTCCTTCATTGACAAGCGACACAATGCGGGAAGCGAGTCCTCTTTTCTTCATATAAATCAAGTCTTCGATCGTGTTTTTGCTGCCGGGAAGCACGATCACATCCGGCGCTCCAAGCTCGTCGACGTGCGTCACCAACCGGACGCGGCAGTCCGGTTCTGCCAGCAGCGGGTCGATGTCGGTGAAATTGGCGATTTTCGGACAGCGGATGACAGCGACATCAATCGCTTCCTCTCCCCCGACAGATGAAGCAAACCGCTCAAGCGACAGCGAATCTTCAGCATCGATCGCCAAATCAGGCAAATATGGAACGACGCCAAGCACCGGCACGCCGGTGTGCTGCTCAAACCAATCGAGCCCAGGCTTAAGCAGCGCCACATCGCCGCGAAACTTGTTAATGATGACCCCAATGACCCGCTTTCGGTCCTCAGGCTCAAGCAGCGACAGCGTTCCAACGAGGCTCGCGAACACCCCGCCCCGCTCAATATCGCCGATCAACACGACCGGGGCGTTGGCGAGACGGGCGATGCGCATGTTGACCAACTCGCGGTCGTTTAAGTTTACTTCCGCCGGGCTTCCCGCTCCTTCAATGACAATCCGGTCATACTCGTTCATCAACGTTTCGAGCGACTGACGGATGACGGCCAGCCCTTGGTGGAAAAACTCGTTCCGGTAAGCGAACGCCTGCATATTGCCGTACGGTTTGCCAAGCACAACGATTTGCGATTCATGCTCGCGGCTTGGCTTAATCAAAATCGGATTCATCTCAGCGCGCGCCGCCACTCCGGCCGCTTCGGCCTGAATTCCTTGCGCCCGTCCGATTTCGTTTCCGTCCGGCGTCACGTAGGAGTTTAACGACATGTTTTGCGACTTGAACGGCGCCGTCTTCCAGCCGTCTTGGGCGAACATGCGGCAAAACGCGGTGGCGATGACGCTTTTGCCGGCATCAGAATGGGTGCCTTGAAACATAATCGGCAGCGCCTTAGCCATTGATGGTCACCTTCTCGCATTCGGCGAGCCACCGCTCAACCATCGCCGGGGCGGACGCGAAATGAAAATGGACATAGCCAGCGACAAGCCGGTGCGCCAAATAACCGTCAGGCTTCGTTCCTTTCCGGCCGCTCGTTTCGTAGGCAAACGGCGTCTCACCGCGCGGCTCATAAACGGAGTAGTGAAACTCATGGCCGCGCGCTGTTTCTCCTTCCGGCAATAGAAAATTTCCATTTCGACCGCGCACTTCGCGGTAGCCAAGCGCCGCGAGCTTCGTCTTCATCACGACCTTCCCCGGGATGACGCCCGCCATCTCATAGGCCGAACCGTCCGTCGCAACAAGCTGTTCGGTGAGAAACATAAACCCGCCGCACTCGGCCAACGTCGGCAACCCGTGTTCGATGGCGGCGCGGATCGACTGTTTGACAGCGGCTTGCCTGGCGAGCTCGGCGGCAAACTCTTCCGGAAACCCGCCGCCGATATACAATCCGTTCACCCCATCCGGAAGCGGCTCGCCGGCGAGCGGAGAAAAGTAGACAAGCTCCGCGCCGCAGGCAGAAAGTATCTCCAGATTCTCCGGATAGTAAAAATGAAAGGCAGCATCTTTGGCAACCGCCACGCGCACGCGATACGGCCGCGAAGGGCGAATGAGCGGCGCCGGAGAACAAAGGGCTGGCGCTTCTGCAATCGAAAGGAGCGTCTCCCAATCGATCGTGCGCGCCACCTTTCTCCCCAGATCGGCAAAAAACGAATCCAGTTCGCCGCGCTCCACCGACGGCACGAGCCCTAAATGGCGCTCTGGCAGCGCCAACGCTTCGTCTTGCGTGAGAAACCCGACGACCGGCACCCCGCACGTTTGCTCGACTGCCGCTTTGACGAGCCGAAAATGCCCTTCGCTGCCGACGCGGTTGGCAAATACGCCGGCGAGGCGCACATCGGGGCGAAACGTTTGAAACCCATGGACGATGGCGGCGGCGCTGCGGGCCATGCCGGAACAATCGACGACAAGCAGCACCGGGCTTTCGGTCAATACGGCGATTTCAGCCGTCGCCCCCTCGTCAGAAAGCGGCTGTTTCCCGTCAAACAGCCCCATCACCCCCTCGATGATGGCGATATCAGCCCCTTGACAACCGTTGGCGAGCACCGTTTTGACCGCTTCGCTTCCCATCATCCAACTGTCCAAGTTGCGCGCCGGCCGGCCGGTCACAGCCGTATGGTAAGTCGGGTCGATGTAGTCCGGGCCGCATTTAAACCCTTGCACCGTATATCCTTGCTGCCTCATGGCCGCCATCAATCCAAGCGTCACGGTCGTTTTGCCGGCGCCGCTTCCCGGTGCGGCGATGACAAGCCGTCGCATGCCTCTTTCCCCTTTCCCTGCATGGTCGCTTTCTTTTGATGATCGATGAGCGCTACGGAAATCGTCACATTGCCGGACTTCTTTTTCACCAGCGCCAGCCGATCGGCCCCGCTGTACAATTTCGCCGCCGGCTCGCTCACCCCATACGCGCCGGTGTAGCGGTACACCGTTTCCGACGGCGCTTCGATCGGCACCGTGTTCAGCTCTTCTGGCGTATATGCAACCAATTCCCATCTATATTTGTTGACTACCTCCAAAAGTCCTTGTTCATCCTTTTTCAAATCAATGGTGCACACCGCTTTGACGCTTTTCATCGAAAAGCGCAGCTCATTGAGCGTCTCATGGATGACCGCTTCGATTTCGTCAGCCGATGTGCCGCGGTTGCAGCCGATGCCAAGCGCGATTACTTTCGGGCGATACAAAACGCCGTTTTGCAAAATGGCCTCTTCTTCCGGCGCAAGCAGGCGATGAGTGACCACAAGCGCGGCCGCCGGGCGGGCAGCGAGCGCTTCCGCGATCGAGCCGTACACGGCAATGTTTTTGGGCAATGGCCGCCCTTCCGGCCACCAGCCGGTTTCCCCCGACTCTTGCACGATCGCGACAGGCTCTTCATTCACGACCGCGGCGCTCACCGGCGTCAGCTTGTCAGCTGATTCCCATTCCCAGCCGAACTGGCGACCGAACAGATCGACGGCGATTGTCTGCTGCACGTCAGAAGCGGTCGTAATGACCGGGCGGGCGCTTAAAATGGCAGCAACGCGCAGCGTCAGTTCGTTCGCTCCGCCCAAATGTCCGGAAAGAACACTGATCACATGTTCAGCCTTATCATCGATCACCACGACCGCAGGATCGGTCTTTTTGTCTTTTAACAGCGGAGCGATCATCCGTACGACAGCGCCGAGCGAAATGATGCAAATGAGTCCGTCATAGCGGGCGAACAACTCCGGCAACAAGGCCCTGACGTTGCCGGAAAACAAGCGAATCCCGTGCTTGGCTTCATCGCCGCGGGCGAATTTATCCGTATAATAAACGTCCGCTCCCGCAAGAGCGCCTCCAAGGCGTCGGGCGATCTCGACCCCGTGTTTCGTAATGGCCACGACAGCATAGGCGCCGTGTCTTTTGTTGTTCGCGGCAACAACTCCCACCTTACTTCTCCCCCTTTCGATATCCGTGCGTAAACGTGCGGTCGTACAGCTTCGAACGGTAGCCGCGCTCATGAATATGGGGATCGAGCGCCCAACCGGCCAACATGATCGCGTGTTTCGTCACACCATGGCGCCGCATATCGTCAGCCATTGTGGCAACGGTGGAACGAATCACGACTTCATCCGGCCATGTCGCCTTATAGACGATCGCGACAGGAGTATCACCGCTCCAGCCCGCTTCAAGGAGCGCCGCGCTTACTTTTTTGGCAAGCGTCGCGCTTAAAAAAAGAACGAGCGTGCAATGATGCTGCGCCAGCTCCTGCAATTTCTCACGCGGCGGCATCGGCGTCCGCCCCTCGGCGCGGGTGAAAATGACCGTCTGCGTCAATTCCGGAACGGTGAGCTCCGCCTGCACGGCGGCCGCGGCGGCAAACGCCGAACTGACGCCGGGGACGATTTCCACTTCAATTCCTTCTTCTTTCAACAAGGCGATTTGCTCAAGCGTCGCCCCGTAAATCGATGGATCACCGGTATGGACGCGCACGACAAGCCGTCCTTGTTTCACTTGCTCCGCCATTGCCGCGACCATTTCTTCTAAATGCATGCCGGCGGTATGGAAAACGTCAGCATCTGGCTTCCGGTAGCGCTCGATCAATTCCGCGCTCACTAGCGAGTCGGTGTAAAAAATGGCGTCGGCAGCAGCGAGAAGCTCGGCGCCGCGAACCGTGATCAAATCCGGCGCTCCCGGCCCCGCCCCTACGATATACAGCTTCACTTTCTCACCACCATCAATGTCAAATATTCGAGTTCCGCTCCGTCGAGCTCCTCGACCTTCCACACGACTTCCTCGCCGGACGTCACTTTCGTCACAACAGCGGCGCGATGAAGCAAATCGAGTTCCCGCAACAGACGAACCAGCAAATCGATCACTTTCGCCACTTTAAAAAAGACAACGCAATCGTGCTCAAGAAGCACTGCTTTCATCGCCTCAACATCGTCGCGGGCGGGCACAATCGCCACGGTTTCATCACCATCCGCCAGCGGCAGACGAAGCCTAGCGGCAGCAGCGTTGGCCGAACTGACGCCGGGGACAACTTCAATCGGCGCTTCCGGATAGCGGCGCTCCATTACGTGCATCAAATGGATGAACGTGCTGTACAACAGCGGATCGCCTTCGGTCACAAACGCGACATCGCGCCCGGCCGACAGCTCCGCCCAAATGGCGTCCGCCGCCTCGTTCCACTTCGGCTCAAGCAAGGCTCGGTCTTTTGTCATCGGAAAATGCAGGCCGAGCCGCCGTTTTTCCTCTGGCGCAAAATACGCATCAATAATTTGTTCCGCATAGCTTTTGCTTTGCCGCCCTTTTTTTGGATAGGCGATGACATCCGCTTCTTTTAGGCGGCGGTATGCTTTCACCGTCATGAGCTCTGGATCGCCCGGGCCAACACCGATGCCGTACAACGTGCCGGTCATTCGTCTCCCTCCCGCTTGGCTGTCATGATATACACCGGATTGAGCGCCTCAAAGCGCGTCAACTCTAAAATGGGCTTGCTTCGCGACACTTGCGCGAGCGTGATGTCAACATGAAATCCACGGCTGCGCAGCTCGCGGCCCGCTTCAGCAAGCGTCTCAACCGTTGCCGCGTTGATCACGATGCGTCCATTTTTCTTCAGCCGTTTCGCACAGACGTCCAACAACGGCGACATCGCGCCTGACGTGCCGCCGATAAAGATGGCATCCGGGTCGGCAAACTCATCGAGCCGATCGGGCGCCCTGCCGTGCACAAGCGTGATGTCAACGCGGAATTTGCGCAAGTTTTGCCGGCAAATCTCGAGGTCGTATTCATTTTTTTCAATCGCAAACACCGCCCCGTCGCGGGCGATTTTCGCCGCTTCAATCGCGACCGAACCGGTGCACGTCCCAATGTCCCAGACGACGCTGTCCGGGCGCAAGCGCAAGGCGCTTACGCTTAAGACGCGAATTTCTTTCTTTGTAATCAGCCCTTTGTCCGGCTTGCGTTGGAAAAATTCATCATCGTCAATGCCGAGCGGCCAAATCGGACCAGGAGCGGTTTGCCGCAAAATGACTACATTTAATGGAAGAAACTCGGTTTCTGCCATTTCTTCTAGCTTGAAAAACCGGCATCGCTCATTCGGCCCGCCGAGCTCCTCGCCGACAAACGCCTCATATTCCGTCATGCCGTACTCGAGCAAATAGCGGGCGATGGCGGCCGGCGAGTTCGTCTCATCGGTTAAGATGGCGACTTTGCGCCGCCCGTCGACCCGCTGAGCCAAACCGGTGAGCGGCCGGCCATGGACGCTGACAAACGCCGCGTCTTGCCAAGACTCGCCCATTTTCGCAAACGCCCATTGCACTGAGCTGACGGCCGGATACACGTCGATCGGCAATTTGCCGGCCAAATAGCTGCCGATGCCGTAAAAGAGCGGATCGCCGGAAGCAAGCACGACCGTGTTGCGCGTCTCATGGCGGAGCCGCTCCACCAGCTCCGCCAGTCCGCGGCGGATGATGATCGTTTCTCCTTTGTATTCAGGAAACATCGCCAGCTGCCGTTCGCCGCCGACAAGCAGCTCGCTTTCATCAATCCAGCGTCGATACAGCTCAGGAAGACTTGCTTGCCCATCAGCACCCACACCGATCAACTTCATCGTCCCCATCGGTCTGCACCGCCTTTCCTAATTGTTGTCCGTTCATTGTGTAAATGGACGTCGCCACCGTCAGACCGCCTCCCACTTCGTGAAGCGCCGCCTGGCAGCACGCTTCGCACAAAAGCTCGAAAAACTTCATGCAACCGGCCTCTTGCATCATGTCGCCGACTTGCGCCGCCGTATTCGCGCCGCGCACCGCAGCCACCAGTTCTGGGCCAGCACCTGCCTGCTCGGCGATGGCAGCCAAAAAGCCAAAGTCGACCGGGGCGCTTTTCGAGTGCACCATCATCACTCCTTGAGCGACTTTCGAAAATTTCCCCATCATCCCGACCATCGACACCATCTTGATGCCAAGCCGTTTGCATTGTTTCAGCGTAAAGCCGACAAAATCGCCCATTTCGATAAACGCTTCTTCCGGCAAATGTGGATATTCTTGCATGGCGTATTTCTCGCTCCGCCCCCCGGTCGTGATGACAACATGGCGGCAGCCGTTCGCTTTCGCCACTTGAAGCGCCTGCACGATGCTCGCCCGGTAGGCGGCGGTGGAGAACGGAACGACGATGCCGCGCGTCCCCAAAATCGAAATGCCGCCAATGATGCCTAGTCTCGGGTTCAACGTTTTTTTGGCGATTTCCTCGCCGCCGGGCACAGAAATGACGACCTTCACCCCGCGATGTAGACCGTATTGCGCCAGCACTTCATTGACGGCTTCGCGGATCATTTGCCGCGGCACTGGATTGATCGCCGCTTCCCCGACCGGCACCGGCAAGCCGGGTTTGGTGACGCGTCCGACCCCTTCACCGCCGTCGATATGAACGCCCGGCGACGAGGCCCACGAGACAGTGGAAACGATGAGCGCGCCGTGCGTCGCATCTGGGTCATCGCCGCCATCCTTCACGACCGAGGCCGTCGCCGTTTCGCCATCGAACGAACAAGAGGCGAGCGAAAAGGTCACCACCCGCCCGATCGGAATCCGAATCGTCGCCTCCGCCTGCACTTGGCCAGTGATGAGCGCCGTGAGCGCGGCTTTCGTTGCCGCTGTCGCGCACGATCCGGTCGTATACCCTTCACGCAGCGTTTTTTTCGTTTCCATCGTTCGTCACGCTCGCTCGGCGAGCAGCGATAAAGCATTCAAGGCAGCGACGGTCACGGTGCTTCCTCCTTTGCGGCCGCGGTTGGTGATGAACGGCACATCGAGCTTCGCCAATTCTTCTTTCGATTCCGCCGCCGAGACGAATCCGACCGGCAAGCCGATCACCAATCCCGGCCGCGCCTCTCCTTCTTTGATGAGGCGAATGAGCTCCAATAACGCTGTCGGAGCGTTGCCGATGGCAAAAATGCCGCCTTCCGCTTCTTTCACCGCTTTGCGCATAGCCACAATCGCCCTCGTCGTATTCAACCGTTTCGCTTCAGCGATCACGTCTTCATCAGAAATATAGACGCGCACCGCGCTGCCGAACTTCGCAAGCCGCGCTTGATTGACGCCGGCTTGCACCATTTGCACATCGGCGACGACGAGCTTGCCGCTGCGAATGGCATCAATGCCTGAGCGGATCGCATCCGGGTGGAAAATGAGGCTTTTGCCCAGCTCAAAATCAGCCGATGCATGGATGACGCGCTGAACGATTCGGTATTGTTCTTCTGTAAATGAATGCTCGCCGATCTCTTCATCAATGATTTGAAAGCTGCGCGCTTCAATTTGTTCCGGCTGCACCGTCGCCGGACGAAATGTTGTATGGAAGTCCATGACAATTCTCTCCTTTCTTCATGATCGCTTGCATGAGCGGCCGCTAGAATCCCATTCTTTACACGGCCGGAAGCGGCGCATGCTGCTTCAACGCCTCGAGCACGCCGGCAAAATCGTGATGCACGATGCCGTATGACAACCGTGGGCGGCGGATGACGATGACATCAATGCCGAGCTCCTCGGCGGCAGCGATTTTCTCATCGACAAACCCGACTTTGCCGCTTTCTTTCGTGACGACGACCGTGACGCCAAAATGGCGGTATAGCGCCCGATCGAGCTCTTTCGTAAACGGCCCTTGCATCATGACGATCTGCTCTTGGGAAAACCCGAGCCGCTCGCATTTGTCGAGATTGTCTTTCCGCGGCAGCATCCGCGCAATCACCTTGACGTCCGGGCGACCGATGAGCCTCGCGGCGAAAATGTCGAGCGTTTTGCTGCCGGTCGTCAGCATCACGACGCCGCCTTTTTCCGCCGCCAAGTCAGCCGCTTCTTCATAGCTGTCGACAAATGTCACCTTCTCGGATGAAAACGAAGACGCCTGCCGCTCGTAGCGAATGTAGGGCAACCCGGCGTCTGCTGCCGCTTGCATGGCGTTTTTTGACGCCTCTTCAGCAAATGGATGGCTCGCGTCCACAATCGCTTTGGCCCCCTCGGCTTTGGCCAGATCGGCAAGCTGGGACGCATCCAAGCGGCCGACATAGGCGCGAATGCCGGCCGATCGGAGCTGTTCGGCCGCGTGATCGGTGACGACCGTCGCGGTTACGTTATAGCCGGCTTGTTGGATCATCACCGCCAATTCGCGGGCATCGCTTGTTCCAGCTAACAATAAAATCATCGGACGCTTCCTCCTTCAATGATGGTGATGATGATGGTGATGATGGGCGGCGTGCAGCCGATATTGACAGATGTCGCAATTCATCGCCACCGTTTGGCCGAGCACCTCGTTGAGGCGGTCAAGCACGATCTCCTCAAGCTTCGGATGAAATCCAAAATAGCCGGCAAGCGCAAACGAGATATGCGAGTGCTCAGCTTGGTATTGCGCCATTTGCTGCTCAAGCCGCTTAATCAGGATGCCGGTGAATAAAAAATACGGAAGAACAACGATCCGCCTAGCTCCGAGCATGAGACAGCGGCGGACAGCATCATCAAGCGACGGCGTCGTCACGCCCATAAACGCCGGCTCGATGAGCGCATAGCCGGTCTGTTCCCAAAAGAGGCGGGCGATTTTATACAAGTCGCTGTTCGCATCCGGATCGCTCCCGCCGCGGCCAAGCAAAATGACCGCTGTTCCGTCATCCGGCTGCTCCGGCCGCTCGCCGATTTCTTGCAATCGTTCGCGCAAAATAGCAAATGTCTGCTCATGGACGCCGATGGGGCGGCCGTAGCGGAACACCATATGCGGATAGCGCGCTTTGGCCTCATCGATTTCCGCCGGGATATGCAGCTTCGAATGCCCGGCCGGCAATAAAATGAGCGGAATGACCGCCACTTCCATTGCCCCGGCTTCGGCGCAGCGTTCGATTCCTTCGCCGATCGACGGACGGCCAAATTCTAAAAAACTTGTTTCAATATGAAACGAATCGCGCAAACGCGGCCGCAGGCGGTCGACAAACTGCCGCACTTGCTCGTTCCCTTCCGGGTCGCGGCTGCCATGGCCGACAAACAAAATGGATCTCATGTTCGTTCTCCCTCTCTTTCGTGTCGCTCAATCTGACGGTTACTCGCCGCATGCCGGCGTTTCGATCATCGCCGCCGTCTTGGCTTCTTCATGTGAAAAACGTCCGACTTGCTTCACGCGGCGGAAAAACTTATGAAACCGTTCATTTGGATGTGCTTGTTCTTGATACTGTTCGATGATTTCTGCCATAACCGCCACAATTTCTTCCGGCGGAATGCCTTCCGCGACGAGCTGGCCGGGATGGGCGTTGCGGCCGACCGTTTTCCCGCCCAAAAACAAATCAAATTTCCCTTTCCGGTACACAAGCCCGATGTCTTCGTGCACCGCGCCGTAGCACGCCATCCCGCAGCCGTTGATGCCAAGCTTCAACTCTTTCGGCAGCGCCATGCCGCCAAACCGGCGCGCCAATTCCTCCGCGTATGGAATGGCGTCTTTTTTCTCTCCATCGCAAAAATCACATGCCTTCACCGTCAGCACATCACCGACCGGCATCACGATCAGTCCGGCGTCAACGAGACGGGCCACAAGCCCATCTGGGTCCTCTGTCAACCGTTCGATTTTCATATAATGATCCGGTGTGTAGGTCATTTTTCCATCCATCCCTACCACTTCCGCAAGCACGATGAGCTGTTCCGGGGTGAACTGTTTATTGGCCACGCCCGGGCTCACCGCCGCTTCCAACAACACGGCCGCCGTCTTTCTTGTTTTCCGTCTCTCTAAAGCGGCGAGCGCGTCTTCGGCTGTTTCTTTCACCCGTTTTGGCGCGGCGGTCGGCTGCCGTTTGGCTGTTTTTGCCAGCGGTGCAGCAAGCGGCGGCAAAACGGCAGCCAGCGGCGTTGGCTCGGCCTCCTTCGTGGCCGCGGCAACAGACGGCGGTCGAACCGCGGTGGCCAAGGCGGTGAAAGCACGATCCTTCTGGTTGTCCCCGGCGAGGACAGCCGCTTCGGACGGTCCTGATGCCCCCGTGCTTCCTTCGCCCTCATCTTCCAGCGGTTTCGTCTGGTCAAGCGCCCACGGCTCCGCTTCTTTGCGCAGCCGTTCATGCGGTTTGAGCGGCTGGACGGCGGCTGCTAGTTGATACTTGCGCTGGTAGCCGCGCGGCGTGATCATCACGCCGTCATGGACGAATGTCGTTGAGTTGCCGATAATCACCGTCGTCAACATGCCGATCTCATGGTCAAGCATATGCGCCAAGTCGGTGAGGACGATATGCTGCCGCTCGCGGTACGCGCTTTTCACCAGACCGACCGGGGTTTCCGGAGACCGATGGCGGAGCAGGATGCGCTGTGCTTCCACAATCTGTCTAGTGCGCCGTCCGCTTTTCGGGTTGTAAAGCGCGATGACAAAATCGGCCGCGGCGGCGGCGTCAATCCGCTTTTCAATCAGCTCCCACGGCGTCAAATGGTCGCTCAAGCTGATCGTGCACGCATCGTGCATAATCGGTGCGCCAAGCAGCGCGGCGCACGAATGGATCGCGGAAATGCCGGGGATGACTTCGACTTCAATCGAGCTGTCTTTCGTCCACCCTTTTTCGATCAGCACTTCATACACGAGCCCGGCCATGCCGTACAACCCGGCGTCACCGCTTGAAATGACGGCGACCGTTTTGCCGCGCTCCGCCCATTTCACCGCCGCTTGGGCGCGGCTCACCTCTTCCGTCATGCCCGTGCTGATGATTTCCTTTCCGACAATCAGATCGCGCACAAGTTCGATGTACGTTTTGTAGCCAATGATGACGTCGCTTTCTTCAATCGCTTCCCGAGCCCGTTTCGTCATATGGTCGACGCTTCCCGGGCCAAAGCCGACAATGAGCAATTTGCCGCCCACTTTACAGCCCCCCTCTCCATATCTCGATTATCATCGACATCCCTAACCATATGCTGTAAATCCCTGTGACCGCACCAAGGACATAAAACAGTCGTTCCCGCTGCTTTGCTTTCCAAAATCCCCACGATAATCCAGCCGCTGTAGCAATCGTCGCAATGAGCAAGCCGGCGACAAACAGCACAAGCTGAAGGACAGCGGCGCTCACACGCACTTTTCCGACCGCGTGGGTGATAATGGCTAGCTGGGTCGGGCTTTCGACGCCAATGCCATGAATGATGCCGATGATCAAGGCGCCAGCCCAACCAACATGCGAAAAAGAACGGCAACTGTCCATTTCCCGCCTTCCCCGCAGCCATCGAGTAACCGTATGGCCGAACTCATAAAGGAGCTGAAACCGGCTTTTCACCTCACCCCGCCGAAAAAGAGAAAAAAGCATCATCCCGCCAAGAAGCACAAGCGTAACGCCAACTAAGAGCTCAATGGCGGCGGCTGACGACTCGGGAAGCCGGGCGCCGACCATGAGCGCCGCCACCCCCATGACAAACACGATTGCTCCGTGTCCAATAGCGTACATGATTCCGAGCGCCAACTGCTGTCTTCGCCGCGACTCGCTTCCGACCATATCCGCAATGGCCGCGACATGGTCGCTGTCCATCCCATGACGCATGCCGAGAAATATCGCTAACATTACATAACTGGCCCATTCCATCATTACGTCCTCCTCTTTCGAACGCCAATAACCGACTCCGTCCCACCAAGACGGGTCAACCCGTCTTCACGGTATTCATACGTCGCCCACGCGCGAAGCGGCTCGCCGTTTTGCAAATGGCGATGGACGACCTCTTTTGCCTTCTCCGGTGTCATCAACCGGTACCAGACGCCATCCGGGTAGACGATCATCACACACGCATCTTGACAGCGTCCGTTGCAGCGCGTCCTTGTTGTATGGACAGCGTCGTCAAGCCCAAGGCGGGCGATTTCCTCGCGCACCGCGGTTGTCACGTCATCTCCGCCATGGCGGAGGCACGTCCCTCCGTTGCAAATGAGCACATGATGCTTCATTCCCCGCAAATCCCACGTCGCCACCAAATCCCCCCTTTTGCTAGAATGGTAGAATGAAATGCGGCAGACGGACGGTTTTTCGACAAAAGAAAAAGCACCTCTACAGCAGAGGTGCAGAAAAATGTATACGAAAGCCGTAAACGGCCCAAACAGGGCCCCTAAAGCCGTCATTCTCCCGCACGTCTGCCTATAGTCCCGTAGGCATCCGTCCGATCCAAACAAGGCAGGTCTCCTGACTTAGGATCATCGCTTGGCGGCGTCTTCCCGAAGCATCCTTCAGTGACTTGTTGCCGCAAAGCTCTCCATCACAGTGGCGGGCACCGTGCCGGATTTTCACCGGGCTTCCCTTTTCACCCAAGCCCTTAAGCAGGCTTAGGCACCTTGTTTGTCTTACCGCCATATATGCGCTGTCATGGAACAAGCATCCGTTTTCATCGTAGTACAACCAATGCGTTGCCGTCAACCGTTTTTTGCCGACAAATCTTTGTTGGCGACGACAACGCCGTCCGCATCAGCGTACACGTACGCCCCTGGCTCCCAGCGGACGCCGCCAAACTCGAGCGCAACGTCGCGGGCGCCTTTTCCTTCTTTTTGGCATTTCGAGCGGGCGTTCCATTTCAACCAGAACGATACATCTCCAACTTGTCCAGGTCTAAGACAAATCCAGCGCCCAGCAATATATCCAATCCTAACAAACCGTTAATCCCCTCATAGTCCATCCCGCTAAAATCAATTTCATACTCTCTTAGCTGGAAAGAATCTAGCTGAATACAGTCTAATTTTTTTGTAAACGCGTACTCTTTCCCACCGATTCCGTAATAAGCCACAATACGATCGCCCGGCTCTACCCGCAAATGAATATCTTCTACTGCATTTTGAGAAATCACTGTTTTCGCCGCACCAGTATCAATCACCATATTATGAATCAACTTAGACCTTCCTTGATAAACGATTTCGATCGATGCAAACAGCAAGCCTTCACGATATTCAATCTGCATAATGAAATTTCCCTCTCAGGCCAATCGCTCCCCGAACTTTTAAAACAATCTCCTTGTGGCTAGTATGATAAACAAGCTGATTCCCTTTCGATTGCAGCAACTCACGAGTTGCATCCTTGTCCGAAACCGTTCCGATAACAGCCACCTCTTCAATGATTTCTTGATCTCCCTCTAAATGGGACTTTAATACTTGTAATTTCACAAATTGATTTGGATACAATGAACGCACTTCCTGCCATTCCATCTCCATCGCCTCAACCTGTTCGTTGTATTGAACGAGACTCGACCGCAGCCGTCAACCATTTTTCGCCAACAAATCTTTGTTGGCGACGACAACGCCGTCCGCATCAGCGTACACGTACGCCCCTGGCTCCCAGCGGACGCCGCCAAACTCGAGCGCAACGTCGCGTGAACCTTTTCCCTCTTTTTTGCTTTTCACCGGGCATGTGCCGATCGCCATCACGCCAATCGGCATGGCGCCAATTTCCGCTGAATCGCGGATGCAGCCGTGGATGATGACGCCAGCAAGCCCCCTCTCGCAAGCGATTTGCGCCAGCCGGTCGCCTAATAGCGCGACGCGGCGCGAGCCTTTTCCATCGACCACGAGCACCGTCCCCGGCGGCACCGTCTCCAGCGCTTCTCGGACAAGGACGTTGTCTTCAAACACATCGACCGTCGCAATCGGCCCGGAAAATGCCCGCTTTCCGCCGTACGATTGGAACGGCAACTCGCATACTTGCAACTCGTCTAAAAATTGATCGCATAAATCGGCTGTTTTCATTGTCGCTCTCCCCTTTCATGTTTTGCATTCGCCGTCATTCGCCAAAATCCTTCTGCCTCAGCAGTTTTTTGTCGACGATCTTTCATTCGAACGACTGACACGAACGCGGCGATGTGAACCAAACCATTGTGTGGCCGTCAATCGCTTCGATGTATTCCACCGATCGCATTGAAACCATAAAAAACGGCCCCGCGCCGATATATAGCGGAGACCGTTTTCACCGGCTCAAAGCCCCTCCGGTTTGACCAGACGTTCAGCTGGGCTAGCTGGATTCGAACCAGCGCATCACGGAGTCAAAGTCCGTTGCCTTACCGCTTGGCTATAGCCCAACGTTTTGTTGTCGTTTACAGTATGCGGCATGATAACGCACTTTATGCATCAAACTGAATATCCCTTTGCTTGATGTGCGAAACTATCGGTACAAGCATCCTTTCCCCACTATATCACCTCGTTTTTCCCTCGCACTTGTTTTCCCGATATGATAACTGGAAGGGGAGAGATGTATATGCGCCGGATCACGGTTTTTCGCTTCTATCTTTGCACATTGTTTTTGTTATCGTTGCCGATCGTCTTAGCGGCCGCGGCTGCCTGGCAGCCATCCAGCCAGCCGAAAACCGCCGTCATCGCCCACCGCGGCGCGTCCGGATACGCGCCGGAGCATACGCTCTCATCCTACCGCCTTGCCGCCCGCATGCAGGCGGACTATATCGAAGTCGATGTGCGCGCAGCCAAAGACGGGAAGCTCGTTGCTCTGCATGATGCGACGCTCGCCCGGACGACAAATGCCGAAACGGTCTACCCGCGCCGTGCTCCGTGGCGGGTAAATGATTTTTCGTTCGCTGAACTGAGGCGGCTGGATGCCGGGTCGTGGTTTCATCCACGCTTTGCCGGCGAGCGCATCCCGACGCTTGATGAGGTGATTCAGATGCTGAAAGCGGAGCGTGTGGAAGCCCCGTTGTACATCGAAACGAAACAGCCCGGCATCGAAGAGGCGGTCGTCCATCTATTGAAAAAACACGGTTTCCTGCAACAGCGCCGCGTCATGTTTCAATCGTTCCACCCGGAAAGCTTGCAAGCGCTCCGGCCGCTCATCCCGCACGGCATTCGGCTCATTCAATTGGTCGGCGAGAAGGAAGCGCACAGCGGCCGCGACGAGCTGCTGCAACAAATCGCCGTCTATGCCGATGGCATCGGCTTGCCGCTTTCGGCCGTCACCGAAGAGTGGGTGCGCGCCGCCCATGGCCGCGGGCTCATTGTTCACGTCTATACCGTCAATGAACCACACGATCTCGCTCGCCTATGCGCCATGGGCGTTGACGGCCTGTTCACCGATTATCCAGACCGCCCTGGCCGCATTGCCGCCTGCCGTCGTCTGCCCCGCCATTGACCGGCCTTCAGGGAGCCAGGGGGAGCTTATTGTTTACATAATGTTATTATGGTTAATAAAAACGAAAATCGTTCCCATTTGACCCGATTCGGTGTATCATTTGAGAAAAAGGAGGCCAGATCATGTGGACGATCATCGATTACGAAAACGGCCCATTTACCGTGACGACGGACCGCCGCCGCGTCCAGCTTGAGCGCGTGTTTGACTTCCTTGCCCGCTCGTATTGGGCGAATGAGCGCAGCCGCGAAACGATCCTCAAATCGCTTGACCATTCGCTCTGCTTTTCCCTTTTTCACGGCGACAGGCAAATTGGCATGGCGCGCGTCATCACCGACCGGGCGACGTTCGCCTATCTGTGCGACGTGTTCATCGATGAAGCATACCGTGGGCAAGGTCTCGGGAAATGGCTGTTATCATGCGTGCTCGCCCATCCTGATGTCGCCGCTGTCCGCAAGGTGATGCTCGCGACCAAAGACGCGCACGGGCTGTACAGGCAGTTCGGCTTTGCCGCGCCGAGCGAGCCGGAGCGGTTGATGGAGCGGATTCAAGAGCCGCGAACGGAGTAAAGGGCAAAAAAAGGCGGGCCGCCATCGGTCCGCCTTTTCGCCAAACCTCCCGTCCCCCAACGCCTGTTGCCTTCGTCACCGCTTCGGAAACTGAAACGACAATTTCTTCTCGTTTTCATCCCAAACGAGTATGGCGTCAAACGTTTTCCCGCCTTTTTTAAACCCTTTTATGACATTTGTTTTCCCTTGCGCCAGCAGCTTTTTCACATTCGCCGCCGAAATCGATTTGCCGAGAATGCGTTTGGAGATCGTAAACGAGCATTTTGTTTTCGCGTACTGGTCGCAACCGTACAACGTTCCTTTGTCGATGACGGTCCCGCCGCAAAGCGGGCACGGCCCAAGCTTCTCGCCCATCGTTTTTTTCTTCCTTGTCCGCTGGATTGAGGCGGTGTCAACCCCTCTGAAATTCCAATTCGGCGCGGCGGCGATGGCGTCAGCGACCACTTTTTGCGCCAACTTTTTCACCTGTTCCATAAAGGCGGCGGGCGAGGCGCTCCCTTCGCCGATTTCGCTTAAGCGCTGCTCCCATTTCGCCGTCATTTCCGGCGAGGCGAGGATCGTGCCGCCAAGCGCCTCGATCAACACTTTCGCCTTGTCGGTCGCGTACACGAGGTTCTTTTTCACTTCAATATACTTCCGCTCTTTCAGCATGGTAATGATCGCCGCCCTTGTTGCTTCCGTGCCAAGCCCTTCCGTTTTGGCGAGCACTTTTTCCAGTTCCTCATCGTCCAAAAATTTTCCCGCCGTTTTCATCAAGGTGATGAGTTCGCCTTCTGTATACCGTTTCGGCGGCTCGGTCTTCCCTTCTTTCACCTTTACAGCGGCCGCTTTCCCCGCCTCCCCTCGCTCAAGGGGAGGCAGCGCAGCATCTTTCTCCTCCTCATGCGGGCGGATGACCGCGCGCCATCCTTCCTCGACGACCTGCCTTCCTTTCGAAACGAAGCGAGCCCGACCGTCAACGAGCGTCGTGACGGTCGTATAATCGATGACCGCCGCCTGGTGGTGGGCGGCAATCAAGCGGCGGACGACCAAATCATACACCTTCCGCTCGTCGTCCGACAGCTTCTCCGGGGCAACAACTTGTTCAGTCGGGATGATCGCGTAGTGGTCGGTGACTTTTTTCTCGTTTACATAACGCTTATTCTGTAAAATCGACGGCTGCGGCAGCGGAAAATACGGCGCGTACGCTGGAAACGATGACAACTTTTGCAAAATGGCAGGGAACGTTTCCGCTTCCCCTTTCGTCACATGCATCGAATCGGAACGCGGGTACGAAACGATCCCTTTTTGGTAGAGCGATTGCAGCACATCAAGCGTCTTTTTCGGCGAGAAGCGGTACAGCTTGTTCGCTGTCGCCTGCAGCGTCGATAAGTTGAACAACAGGGGCGGCTGATACGTTTTCCGCTCCGTGCGGACGTCGGCGACTTCCGCTCGTTTTCCTTGGCAAAAGGCAGCGATCTTTTTCGCCATCTCCTCGTCCTTGAGGCGCGTTTGGCCGTTTTCATCCGTCCATTTTCCTTCATAGCGCTTATCGCCGATGACAAACGAAGCGACGACTTCCCAAAACGATTCAGGGCGGAACTGCTCAATTTCCCGTTCACGCCGGACGATCAGCGCCAATGTCGGCGTCTGCACGCGTCCGACGGAAAACACATCATTCATCCCGCGCTCTTTCAGCAAGAGGCTGTACACGCGCGAGGCGTTCATGCCGACGAGCCAATCAGCGCAGGCGCGGGCGTACGCTTCCTCATAGAGCGGGCGCGTCGTCCGTTCATCAAGCAGGCGGCGGAACCCTTCCTCGATCGCCTTCGGGGTCAAGGACGACAGCCAAAGCCGCTTCATCGGCTTGTTCACGCCGCTTAGGCGGATGAGGTTGCGCACAATGAGCTCCCCTTCGCGCCCCGCGTCGCCGGCATGGATGATTTCCGTCACTTCCGGCTTTCGCAACAGTTCCTTGACCACTTGAAACTGTTTCGCCTTCGCTTTTTCGATCTCATACTCGAACCGTTCCGGGATGATCGGCAACGTGTTGAGCGTCCACCGTTTCCACTCGGGGCGGTACCGCTCAGGAGCTGCGAGCTGGAACAAATGCCCGATCGCCCATGTCATATACGCCCCGTTGGGAAACAAGTCATTCGGCAAAATTTCGATATAGCCTTGCCGTTTTTTTGTCCGAAAAATCGAGGCGAGCGTCGCCCCTTGGTCCGGCTTTTCCGCGATAATGACTTTCATCGTCCTTTCCCCTTACGGCACATCATGCCCCATGGAGCTTTGCAAAATGGCGAACCATTGCTCGCGGGAAAGCGACAAAGACAGCGCCCGCACCGCCCGCTCGATGCGTTCTTGTTTCCCCGAGCCGACAATCGGCATCATCCGCGCTGGATGAACGAGGAGCCACGCGTACAGCACTTCGTCGATCGTCTCAGCGCCCACTTCGCCTCGCACTTGTTCAAGCGTCCCGCGCAGCCGCACCGCCCGGTCATCGTCAGCGGAAAAAATCGCTCCACCGGCGAGCGGCGACCATACCATTGGCGGAACGCGCTTCTCAAGGCAAAGGTCAACTGTGCCGTCTTCAAGATTTTCCAACCGATACGCCGATACTTCGATTTGGTTGGTCACGAGCGGAAACGGCAAATACGACTGAAGCATTTCCCACTGCGAACGTTTAAAGTTCGAGACGCCGAAATAGCGCACTTTTCCGTCCTGTTTCAGCTGGCAAAACGCCTCGGCCACCTCTTCTGGATTCATGAACGGATCCGGACGATGAATGAGCAAGACATCGATATAATCCGTGCGGAAATTGGCGAGCGACTGCTCGACCGAGGCGATGATATGGGTTTTGCTTGTATCATATAATTTCATCCCGTATTTTGACGGCAGCTTGATGCCGCATTTCGTCACAATCTCGATCTGACCGCGCAAGCTTGGCTTTAACGCCAGCGCTTCGCCAAAGCGCGATTCACACGTGTAGTCGCCGTAAATATCAGCATGGTCAAACGTCGTAATGCCGCGCTCAAGACAAAATTCAATGAGCCCGAGCAGCTGCTCGCGCGAATAGCCCCAGTCCGCAAGCCGCCAACAGCCGTGAATGAGGCGGGAAAAAGTCAAATCGTCCGCTAAACGGATTCGTTCCATTGATCGTCTCCCTTTCTTTTTTTGGTTTTGGCTAAAATCGTTCCGCTTGCGCATACTACCAACAAGAGGAAAAAACGGAAAGGACGTGATGATATGAAGCGCTGGCTTCTTGGGCTCGCCGCCGTGCTTCTTTTGGCCTCCCCATGGCCGACATCAGCCGCCGAAACTGCATACGAATGGAATGTGGCCGACATTTACCCATCCGAACACGAATGGATGCGCGACTACAAGGCGGTGAAAAACGCCTTGCCGAAACTGGCGGCGTTTGAAGGGAAGCTTGACGATGCGAAGACGATCGCCAAACTGTTCGCCCTAAACGAACAAACGGCCCGCAAGCTCGAAAAACTGTCGCTTTACGCCCATTTAAAACGCGATATCAACATTGAAGATGAAACGGCGGCCCGGCTCGGGGCAAAAGTGGAAGCGCTCGCCGCCCAATATGCGGCGAAAACAGCGTTTATCGAGCCGGAACTGCTCGCCCTCCCAGAGCGGACGCTCAGGAAGCTCCAAAAAAGCAAACCGCTGAAAGCGTACCGCTATTACTTCCATGAGTTGCGTGAGCAAAAGCCGCATACGCTCACGAAACGCGAAGAACAGCTGCTCGCGAAACTATCGCCGGCGCTCGGCGAAGCAGAGAACATTTATGACCACGCCGCCCGCGGCGATTACGAGCCGCCATCTGTCACGATGCCGAACGGAAAGACAGTGACATTGACCGACGACCAATACGCCGCCATGCTCGAGCACCCAGACCGCCGCTATCGAAAGGCGGCGTTTGAAGCGAAAGCCAAAAGTTATGAAGCCATGGAACAAACCGCAGCCGCGACGCTGTACGCCTCGGTCAAAGCGGATGAATTGTATGCGAACGTGCGCCGCTATCCATCCGGCCTGGCCGCCGCGCTGGCCGCCGACGATGTCCCGAAGGAAGTGTTCGACAACTTAATCGCCGCCACCCGCCGCCATTTGCCGGCGCTGCACCGCTATATCGAATTGCGGCGGCGCGCGCTCGGGCTTGACCGCGTTCACAGCTATGATTTGTACGTGCCGCTTGTCGGCGAAACGGCGAAATCGATCCCAGTTGAAACAGCGAAAACGTTCATTGTCGAAGGGCTCAAGCCGCTCGGCGCCGACTATATCAAACAGGTGCACCGAGCGTTTCAAGAGCGATGGCTTGATGTCTTCCCGCGCCCGAAAAAATATACCGGCGGCTACAACACGGGAGCGTATGACACCCATCCGTTCATCTTGCTCAATTACAACGGTTCGCTCGACAGCGTATTGACGATGGCCCACGAGCTTGGGCACGCCATGCATTCCGTCTACACGAACCGCGCGCAGCCGTACCATTATGCCGGCCATTCGATTTTCACCGCCGAAGTCGCCTCGACCGCAAACGAATGGCTCATGCTCGATTATTTATACAAACAGGCAAAAACAAAAGAAGAAAAACTCCGCCTGCTCGTCGAACAAATCGAGCAAATCCGCGGCACGTTGTACACGCAAGTGATGTATTCCGAATTTGAGCGGATCATTCATGACAAAGTGCGCCAAGGCGGCAGCCTGACAGCGGACGAACTGAACCAGCTTTGGCTTGGCTTGCTCAAAACGTATTACGGCCCGGCGTACGCCGCCGATCCCGGCGCCGCGCGCGGCTGGCTGCGCATTCCGCATTTTTATGACGCCTTTTATGTATACAAATATGCCACTTCGCTCGCCGCATCGTACGCCATTGTGAGCGGCATTCAAACCGATGCAAGCGGCAAAGCGGTGAAGCGGTACAAACAATTTTTGCGCTCCGGCGCATCCGATGACCCGATCCGTCTGCTCAAACGTGCCGGAGTAGATATGACAAGCCCCGAACCGATCGAGCGGGTCTTAGGTCATTTCGCCGAACTCGTTGACGAACTCGATCGACAGCTGCCAAGCCAAAACCGTCAGCGGTCTACATGAAAGAGGTGTCCCGCGCCGTTCGGGACACCTTTGTTATTGCGGCGGAAAAAAGAATATCGCTTTGCGTTGCAACGCGCGGGACCGGTTAAGGCGGTCGATCGCGCACAAAGCGACACCATGCGCTTGCCCCGCAGCCAAGACGGTTATTCACTTAAAGATGCGCCGGCAATTTTTTCTTTCACCTTGCGGATGTTTTCCATCTTATTGTCCCAACACGCTTGGCTCAAATCGACGGGATATTGCTCGGGATTGAGCGTCCGTTTGTACTCCTCCCAAAACAAGCGCAAGCTTTCTTTCGCATACGCTTGAATGTCCGGAAGCGGCGGCGACGTATACACCAGCCGGCCGTTGTCGAAGATCGTCACATGCAAATCACGCGCTTCGAAATTGGTGACGAATTTGCTGATGAACGTGTACACCGGATGGAACATTTTCAGCCGCTCTTCTTGCTGCGGGTTTTCGCTCTCTAAGGCGATGTAGTCGCCTTCCGCTTTATGGTTGATTTTGTTGACGATGCGGTACACCCGCTTCAGCCCCGGCGTCGTCACTTTCTCTGGATTGCCGCTGATTTTGATTGTATCGACCATCTCACCGCGTTCGTTTTCAATCGCCACCATTTTGTACACGGCGCCGAGCGCTGGCTGATCGTACGCCGTAATGAGCTTTGTGC
The DNA here is from genome assembly GCF_022341265.1 of Geobacillus sp. YHL. Classification (NCBI taxonomy): domain Bacteria; kingdom Bacillati; phylum Bacillota; class Bacilli; order Caryophanales; family Anoxybacillaceae; genus Geobacillus; species Geobacillus sp. YHL. Next base: position 249,009 of record NZ_JAEIGB010000002.1, read on the forward strand.
CGATCCCCCACACATCGATTTTCGCCCCTTGCGACTTCAAGTTTAAAATCGTATCTTCATCCAAATCGTTCGAGGCGAAAATTTTCGCGTTCGGAAATCCGGCTTCATCGAGCATTTTCCGCGCTTCCTTCGACAAATAGGCGAGATCGCCGCTGTCGATGCGGATGCCGATAAAGTTGATTTGGTCGCCCAGCTCCTTCGCGACGCGAATGGCGTTTGGCACCCCGGACTTCAACGTATCGTACGTATCGACGAGAAATACGCAGTCTTTATGACGGCGTGCATACTTCAAAAAGGCGGTGTATTCATCCTGATACGCTTGAATCATCGAATGGGCGTGCGTTCCGGCGACCGGAATGCCAAACAGCTTCCCGGCGCGCACGTTCGATGTCGCCTCAATCCCGCCGATATACGCTGCGCGCGCCCCCCAAAGCGCCGCATCCATCTCCTGCGCCCGCCGGCTGCCGAACTCCAAAGCCGGTTCGTTCCCGAGAATATGCTTAATGCGCGACGCTTTCGTGGCGATGAGCGTCTGAAAATTGATGATGTTTAAAATGGCGGTTTCAATGAGCTGCGCCTCCGCAAGCGGCGCCTCAATGCGCATAATCGGCTCGTTGGCAAACACCACTTCCCCTTCGCGCATCGAACGGACCGTGCCGGTGAAGCGAAGCGTCCGCAAATAGTCTAAAAAGTCATCACGGTAGCCAAGCTCTTGGCGCAAATAGTCGATGTCGCTGTCAGAAAATCGGAACTGCTGCAAAAACTGAATGACGCGCTCCAACCCAGCGAACACCGCATAGCCGTTGCCAAACGGCAGCTTGCGGAAAAACACTTCAAACACAGCGCGGCGCTCATGCATACGATCTTCCCAATACGTCTCGACCATATTGATTTGATATAAGTCCGTATGAAGCATCAAACTGTCATCAGCATATGTCTTCATGAATTGCTACCTCCAACACACGAATGACGGCGCCGCCGAATAAAACAATGTTCATCGTCTATTCTATCACGTTTTCTCCATTATTCCACTATTTCCGCGCCTAGCGTATGGCGAAAATGGCGGAGCGCCCATTCGTGTCCCGCCGCGTCGAAGCTCGCCACCGCCCGCCGGTGGACGACGATGCGAAATCCTTTGTTGTACGCATCGACCGCCGTATGAAGAACGCAAATATCGGTGCAGCAGCCGACCAAATGCACTTCCGTGATGCCTCTTTCGCGCAATTTCAGCTCCAAATCCGTTCCGGCGAACGCGCTGTAGCGCGTTTTGTCCATCCAATACACATTGTTTTTATGCTTGTTCCCCTGATACACCGCCTCGAGCTCCCCGTACAGCTTTCGCCCCTCCGTCCCTTCAATGTTATGCGGCGGAAACAACTTCGTTTCCGGATGATAGTCGTCTCCCGCCACATGCTTGTCAATGGCAAAGACGACAAAATCACCGTTGTCAATAAACTGTTTCGTCACCCGCACGAGCTCTTTTTCAATCGCCTGCCCCGGTTTCCCGCATGTAAGCGCGCCATGATCGGCGATGAAATCGACGGTGTAGTCGATGTTAATAAGCGCTTTGTTCATTCCCGTTCACTCCTTTTCCTCTTCCTGCATGGTCGGGTTGCTGTTTTTTCATCCCGCCTACATCTTGTTGGGCTTTTCTACCATTATACCATAGCAATATGGACAGCAGACAAGACAACAAATCCCCTGCCTGCTTTGAAGCAGACAGGGGATTGTCGAAGTCGTTTTAGCTGTTTTCCGCCGCTTTGGCCGCTTTCATTTGAGCACGCAAAATGAGCGACTGGATGATCGAGAAGCAGCCGCCGACGACCCAATAGAGCGACAGCGCCGATGGAACGGAGCTGGCGCCGATAAAAATCATGACCGGCATGATGTACGACATCATCGCCATTTGCGGCATTTGTTCTTCAGCCATCGACGGCGACAGGCGGAGCGAGATGAACGTCGTCAACGCCGCTAAAACGGGCAAAATGAAATACGGATCGCGATGGCCGAGCTCGACCCATAAGAACGAATGCGTTTTAATTTCTTGCGTCCGCGAAATCGCGTAATACAGCGCCATAAAAATCGGCATTTGAATGAGCACCGGCAGGCAGCCGCTCGCCGGGTTGACGCCGTGCTTTTGATACAGCTGCATCATTTCTTGCTGGAGCTTGCGCTGCGTTTCCGGGTCTTTGCTTTTATATTTTTCTTGCAGCTTCATAAGCTCCGGGCGCAGTTTTTGCATGGCGATCGATGCGCGGAACTGCTTCAAAATGAGCGGCAGCAAGCAAAAGCGGACGATGAGCGTCAGCACGATAATGGCGATGCCGTAATTGTCGCCAAACCAGTGCCCAAGCGTCAAAAGAAGCTTCGACATTGGATAGACAAAATAATGGTTCCAAATGCCTTGGCTATGTTCGTCGATCGGTTCGTTGCGGTTGCAGCCGGCAAGAAGCAAAACGACGCCAAGCAGCACCAATACCCATTTTTTCATGAAAAGCCCTCCTTCAATATCATGTTGCAAAATCATGCCGTTTCAACATAAAGGAAAGGGCCTTCCATCCTCATCCGTTCGGCTTGTCCGTTCCCGAACGGGAATTTTCCGCCGTTGCGGCAAAAACAGCGGGCGCCATGGAAGCGCCGCCCGTTCGGCGCCTCCCTCTGCTTCATGCTCGCGAACCGCGGCCAACGCCGGTTCATAAAACAGCGAACCTGCCATCCGGCGCGCGCTCGTATGTCCTTTCATGATGATCCATAGCGCGCCGACAAGCGACATATACACAAGCAAATCAATAGGCGCTTCCATGCGTCCACCTCCCTTTCGCCTGTCGATTGTTCTCTTTCCATACAATAGCAAACTTTCAACCGAAAGAAAAGCAACAATTGATCACATCCGCTCCAAGCGGTGAAATGCCGGCTCGTCGGCTGCCAAGACGGCCAGCTCCCCGCTTTCATCGGCCGCCAGCGCCGCCCGAAGCTCTTCTTTCGCCTCATCGAAGCGTCCAAGCAACGCGAGATAGCGGGCTCGTTCGTAGCGAAGCCGGGCATCGTTGGCCATATGGACGCACCGCTCGATGGCCGCGAGCGCTTGATCGATGCGCCCCGCTTCTTCATAAACAGCCGCAAGCTGCATATGGAACTCTTCATCCTCAGGATACCAATCGGCATAGCGCTCCCAAAGCGCCGCCGCTTCTTGATAGCGGCCCGTTTCCATATAATGCTCGCCAAGCAACATGAGCGCCTCACGGGCGAGCGGTTCTTCCGCCACAATCTCCTCGAGCTGCCGCTTGGCTTTCTCGCGCTGTCCTTCTTGAAGCCAAACGACCGCCTGCAGCACGCGCAGGTCGACATCATCCGGGTCATCAGCCAGCAGCCGCTCCAGCCAGCGCTTCGCTTCCTCGCGTTTTCTTTCCTCATCGGCGGCCAATAAATATTCCACAAATTCTTGCGCCAAAGACGGATCCCAAACGCGGGCGAGCGCTTTGCGCCACGTTTTCACGGCATCGCTGTCCAATTCGAGCGCGGCATATAAGCGGGCGAGCCGCCTGTAGGCTTCCGCATCGCTGCGGTTGAGGCGAATCGCTTCGTCGTAGAAATCGGTCACAATCGAAAACAAGACAACGGTGCCGACCCATTCTTTCGCTTTTGTCCACCATCGCACCGGTTCGTCATGCTCCCCCTGCTCCTCGCCAAAATACGGGAAAAGAGCCGAGGCGGTGTTCCGATACATCACGCTTTTCGCCTCGCGGCTTGCCTTCAGCCGCTCGAGTCGATGGCGCAGCTTCCCTAAGCCGCGCATCGTTTTCGGAAAGAGAGCCACATACAACGGGTACAACGATTCATCGTCCGGATGGCGCACCATCAACTGTTCGAGCAGTTTCGCCGCCTCTTTTTGGCTTCCTTCCGCGATCAGCACCATCGCCCAATGGCGGAGCACTTCAGGATGGTCCGGGTCAAGAGCAAGCGCCTTCTCGACCGCCGCCTTTTCTTGATCGCGGCGTCCGAGCGCTCCATAGACATATCCAAGACTGTCGTAATACCACGCCTCCCCTGCATGCGGACGGGCATCAGCCAACGCGCGGAGAAGCGCTGAAGGCTCCGCAATCGCGGCAAGCTGCTCCATATCGACACGCTTCGGGGCAAGGCGGACCGCCTGAAGCAAATGCGTATGCTGCCGCTCTTCGTTTCCTTCTGCCTCATAGAGCGCAGCTAAGCGAAAATGGCAAAGGACAAACGATGGATCGGCTTTGAGACACGTCTCATACTGTTGTTTCGCCTCTTCGTGGCGTCCAAGTGAGGCGCACAGCTCCGCGAGCCGAAAGCGGGAAAGCGCATGGCCCATGGCGGCAGCTTCGCGGTACAAATCCATAGCCTTCGACGGCCGTCCTTGCCGTTCATAAAGGGCGCCGAGAGCGGAATGGGCCGAAACGAGTGTCGGGCGAGCTGAGACAAGCTGTTCTAAAAACGCCCGGCCGCGTTCCTCTAAAGACGGCGTTGCCAGCTGATCAAGGTAAAACTCGTACGCTTCTTCCGCCTCAAACTCAGCCAGACGCAACCCTTCTTCCAACCACGACAGCGCCGTCTCGCGTCCTTCCTCCTCGTCGGCGAACCCATGGGCGACAAGCCATCTTCCCGCGTTCAGCCAATATTCGCTGTTGGCGGCAAAACGGGCGCGCTGCTCGATCACATATCGACGCGCTTCATCCATATCCCCGCGTTCTGCAAGGGCGGCCGCCAAGCCGAGATGGGCGAACACGTCATCGCTGTCATGACGGATCGCCTCTTCGTAGCACGAAACCGCTTGTTCCGCCTCTCCTTCCTCCATATAGAGATCGCCAAGGCGGACGTAAAGCGGCGCCAACCGCCAGGCGGCCGCCAATCCCTCTTCCAGCACCATTTTCGCTTTTTCTCGATCGCCGTCGTCATCATACAAGTCAGCCAACATCAAATACGGGTGCGGTTCCTGCGGGTCGAGCGCTTTCGCGACGCAAAAGCCGCGTTCCGCCTTGCGCCGGCGGCCGAGCTCCATGTCGCAGCGGGCCCGCTCATACCAAAGCTGGGCATCCCGCCGTTCGCGGCGCACAAGGCGGTCAAACCAGGCGCGCGCTTCGGCGAACCGCTTCGCGTGGAACAACAGCACACCGTGGTTTGTTTCGATAAACAAATCCCCCGGATACAGGCTGACCGCCACGCGCGAAGAGATGAGCCCTTTTTCGATATGACCGGCGTACGCCGAGGCGAGCCCGAAATAGCTCCACACTTCCGGCTGATCTGGGTCCAACTGGAGCGAGGTGCGAAAATAGCGTGCCGCCTCTTCATAGCGGCTGGCAAAAAAGGCAATGCGGCCGCGCAAATAATGGTAGAGCGGGCTTTGTGCCTTTCCTTTCACCCGTTTGAGCACGTCTTCAGCCTTCTCCATTTCTTGCGTGTAGACATACGCTTTCGCCGCCATCAGCAGCAAGTCGTTATGTTCGGGATACTCGCTCAAGACGCGCCTGGTGTAATCCAACACAAGCGGCTTCGCCTCATCGCTGCTAAAATGCTTCATGACATACAGCCATGTGTACGGGATGTGCTCATGCTTGCGCAAAAAGGCGACAAACGCGTCGAAATGCGCCTGCTCGTCCTCATCCATCTTTTCGGCCAACGCATGCAATTCGCGGAAATAGCGGTCTTCCTCTTCGGGGAGCTCGGCGGCGAGCGCCGCTTTTTCCCGGGGAAGCGCCACAATCGACAAATAATGCGTCCCTGCATACCATTTGGCAAGCTCGTCCTCGGAAACGACAAACGGATCAAACAGATTCGGGTCTTGCACGTACAACGCCCCAAGCCGCTCGTCATAGCCAAACAACACCTGCACGTGCGATGACTGTTCATAATCGACGCTTAACAGCACCGGAACGCCCTCATCAATCAGCCGCTTCCAACGAAGCGGCGAGCCGACGAAAAAGCGGCAAACAAAGCCAAGCTCTTCCAAATAATGAACCGTCGTCGACAATTTCGATCCGCGCACATCAAAAATATGTTGGGCCACTTCATCCTGCGTACGGGGGGAGCCAAGCAATCGAAGCATCATTTCCAAACTTGCCGGCACGCAATAGTTATGCTTTTGCACGACCGGCACAAGCGGCAGCACCACCGACCGTTTCCTTTGCCGCCCAAGCGCTCGGGCGTACGGCGTTTTTTCAAGCTGCGGCTCCGCTTTCACAAGCGATTCAAGCTTCTCCCATTCGTCAAGCTGGTAATACAGTTCGGCGCGCAAATGGGCGAAATAACGGCGATGCATATGAAGCGGATTCAGGCGGTCAAGTTCATCCATCGCCGCGAGCGCCTCACGGTAGGCGCGCACATCGCGCAAGCGGCGCACGCGCTCAGCGTAAAACGCCAGCACTTGCGGAAAGCGCCGCCCTCCTTCCTCCAAAACGGCAAGCGCCTCGTGGTGGCGGCCGTCAAGAGCGTACAAATCCGAAAGCAGCAAATAGCACATGTCGCCGCGCTCCGGGTCGTCCAACCCAGCCCGGATCGCTTGTTCCGCTCGCTTCCGGTCGCCGGTTTCGATATAAAAATAGCCCCACTTGTCATGCATCGGCACCGTCTCATAGCGGGCAACCACATCCATCCATTCCCGCGCCTCATCGATCCGCTGCATATCCAATAAAGCGCGCACCAACGCAAACGCCGCCCGGGCGATCGCTTCCCTCGGCTCCTCCACCCGGCCTTCGAGCGCTTCTGTAAGACGCGGGGTGAGCGCCTCTTCCACATCGAGCGGCCGGCGGTTCTCGAGCCACTCATCGCACACCCAAGCGAGCGTCTGCAGCGTGTTGAACTTCCGATGGGCGTACCGAGCGACAAGCCCGCTATGCCGGTACATGAGCGCGTAATCGAACAGGCGGATGAGCGTCCGAAACGGTTCGATCTCGTCCCACGAAGCCATGAGCGGCCGCCACTCGAATAATCCTACGTTTTCCAAATACGGTTTTACTTTGTTTAGAGCCTCTATTATTCTCTTTTCTTGAATAAGCAACGAAATTTGTTCCATCATCATGCAACTGAAAGCTCCTTTATCATTTTCACTATCATTAGTTTAGAACAAGTCGTCGAAAACAGCCACCTATTTTTTTAGAAAAATAACGACAACAAAAATTGCCCTGCCCTGTTTTGACAGGACAAGGCTCAGAACAGACGCGCTCAATCCGCATGCTTAGCGAAAAATTCCAGCGATCGTTCGATAATCGTCGTTTGGTCGTAATCAAGCGTCGCAACATGATAGCTGTTTTTCAGCCGAACGATCTCTTTGTCTGACGAGTGGACGCCGCGAAAAATGATGTCCGCGTTCTTAGGCGGCACGACATGGTCTTCGTTCGAGACGAAAATTAAAATCGGGCATGTCACACGTTCCAGTTCGCCTTTCACTTGCTCCATCAGCCTAGCCAGCTGAAGAAGCGAAGCGGTCGGCGTTTTCTCGTATGCCAGCTCTTTCACATCTGGATTTTTCAAGTCCGAACCGATCGAATCCAGATACCTCGGCAGCTCGCCGCCACCCGCTAGACCAGCGCGAATGGCCGGGATGTCAATCGCCGCATTGATCAGGACGATGCCGCGGATGGACGGGTAACGTTCCGCCATATAAAGCGTCAGCGTCCCACCCATGGACAGACCGGTGACAAAAATGGTTTGGCATCGTTTTTTCAGCCATTCATATCCTTCTTCGACCGAGGCGATCCAGTCGTGGAACGTCGTCCGCTCCATGTCTTCATAATGCGTTCCGTGCCCTTTTAAGCGCGGCAGGCAGACCGTGTAGCCGGCTTTCGCATACGCCTCAGCGAGCGGGCGCATGCTGTGGGGCGTGCCCGTGAATCCGTGCACGAGCAGCACCCCGACCGGCCCGTTTTCGGCGTAAAACGGCTCGGCGCCCGGAAGCACCGGATATTGTTCGCTCATCTTCTTCTCCCCCTTATCTAGTCAAACCCGTTCCTCTCACCATATTCGCCGCCGCACCTCTTTTTTCCTTTTTTGATCGGGCGCCGTTACCACATCGACAACCATGACCGCCACCATTCGTGAAACAAGCCGTTGACGCCAAAATAGACGAATGCGATCCAAGCGATGCCAACCAATGCTTTTTCCATCCCCTTTCCCGTCCGATAGAGCGGCACTTTCCAACGCTTGGACGAAAACGGCCAAAACAGCGGCACTCCCTGGACGGAAAAAAAGTCTTCCACAATGTGAAACAAGTAGCCGAGCACGAGCCCCGCGGCAAACGGCGACGCCGAATCTCGCCAGACGAGGGCGGCAAGCACCCCCCAGACGATGAGCGAATGCGTCATGCCGCGATGGCCGAACGCTTCTTTCACTTTGCCGGCGACGCCGAACGAACGGCGGCCGACGTATGACGACGGCTCGTCAATATCAGGAAGAAGGCTGCCGATGACAAGCCCCGCCGTATAGGCGGCGGTAAACGGCAGCTTTGTATGCGCGGCCGCCGCCGCGCCGAGGCATAATGTGGCAATGACATGGCTGGAGTATCGCAACGAAATCCCCTCAAACTTTTATCGTTTTCCCCATTATACCACAGAAAAGAATATTTGTTCGTTTCTTTGACGAATTTGTGACAATGCCGCGAAGTGTGACAAAGTTAACATCGTGTTATTGGCATCATGGTTATTGTTAAAAGTACAGAACGCGTAAAGGAGTTGAACAAAATGAAACGAAAACGATCCCCGCTTGCCAACCGTTTCAAATATATTCGGCCGATTGAGCGCCAAGCCGACGGCCACAGTGAAACAACTTACGGCGACCGCGCCTGGGAAGACGCCTACCGCCGCCGCTGGCAGCACGACAAAGTCGTCCGCTCGACTCACGGCGTCAACTGCACAGGATCGTGCAGCTGGAACATTTATGTCAAAAACGGCATCGTCACGTGGGAAGGGCAGCAGCTTGACTACCCGTCAACCGGGCCGGATATGCCGGATTTTGAACCGCGCGGCTGTCCGCGCGGCGCGAGCTTCTCATGGTACATGTACAGCCCGTTGCGCGTCAAATACCCGTACGTGCGCGGCGTTTTGCTTGACATGTGGCGCGAGGCGCTCGCGGCTCATCCGAACAATCCGCTTGAAGCGTGGAAAAGCATCGTCGAAGACCGCGAAAAAGCAAAACGCTACAAACAGGCGCGCGGAAAAGGCGGGTTTGTCCGCGTCAGCTGGGACGAAGCGTTGACGCTTGTCGCCGCTTCCTTATTGTATACGGTTGTGAAATACGGACCGGACCGCAACATCGGCTTCTCGCCGATTCCGGCGATGTCGATGGTCAGCCATGCCGCCGGATCGCGCTTCATGCAGCTGATGGGCGGGCCGATGTTAAGCTTTTACGACTGGTACGCCGACTTGCCGCCAGCCTCGCCGCAAATTTGGGGCGACCAAACGGACGTGCCGGAGTCAAGCGACTGGTACAACGCCGGCTACATCATCACCTGGGGCTCGAACGTCCCGCTCACCCGGACTCCGGACGCTCACTTTTTAGCCGAAGTGCGCTACCGCGGCACGAAAGTCGTCTCCGTCAGCCCGGATTACGCCGAGTCGACAAAATTCGCCGACGATTGGCTGTCGGTGAAACAAGGAATGGACGGCGCCTTGGCGATGGCGATGGGACATGTTATTTTAAACGAATATTATGTCAAACGGACCGTCCCGTATTTTGAACAATATGCGAAAACGTATACCGATTTTCCATTTGTCGTCACTTTAAAACAAGAGGGAGACACATGGACGGCCGGCCGCTTCTTGTTGGCGAAAGACCTTGGCAAACAAACGAACAATGCCGAATGGAAGCCGGTCATCTATGATGAAAACACCGACTCGTTTGTCGTGCCGAATGGAACGATCGGCGCCCGCTGGGAGGATAAGGGGAAATGGAACTTGCGCCTCGTCGACGAGGAAACGGGGCAGCCCATTGAACCGCGCCTGTCGTTTTTAGGCAGCGAAGATGGAATCTTCCCGATTCAGTTGCCATATTTCACGGATGACGGTGGAAAAACAATCGAGCGTGCTGTGCCGGTGAAAAAAGTGCACACCGAAGCGGGCGACGTGTATGTCACGACCGTCTATGACTTGGTTTTAGCCAACTACGGCATTGACCGCGGCATCGGCGGCACAGTCGCCCGCTCGTACGACGACGAGGTGCCGTTCACGCCAGCATGGCAAGAAGCGATCACCGGTGTCAAGCGGGATCTCGTCGTCAAAATCGCCCGCGAGTTTGCCGACAACGCGATCGACACAAACGGCCGGTCCATGATCATCGTCGGCGCCGGGATCAACCATTGGTTCAACTCCGATACGATTTACCGCGCCGTCTTGAACCTTGTCTTGTTCGTCGGCGCCCAAGGGGTGAATGGCGGCGGCTGGGCGCATTACGTCGGGCAAGAAAAACTGCGCCCAGCGGAAGGATGGCAGACAATCGCCATGGCGCGCGACTGGGTCGGACCGGCGAAATTGCAAAACGGCACGTCGTTCTTTTACTTTGCGACCGATCAATGGCGCTATGAAGAGCGGCCGGTCGACGAACTCGTCTCGCCGCTGGCCAAAAAAGCGCGCTACTTGCATCCTGGCGATTACAACGTCTTGGCCGCGCGGCTCGGCTGGCTGCCGTCGTACCCGACATTTAACAAAAACGGCATCGAGCTGTACAACGAAGCCGTTCACGCCGGCGCCCGCACACCGGAAGAAATCGGCGCCTATGTCGCGAAACAGCTGAAAGAGAAAAAGCTGCAGTTTGCCATTGAAGACCCGGACGATGAGGCCAACTTCCCGCGCAACTTGATCGTCTGGCGCGCCAACTTAATTTCAAGCTCCGGCAAAGGGCACGAATATTTCTTAAAACATTTGCTTGGCACGACGAACGGCTTGTTAAACGATGACCGAGACAGCCTGCGCCCGGAAGAAATCCGCTGGCGCGACGAAGCGCCGGAAGGCAAGCTCGACTTGCTCGTCAACCTAGACTTCCGCATGGCGGGAACGGCTCTTTACTCCGATGTCGTCCTGCCGGCGGCGACCTGGTATGAAAAACATGACTTAAGCAGCACCGATATGCACCCGTTCGTCCACCCATTCAACCCGGCGGTGCCTCCGCTCTGGGAAGCGCGCTCGGACTGGGATATTTTCAAATCACTCGCGAAAGCCGTATCTGATGTCGCGAAACAAGCCGGCTTGAAGCCAATGAAAGAAGTCGTCGCCACTCCGCTGTTGCACGATACGGCGCAAGAGCTGGCGCAGCCGTTCGGTGAAGTGAAAGACTGGAGCAAAGGCGAAACTGAACCGATTCCGGGCAAAACGATGCCGAACATTCACGTCATTGAACGCGACTATACCCTTCTTTACGACCAAATGACCGCCTTAGGTCCAAATGTCGCCCGCCAGCCGATCGGCACAAAAGGGATTGCCTGGTCGGCGAAAGACGAGTACGAACAGCTGAAACGCCGGCTCGGCACTGTCCGGCGCGCCTCGGTCGCCGATGGCTGCCCGGATATCAGCGAAGCGAAAAAAGCGGCGGAAGCGATTTTGACGCTGTCATCGACTACAAACGGAAAAATGGCGGTCAAAGCGTGGGAGGCGCTTGAGAAAAAGACGGATTTGAAATTGGCCGATTTAGCGAAAGAACGCGAGGAAGAATGCTTTACGTTTGAACAAATCACCGCCCAGCCGAAAACGGTCATCACCTCGCCGGCGTTCAGCGGCTCGGAAAAAGGCGGGCGGCGCTACTCGCCGTTTACGACGAACGTCGAACGGCTCATCCCGTGGCGGACGTTGACCGGCCGGCAGTCGTTTTACATCGATCATGAACTGATGCACGAGTTCGGCGAAACGATGGCGACGTTCAAGCCGGTGTTGCCGCACCGTCCGTTTTCAAACAAACGCCCGAAAGAAAACGGAAAGGAAGTCATCTTGAACTATTTGACGCCGCATAACAAATGGTCGATCCACAGCATGTATTTCGACTCCTTGCCGATGTTGACGCTTTTCCGCGGCGGGCCGACCGTGTGGATGAACAAAGATGATGCGGCCGAAACCGGCATCAACGACAACGACTGGATCGAATGTTTCAACGAAAACGGCGTCGTCGTCGCCCGCGCCGTCGTCTCCCACCGGCTGCCGCGCGGCATGGCGTTTATGCACCACGCGCAAGACCGCCATATTAACGTGCCGGGCACGAAGCTGACAAACAACCGCGGCGGCACACACAACAGCCCGACGCGCATCCACGTAAAGCCGACGCATATGATCGGCGGATATGCACAGTTAAGCTACGGATTCAACTATTACGGACCGACGGGCAACCAACGCGACCTGTACGTCGTCATCCGCAAACTCGAGGAGGTTGATTGGCTTGAAGATTAAAGCGCAAGTCGGCATGGTGATGAATTTGGACAAATGCATCGGCTGCCATACGTGCAGCGTCACGTGCAAAAACACATGGACGAACCGCCCCGGCGCTGAATACATGTACTTTAACAACGTTGAAACGAAACCCGGAATCGGCTATCCGAAACAATGGGAAAACCAAGAGAAGTATAGAGGCGGCTGGGAGTTGAAAAACGGCGAACTGCGGCTCAAATCCGGCTCGAAAGCGATGCGGCTCGTCAACTTGTTCTACAATCCGTACCAGCCTACGATCGACGATTACTACGAACCGTGGAATTACGACTATGAAACGTTGACGAACAGCCCGCTAAAACAATACCAGCCAGTGGCGCGGCCGAAATCAAGCATCACCGGCGAATGGATGGAGCTGTCATGGGGGCCGAACTGGGAAGACGATCTGGCCGGCGTCCATATCACCGGTTTGCGTGATCCGAACGTTGTCAAAATGGAGCAGGCGATCCAAGCGGAATTTGAGAATGTCTTTATGATGTACTTGCCGCGCATTTGCGAGCATTGCCTCAATCCGTCATGCGTATCGAGCTGCCCGTCAGGCGCCATGTACAAACGCGACGAGGACGGCATCGTCCTCGTCGACCAAAACGCCTGCCGCGCTTGGCGGTATTGCGTCACAAGCTGCCCGTACAAAAAAGTGTATTTCAACTGGCAAACGAACAAAGCGGAAAAATGCACGCTCTGCTTCCCGCGCATCGAAGCCGGCATGCCGACGATTTGTTCGGAAACGTGCGTCGGCCGCATCCGTTACATCGGTGTGATTCTGTATGACGCTGACAAAGTGAAAGAAGCGGCGAGCGTCACAGATGAGAAACAGCTGTACCACGCCCAGCTTGATATTTTCCTTGATCCAAACAATCCAGCCGTCGCCGCCGCCGCGAAAGAAGCGGGCATCCCAGACGAATGGATCGCCGCCGCACAGCGCTCGCCGATTTACAAAATGATCGTCGACTGGAAAATCGCTTTGCCGCTGCATCCGGAATACCGGACGCTGCCAATGGTATGGTACATTCCGCCGCTGAGCCCGATCATGAATACGATCGAAGGAAAAGGAAGCCAAGCGAGCGCCGATGACATCTTCCCGGCCATTGATGAAATGCGCATTCCGATCGAATATTTGGCGAATTTGCTGACGGCGGGCGATACGGCGCACATCCGCACGACATTGAAAAAAATGGCGGCCATGCGCTCATACATGCGGGCGAAACAAACGAACAAACAGCCGGACATCCGCCTCATTGAATCGCTCGGCTTAAGCCGTGAAGACATTGAAGAGATGTACCGTTTGCTCGCGATTGCCAAATACGAAGACCGCTTCGTCATTCCAGCATCGCACCGCGAAGAAGTCGCTGACCTCTACGCCGAACAAGGCAGCTGCGGGCTTGCATTTGCCGGCGGCCCGGGCGCTTGCGGCACGCTGTAAAAGGAGAAAGAAGGCGAGCCCCGCCCCCTTCAACAATGAAATGGAGGATTTACGATGAACAGCGAACAACAACAAACGGTCTTTCTATGTGTATCGTATTTGTTGTCTTACCCGGACGAACAGTGGGCCGAATCGCTTCCTGACTGCCTAGACGCCATCCGCTCGCTTGACGATGAAACCGTCCGCGCGCCGCTTTTGGCAGTGGCCGAACAGCTCGCGGTCACCCCGGCTCGAGAGCGGATGGAGCAATATGTCGAAACATTTGATTTCGGCAAAAAAACGAATTTGTACTTGACGTATATGACAAACGGCGAGCAGCGGGAGCGCGGAATCGAACTCGTCGCCTTAAAAGCGCGCTACGAGGCGGCCGGATTCGCCGTCTCCGATCACGAGCTGCCCGACTACTTGCCGCTCATGCTTGAATGGATGGCCTATGCAGATCAAGAGCATACGACCGCCTTGCTCGCCGATTATGCCGGCCATATCCGCGAAATCGGCGACCGGCTGGCAGCGGCAGGCAGCCCGTATGCACAGCTGTTTGACGCGCTCAATCACACATTCACTCAACTCGGCGTGACGCCGCTCCCGAAAGGAGGTGCAACGGCATGGCCAGCCAATTTCTCTGGGTGATTGTTCCGTATTTGGCGCTTGTCCTATTTGTCGCCGGCCATATTTGGCGCTACCAGCGCGACCAGTTTGGCTGGACATCCAAATCAAGCGAACTGCTCGAAAAACGGCAGTTGCGCCTTGGAAGCCTTCTCTTTCACTGGGGCATTTTGTTCGTGTTTGTCGGCCACGTGATGGGCATTCTCATTCCCGAGCCGTTTTACGAGGCGCTTGGCGTGACAGAAGAGATGTACCACGCCCTCGCCTTGGCAGGCGGCATTCCGGCCGGCTTGGCGGCCTTCGTTGGTTTCGTGATCCTTTTTCGCCGCCGCTTGACGGTCAAGCGCGTACGGACGACAAGCAGCACCGGCGACTGGGTCGCGCTCGGATTTTTGCTTGTCGTGATCGCCAGCGGGTTGTCGTCGACGTTTCTGAACATCGATTCGCACGGGTTTGATTACCGGACGACAATCGGCCCGTGGTTTCGCGGCCTTCTTACGTTCCGTCCGAACCCAGCTTATATGGAAGCGGTGCCGCTTTGGTTTCAGATTCATATTCTCGCTGCATTCGGTTTGTTCGCCGTCTGGCCGTTCACCCGTCTCGTTCACGTATTCAGCTTCCCGCTCCGCTACTTGCAGCGCAGCTACGTCGTCTATCGAAAGCGAATGCCAAAACAAGCAGAGCCGGTCAACCGCGCCAAGTAAGCGAGCGGCGGGCGTCACATCAGGAACCCTAAACTGAACAGGCGGAGGGGGCAAACCGATTGCCTAACAGCCGGCCTGTCAACTTTAACGGCGGCGGGAACGAAACAACGTGCGCTTCCGCATACCCTAACGATCATGCATAACAACCGGCCAACAAATGAACCAATAATAAAAAACAGGATGCCCGTCGTTTGGGGCATCCTGTTTTCCATTTGTTACTTAGTTAATGCGCGCAAACAGCTCCTCTTTCTCCGCATCGGACAACAACCGCTCGGCCATCGGGAAGAGCACGTTCTCCTCTTTCATGAAGTGCTCATCCAAAATATGATACGCCTCAATCACCGCGCCGGCAAGCGTCAACGCCTGTCTGCTGTCGATGTTCTCCGGCAGCTGGGCGGTCTTTTCTAAAAACATGGAAAGGCGCGTTTTCGCCTGTTCGTGTTCGTATTCCATAACGGCGATAGGGCCGGTCGTCCGCCCGATGTACCGAGCCATCATTGGGAACAATACGCCTTCTTCCCGCTCCGAATGCGGATCTAAGGCGGCGACGAACGATTCAACTTTTTCTCTCAAATCAGCGAGCGGCTCACGCCAGTTGCGGTCATTTTCCCCGCGGCCGATCGCCTCCGCTGCGGCAAGCAGCTGCTCCATTTGGGCGCGCAGCGGGCCGTGTTCTTGTTTTAATTGCGCCAGACCGGCGCATAATTTCACCCCTTCAGGGCCGCCCATATGGCAAAATGAATGCATCATCAATTCCTCCTTTTTATGATCCGTCCGTTGTTTCCATTATACTGTGTGCAGCATCTCCATCGTTGTGAGTCATATCACACCGCCGACAGGCAAGCGCAAAAAAACAGCACGCGCGCCCCCATGAGCGACGCGCCGTAGCAAATCCCCGCCGAACCGTGCTCGCCATCTGCTGGAATGAGCTTCGTTTCATGCTCGCCCCGCCCTTTCATATGAAAAATACATACCCAGTTTTATTATAAGCGGAAAATGTTCGAAAAACTGTGACAAAAAATAAACAGTTTAGCATTTTTGATGAAACACATAATATAAAACATTTAACAAAAAGATGATCTCTTATATAGCAGGTTGGACAATTGATATAAAACAACCCTCAACAGGGCTTATTGTTGAAAATAACGGGCAAGCGTCACAATCATCGCTCCCATCCGCTCATGTTCCGGGGCGATGACGCGATCGACTCCCTCTTCTTCCAATGCTTCTTTTGTCACTTTGCCAACGGCGCAGGCCACGACATCGGTGCGAAACGCGTCAAGCAGCGGTGCGATCTCTTTTTTCTCGCGGGCGAACGAAAAGAAAAAGCGGACTTGCATCGCCGATGTAAAACAGACGGCATCGACCTCACAACCGACAACTTCATTGTATAGCGTCTCAAGCGTCTTCTCATCCGGAGCGACATGCCGGTATGGAAGTAGTTCCGTATAGGACGCGCCACGCTCAAGGAAAAATTGCCGAAGCCTTGGCGCAGTGTCGCCATACAGCTGTACAACAACGTTTTTTTCCGCAAAGTCGTGCCCATAAAGAGCAGCAATCAACCCTTTCGTCGTCCCGTCCTCGCTTACTGCCACCGGAGTGACGCCGATTTGTTTCAACGCCGCCACCGTTTTATAGCCGCGGGCAGCCACGTTCGCTTCCTTGATCGTTCGATGCCATTGGGCAGCCATTCCCTCCCGGTCGGCCGCTTCCAACAGCGCCTCAAAGCCGATTCCCGTCGTAAATACGATCCAGTCCGGCCGCATGGCGATGACGGTTCGCATTTCCTCTCCCAGTTCGCTTCCCTTTGAAAAGACGGTCCCTTGCGCCGGACGAATGATGGCCGTTCCTCCTTGCTTTTCAATAAGCGTTGTCATTTCGTCCAGTTTGCGTGACGCGCACAAGGCAATCCGTTTGCCATGCATGTCCCTTCCCCCTTATGGTCAGTCGTTCGTCCTTTCCATTCTAAAAGATGGTCTTTGCCTATGCAACAAAAACCATTCCGCTCCCTGGCACATCGCAACGCGAATGCCGCCTTCATTGGGTATAGCGCCCAGCGCAACAGAACAGACCGCAGGCAGAAACAGCCGACCACCATCAAAAAACACGCGCCCAAAGACGCGTGCCCTCCGTTCAACGAGTATGTACCATGGCCTCTTCTCCCCGACGGTCAAAGGAACCGATGATGCGCGTCGGCTCGACGGAAATGATCCGGTCCAACGGAATGTTCATCAGCCGCATTTGACGGTTGTAAACGAACAATTTGCGGGTGTCCTGATACAGCTTAACCGGCAGCACGACCACTTCCCCTTGATAGGTTTTTACACGCACCGGCTGCTTCTCGGCAATCCACGCCGACAGCTGTTCATACCATTCCATTCTGTTTGTTCCCCCTTCTCATCCAATCCTACTTATGATTATAAACGGAAAAAGCGGAAAAAAGGGGGAAAGAAAAATCAACAAATTCGACGAAGGGATGACAAACCGTGTCGACAAATGCTCGGCGCACGGAAATGTTCCGTGCGCCTTTGGAGGTTGTCAGCGGTAGATCAACACGCGCGCTGCCGTGCGGTCAGCGCTTTCACCGATGACGCGGATTTTTAGGCCATAGTTGGGCACGTTCCGGCCGGCGTCGACGGCCCCTTTATTGTCATACGACCGGCTGTCGTCAAACACCGGCGTCGGCGATGTATCGTTGTCGATCAGCTGTGAGCCATTGATTGCCACGCGGAATGGGGCTCCTTTTTGCAGGCTGAACGCCGCATCGTGCACTTGATAGCGAGTCGACGCTGTCGTATTGCCCGACCATTTTAACGTATGCTGGTCGGCATCCACAACGCCAAGAAACCCTTCGCCCGGATGGACGCCCGTCCAGTTGTTGTCATAGCCTTCATCCACATACCAGACGACAAGCCCTGGATCGTACGAAAGAAGCCGGTCGCCGCGCAAAATATGGGCGAGCCCTTCATCGACGCCGCGGTGGTTGCGCCATTCAAGCAAATAATAATGCTTCGAGCGCGCGATGCCGTCGCTTTTCGCAAAACCGTCCAACGCGAAAGCGCTGTCGCCCTCTGCATCGTCTGTGAGCGCGATTGTTCCATCTGCCGTCACTTGAATGTTGTCAACATACCAGCCAGCTTCCGACACCGCCACATCGGTGATGTAATGGAAGCGAAGGTCAATCGTTTGTCCTGCATAGGCCGACAAGTCAAATTCCGCCTTCACCCAGCCGTTTGACGTACCGGTAATGCCGTTGCCCGGGTTTTGCCCGTACGGATTGTCGGGCGTCGTAATGTTTCCTTGAATTGTTGTCCATTCGTTGCTGCCATGCGGTTTTACTTCTACCGCCCCATAATCCCAGTCTTTCTCAATCGCATACCATGTATCAAATGCCAGCGTCGCCTTGGACGCTCTCGTCAAATCGATCGTCGTTGACATCGTATGATCTAAGTTGTTTCCACTGCCGGAGAAATAGGCATACGCACCGCTTGGCGGGGTCGTGATGACCGTTTCTTTGTCCGGCAAGTTGATGCGCACGGCATCGTTGTTCGTCCCTTTCGTGTTCGCTTCATCGAGCACGACTTCAACACCGTTTGGCGTTACTTCGTTCCACTCAACGGTCGTTCCGCTCAGCCAGTTGCTGCCCGGCATGGTCGACTGCAAAAACTGTTTCGCCCAGGCGCTGAAGCCGGTCGGCTCGGTGCCCGGAATGCGTCCCGCCCAACTTCCGCTTGACATAATCGACCAATAGGCAACTGGCTCGCCCAGACCGGAGTAAATCGTATCGTATTCATCCGGCAGCCCTAAATCGTGGCCGTATTCGTGAGCAAACACTCCTGCCGCCCCGTCAGCCGGCTCAATCGTATAATCGTAAGCCGCCAGTTGGCCGCGCCAATACGGCACATCCGTCGTCGTATTCGGAATGCGGTACACCGATCCTAAGTTCCAGCGGTGCGACCAAATGGCATCGCCGCCGAGCGAACCGCCGCCCGATTCTTCTCCGACGCTGGAGTGAATGATCATTAAATGGTCAATCAAACCGTCCGGTTCGCGATAATTGCCGTCGCCGTCTAAATCGTAGCGATCCTCTTGGTCAAACTCACGCAAATCAATGGTCGGATCCTGGGCGGCTGCCGCCAGCGCTTCGCGCACAAGCGCCCGTGGATTGACGTCATTGCCATCCGGCGCCGGTACATTTCCGCCATAGTATTTAGCCGGATACTTCGCCTGATACCAGCCTGCCACTTTTCCTTCAATGGAATAGCTGCCGCCTGATTGCTCTTCATAATATTTTTTTACTGAGATAAGCTTCTCGCCATTCGGTCCATCGTAATAGCCGTCATCGCCGCCGAAAATCATATCTTCATAATGTTCGCGTGTATAATCTTTATAATACATATCCGTTTCAGTTGGCTGAATGTTGTTATGCGGAAAGTCCGGATACTCGATGAGCAAAACGAGTACACGGTCGACCCGCTTGCCGCCGTTCCATGGCTCCGGCTTGACGGATGGCACGGAAGCCGTTTTCGATTGTCCGAGCTTTTTCCCTTTCCCGTTCAGCACGCCATTTGTCTGCTGTCCGTCCTGCATCGCCTCGACGCGCTTTGCCTCTTTATCGTATAATTCTCCTTTTCCCCGCGGCATATGAATCGCCTTTTGCCGCAAATAGTCGCGCACTGCTTGTTCCACCTCAGCAGGAGTCGCATCAGCGCGAAGCTTTCCGCTCCGTTTCAACATTTCCGCCAGCTTTTCCTCATTGGCAATTCCAAAATCGACCGGTCCCCCTTGCTTCACAGCCGGAATGCCGGGGGCGTTAGCCGCTTTCGGCGCTTCCGCCGGAGATGCCCACAGCCCGATGCCGAGCGACAGCGCCGCAACAAGTGATGGAATCGACCGTTTTTTCAAAAATATCCCTCCATATCAAATAAAAGGTTGATAGAAAATATATACAATTAAAATATTATAGAATAATATAAAAAAATAAAGGGTATTTTTTATCAAGAACAAAATAGTTCTTTTTACCTATATTTGTCGAAAAAACGAGATTTATAGCAAAAAAAGGCTATCGATTTCACCTTAACATCCAGACAGTTTTCCAGTTACAATGTAATATATTCGCAGTTTTTGTAGAAATTCTGGTTATGCAGCTTGACGATGGGAAAGAAGGTGCCGCGATGCTGAATATTTTCAAAGACTTTTTGCTCAACTTGTTTTTCATCCTTCTGCCGGTGTTCCTCGTTCCCCTCTGTACGGAGCAGGAGAAGAGGCCAAAACGATTCCGCCTTTATTTGCCGACCATTTGTTACGCCGTCGTGATCATGTTATGCATCACCCTCCCGGTCGGAACAGAGAGCGATTTCATCTTCGACTTGCGGCAAATTCCTCTGTGGCTTGGCGGTTTGTACGGCGGAGCGGGGGCGGCGACGGTTTTAGCGTTTACGGCGATCGCCTACCGCTCGCTGTTCGGCGGAGCTGGCGTCTTCGTCACCGTCGTCGTTTCCATCGCCATCGCTGCAACAAGCAGTTTATTGACAAAACGGTTTGTCGAGCTGCCAACCAAACAGCGCACGCTGTTCGCTGCATCGCTCAGCTTCGGCTCTGGCCTATTGACCGTCGCCATAGCGGAGTGGATGGCTGCTGCGGTTTCTCCTCCGCCTTCCGTTGCGCTTATCTTTTTGTTTGTACAGCCCATCAGCATGCTCATCGTTTGTTCGTTTCAGGAAATGGTGCACCATAACATCGCGCTGCGCAAACGAGTGATTCGGGCCGAGAAAATGGAAGCCGTCACCCATTTAGCTGCTTCCATCTCCCATGAAATTCGCAATCCACTCACCGCGGCGCGTGGGTTTATCCAACTGATCGAAGAGCAGCCGCTCGCTGCCGACAAACGACGCCAGTATGCGCGCATCGCCATTGAGGAGCTTGACCGAGCTGAAGCGATCATCACCGATTACTTGACGTTTGCCAAGCCGGCGCCCGAGACGCCGGAAAAGCTGAACGTGAAGCTCGAGATCGAGCGAGTCATTGACATCCTCCGCCCGCTCGCCAATATGAGCTGCGTCGATATTCAAGCGACGCTTGCCCCATTTTCCGTCATCGGTGAGCGCGAAAAATTCCGTCAATGTTTGCTCAACGTAATGAAAAACGCCATCGAAGCGATGCCTAACGGCGGGACGTTGCAAGTATACGTCTCCATTGACAACGGACGTGTGCTCATCCGCATCGCTGATACCGGCGTTGGCATGACGAAAGAACAGCTCGAACGGCTTGGCGAACCGTATTTTACGACGAAAGGCGTCAAAGGCACGGGGCTCGGAATGATGGTCGTCTACCGCATCATTGAATCGATGAACGGAACGATTCGCATCGAAAGCGAAATACATAAAGGAACGACGGTGTCGATTTATTTGCCGCTCGCACCGTCTCCTTCTTCCTCAACGATTTCTGATAAAGAAAAACAGCTGTTTGCCGCCTTATGATATAGCGAAGACCAGCCGCAAGGGCTCTTGTGAACAAAGGTCAACATATCGATATCCTGTATGCCCAGCCATCAAAGGGCCCTTTCTTTTGGTCTGGGCATCTTTTCCTTTAGCCGCCCTTCGCACGGATGAGTAAACTATTTTTGGGTAAAATTCAGGAATAGATCCCCAGTTGCGAACGGATCGCCCTGGTTTAACATCACAGCGGTTTCTGCTACAATACTATCGAAGCGAAACACATCGAGGGAAAAGGAGACAGTTGCATGATTCACGTCAAAACGGAACGGGAAATTCAATTGATGCGCGAGGCGGGGAAGCTGCTCGCCGCCTGTCATCAAGAGATCGCCAAACGCATCGGACCGGGCGTCACAACGATGGAAATCGACCGGTTCGTTGAAACGTTTTTGGCTAAATACGGCGCCAAACCGGAACAAAAAGGATACCGCGGCTATCCGTATGCGACATGCGCTTCCATTAACGATGAAATTTGCCACGGGTTTCCGCGCAATGAGCCGCTGAAAGAAGGCGATATCGTCACGATCGATTTTGTCGTCAATTTGCGCGGAGCGCTCGCCGATTCCGCCTGGACGTACGCCATCGGCGACGTCGGCAAAGACGTGGAAAAGCTGCTTAACGTCACCGAGCAGTCGCTCTATAAAGGAATCGAGCAAGCCGTTCTCGGCAATCGGATCGGCGACATCGGCCACGCCATTCAAACGTACGTCGAAGCGCACGGCTTTTCCGTCGTACGCGATTTCACCGGACACGGCATCGGCCCGACGATTCACGAAGAGCCGTATGTCCCCCACTTCGGCGAAAAAGGAAAAGGGATGCGTTTAAAGGAGGGGATGGTCATCACGATCGAACCGATGGTCAACATGGGGGCATGGCAAAGCAAAATGGATCCGAACGGCTGGACGGCGCGAACGATCGACGGCTCGTATTCAGCGCAATATGAACATACGATCGCCATTACAAAAAACGGGCCGCTCATTTTAACGACGCCGGCGTAACGGTAACCCCCGGACAAAACACTTTGTCCGGGGGTTATCCATAATTCGCCCAAACTTCTTGCTAACCTATCTATCGTCTCTCCGCCTTATTCTTTTTCTTTTGTTTACATAATAAAATTATGGTTACTAACCTTCGATCACCTTCACATACAACGTCCGCTGGCGCGGCCCATCGTATTCACAAAAATACACACCTTGCCAGCGTCCAAGCAGCAGCCGGCCTTCGTGAATAATGACGTGCTGCGACGCGCCAACCGTGCTCGCTTTCATATGAGCGGCCGTGTTTCCTTCCATATGGCGGTCAAGCGGATGCTCCCACGGATACGTTTCATCAAAACGGCGCATCATGTCGCGCTTGACATCTGGATCCGCGTTTTCGTTAATGGTGATGCCAGCCGTTGTATGCGGACAATAAACGACAGCGATCCCTTCCGTCACGTTAGCCTGGCGCACCGTCTCCTCGACGAATGAAGTAATGTCGATCATGTCATCCCGCTTTGCCGTGCGGATTGTAAACGAACGAAGCATACATTCCACCACCTGGGCAAACATTTTGTACTTCGCAAAAAAGGTTTGCTACTCTAAATAATATAATACAAAAAATGGAGTGAGAAATCATTGGCCAAGCGCTATGAAAACTTAGACGGCGTCTCGACGCACAAAACATGGGCCGATTTCCGCCGCTGGCAGCGGGAGCGGAAACAAAAACAAAAAGATTTGTCCTACGTCGTGCCGCATGTTTCACCGCCTCAATACGAGCGGCTTCAGAAGCCGAACGGACGGCCGCAGCTCTGCTGGGTCGGCCATTCGACCTTTGTCGTTCAACTTCATGGCATCACCATCGTCACCGATCCCGTCTGGGCGAATTGGATGGGCGCGGCCAAACGCTTGACGGCTCCTGGTGTTCCGCTTGACAAGATGCCGCCCGTGGACGTTGTGCTCATTTCCCACGGCCACTATGACCATTTGCATTTCGGCAGCCTCCGCCGTTTGCACGGTGACCCGCACATATTCGTGCCCGAGGGGCTCGGCCGCTTGTTCCGCCGCCGCGGCTACCGCCATGTCACCGAACTGTCATGGTGGGAAACGACCTCCTTTCACGGCGTATCGCTCACATTTGTTCCCGCCCAACATTGGACGCGGCGAACGCTTTGGGATACGAATACGTCGCACTGGGGCGGGTGGGTCATTGAAGCGGACGACGCACCGACGGTTTATTTTGCTGGCGACAGCGGCTACTTCCGCGGCTTTCGCGACATCGGCGAACGCTTTTCCATCGACTATGCGCTCTTGCCGATCGGCGCGTACGAACCGGAATGGTTCATGGGGCCGCAGCACACCACACCGGAAGAAGCGGTGCAGGCGTTTTTGGACTGCCGCGCCCGCCTGTTTGTGCCGATGCATTACGGGGCGTTCCGCCTCGCCGATGATACGCCGAAAGAAGCGCTTGACCGCCTATGGGCTGAATGGCGGCGGCGCGGATTGGAAGAGGAGCGCTTGCTTTGCTTGAAGCTCGGCGAGGTGATCGATGCCGCCCAAGCGTTGACGGCCCTTTCCCAATTCGACAATTCGTTCAGCCAAACAAGCGCAATCACCATGGTGAAACAAGCGCGGCAAAAGGAATGAGCGCAACTTTATCCAAAAGAGCAAGCCAGTCCGCGGCTCGCTCTTATTCATTGAATTGGCGGTATACGTACGGCTCCTTCGGTTTGGCCACCCTCTCCCATGACGTCACTTTTACATACGGAAGCGTCATATGAAACGGCTGGTAATACATGGTGGATAGCGTACCTTTCACATGAATCCATTCATCATTTTGAAGCGGCACCGTCTTTGGAAACTGAAGGAGCAGCCCGTACACCCCTGAATCCGCAACACAATGAATGATTCCAAAGCGAAGGAGAAACGCCTCATTGGCGCGCGTCGTTTCCTCACGGTAAACAAACCCGGTGAATTCAATGTCGCGGGCGGCGAATGCACCGGGAAACTGATAAATCGTTTCCATGGCATTTAAATAGTTTTGATCATTCAACTCCAAGCGAGCAAGACGACCGTATTTTTTCAGCTCTTTTTCCATGGCATTTTGATAATCGTCCCGCCCATAATACATGCTCGTATCCGGACGCAAAAACTGCCGCTGGGCAAACGGATCGCTGCCGTCAGCCGCCATCCCAGGAACATGAATCCCTTTCGCCTTTACGACTTCAGAATCCAGCGTCGCAACGGGAAACAAGAAGGCGGAAGCCAGCGGAAAAACAAAAATAAGGTAATTTACCACCCTCTTCCAGCGCACGGACGGCTCATGATGGTGATGGCCGCAGCACTCTTCCCCATGATCACGCGGTTCCTCGTTGCGGCTTGCCAGCACAAATTGCACGATCGTTAAAAAAGCAAACACAAACATCGCACTAAACGAAATATACGAATACCGCATATTAATGTATTTGCTCAACTCTCCAGTAATATATAAATGAAAAAACAAAAACGCAAACCCAAGCAAAATATACATGCGAATCATGCCGCCACCTCCTTGCTAGATCAATAGCGATCCGACAAACACAAACAACGTGATATAGGAAATCAGTTTCCACACAAACCGGGCGCGGAATGACTGAAACAACATGAGCGTATTTTTCACATCGAGCATCGGCCCGTAAACGAGAAACGCTGCCAGCGCGTGAAACGGAAATGTGCTTTGAAATGACGAGGCGATAAAGGCATCCGCCTCGGAACAGAGCGACAGCACGAAGGCGAGCGCCATCATGACCAAGGAGGCCGCCACTTTCCCATTGCCGATCGACACAAGCGCCGACGTTTTCACATACGTTTGCATCGCCGAAGCAATGAACGCCCCAATGATCAAATACTTCCCGGTCGCAAAAAATTCATCGATCGTATGGCGCAGGGTGCCGACCATTTTCTCTTTCCACGTACGAGGCATCATCGAGATCTCGCGCCTCTCATGGCGCAGTTCGCTTCCTGCATGCCGAATCGCGATCACCGCACCGATCGTAACGGCAACGGCGCAAGCGAACAGCGCCCGGCACAATACCATCGTCCAGCTGCTTCCGAAGGCGATATACGTCGAAAACAGCACAACCGGATTGATGACGGGCGCCGTTAACATAAACGGCACGGCCGCGTAAAGCGGCACCCCCTTGGCGACGAGACGGCGGGTGATCGGCACGATGCTGCATTCGCATGAAGGGAAAAACACCCCGATCAACGCCGCATAAACAATGGCCAAAAAGCGATTTTTCGGCACCCACCGTTGTACGGTCTCTTCACTGACAAACATTTGAATGACTCCGGAAACAAACACCCCAAGCACGACGAACGGCAACGATTCAATCAATATACTGATAAAAATCGTATTCAGCTGCAAAAACGTGTTCATCATGGGTTCTCCTCTCATTTACAACCGTTCATTTTATCATGATAAATGACCATTGTCATGAAAATTTGGTAAGAAAAATAGCAAACTCCATAACAAAAAAGGCGCTCCGCCTTTGGCGAAACGCCTCTTCTTCTATTATTCTTCCACTTCTTTTTTCCACAACCCGACCATCAATGCGGTTACGATGGAACCAATCAAAATAGCCAAGATATAAAGCCATGCACTGCCTTTGACGATCGGGATGACGAAAATCCCTCCGTGCGGCGCCGGCAGCCCGATATGGAACCACATCGTCAACGCTCCCGCAACAGCCGATCCGACGATAATCGATGGAATGACCCGCACCGGGTCAGCCGCGGCAAACGGAATCGCCCCTTCGGTAATGAACGAAGCGCCCATGATATAGCACGTTTTTCCGGCTTCCCGCTCGGCTTTCGTGAATTTCTTTTTAAAGAACGTTGTCGCCAGCGCCAATCCGAGCGGTGGCACCATCCCGCCAGCCATAATCGCCGCATGCGGCGCAAAGTTGCCAGCTTCAATCATCGCCAGCCCAAACGTATACGCCGCTTTGTTGATCGGTCCGCCCATATCGACCGCCATCATACCTCCCAACACCGCACCAAGCAGCACTAAGTTGGCTGTTCCCATGCCGGAAAGCCAATGTTTCAGTCCTTCATTCAACGCCTTGACAGGATCGATGACCACATACATCATAATGACGCCGGTGAGGAAAATGCCGAATACCGGATAGAGCAGCACCGGTTTAATCCCCTCAAGCGACTGCGGCAAGCGGCTGAACAGTTTGCGCAGCCCGACGACCAAATACCCGGCCAGAAAGCCAGCGATCAATCCGCCCAAGAAACCCGCCCCGCCGTTCGCCGCCAGAAAACCGCCGACCATCCCCGGCGCAAACCCCGGCCGGTCGGCAATGCTCATGGCGATGAATGCAGCCAGTACAGGAACCATTAACGCAAACGCATTGCCGCCGCCAATGTCCATTAACAGTTTGGCAAACGGATGATACGACGGATCTTTCGGATCAAACGCTTTAATGCCGAACGTGAAGGAAAGCGCAATCAAAATCCCGCCGCCGACGACAAACGGAAGCATATTCGATACACCGTTCATCAAATGCTTGTAAAAACCGGTGCGCGGCTTCGCCGCTCCCACGCTGCCCCGTGCCGCACCGGCTTGCCCGATAAATCGGTGCATCTTGGCGCAACGCCTGCTCGATCAGCTTCTCTGGCTCACGGATCGCCTGGGCGACCGGCACTTGAATGACATGTTTGCCGTCAAAACGGTCCATCTCGACTTGTTTATCGGCTGCGACAATGATCGCCGTTGCCTCTTCAATCTCCTTCGCCGTCAGAGCGTTTTTCACCCCATCGGAACCGTTTGTCTCGACTTTGATGGATACTCCCATTTCCGTTGCTTTCGCTTTCAGTGCATCAGCGGCCATATACGTATGAGCGATTCCTGTCGGACAAGCGGTCACCGCCAGCACTTTCCGTCGGCCGCCAGATGGGGCGCCTTGCAGAGACGGTTCTTCCCTTTTGTTCTCTTTCTCTTTGAACAAACGGAGGATCTCCTCTTCATCCGAAGCACGCTCCAACCGGGTGCGGAACGAGACATCCATCAACAGCGACGATAGTTTCGCCAACGCCTGCAAATGCGTCTGTTCCCCGCCTTCCGGGGCCGCAATCATGAAAAACAAATGGCTTGGCTGGCCGTCCAGCGACTCGTAATCAATCCCGGCGGTCGAACGGCCAAACGCCACCGCCGGGCGCTTGACCGCCGCCGTTTTGGCGTGCGGAATGGCAACGCCATCTCCAACGCCGGTCGTGCTTTGTTGTTCGCGCGCCCAAATCGCTCGTTTGAACGCCTCCACATCGCTGACCGCCCCCGCCTCGGCGAGTTTCGCGGCCAATTCATCAATCACTTCCTCTTTTGTCTTTGCCCGAAGTTCAAGAATCATCGTTTCCTTTGTTAACAAATCCGTGACGTTCATCTGTACGCCCCCCCCTTGATTTCCTCCTATAAACGCACGACGCGGACGCGGTCGACGAGCGCTTCGACTTCCTCTTTCGTGCATAAATCTTCCGAAAACGCGGTCGCGCTTCCGGCGGCGACACTGTAAGCGAACGCTTCCTCGATCGGTTTTCCGCTCGTATGGGCGGCTAAAAACCCAGCGACCATCGAATCACCCGCCCCGACCGAATTTTTCACCGTTCCTTTTGGCGCTTCGGCAAACAGCGTTGCTTCCCGGCCGAAGTAAAACGCCCCCGCGCCGCCCATCGAGACGATGAGATGCTCTACTCCTCTTTCAACCAACCGGCGGCCATAGAGGATGATGTCTTCTTTCGTCAGCACAGCGGCGCCAAACAGTTCGGCCAGCTCATGGTGGTTCGGCTTGGCAAGAAACGGCCGGCAGGCGAGCAGCGCCTCGAGCGCCGGACCGCTCGTATCGACAACAAGACGAACACGCCGTTTCACCGCTCGAGCCGCCAATCGCTCGTACATGTCCGCCGACAGCGACATCGGCGCGCTTCCGGCGAGCACAAGCACATCACCGGCCGAAAGCGCTCCGATTTTCGCTATCAATTGCGTTGCATCGTCATCGGCAATCATCGGGCCTTCACCGTTAATTTCCGTCTCCCGCCCAGCTTTCAGTTTGACGTTAATGCGCGTTTGCCCTGGGACATGAACAAAATCGCAGGCAATGCCTTCTTTCCGAAGCTCGCTTTCAATGAACCCGCCGGTGAACCCGCCGACGAATCCAAGCGCCGTGCTGTCAACATCCAAACGCTTCAACACGCGCGATACATTGATCCCTTTCCCGCCCGGAAATGTGAACGTTTTCACCGAACGATTCAGTTCACCAACATGCAGCTCATCGAGGTGAACGATATAATCAACAGATGGATTCAACGTGCATGTGTAAATCACGGAGCCACAACCTCTACTGTTGTTTTTGTTCGATACAAATCTTTCCACTCTTCATCCAATTCATCGGTGATCAACACCGCTTCATGCAAATCCGCAATTTTCGCAAACGCGCTTTCATTCAACTTCGAATGGTCAGCAAGCACATACGCGCGTTGCGCCAGCTGCATCGCCGTATATTTCACCAGCGCTTCTTCCGGATCCGGCGTCGTATAACCATAGTCGTAATGAACGCCGTTGGCGCCGATGAAGCATTGGTCAAAGCGATACTGCCGCAGCGACTCGATGGCGCCGCGCCCGATCAACGCCTTCGTTTTCGGCTTGATCATGCCGCCGATCAAATACGTCGCCACATTTTGCTCAAGCAACCGCTCGACATGCATCACGCCGTTCGTGACCACGATGACCTCTTTGTCAGCCAAATGTGGAATCATTTCCCACGTTGTCGTTCCCGCATCTAAATAAATGCAGTTTCCTTTTTGGACCAAACTGGCCGCATACGCGGCAATCCGCCGCTTTTCTTCGATATATTTCAGCGACTTTTCCGATACGCTTAACTCTTCGCGCTTCTGCTGCAACAAGGCCGCCCCGCCGTGCACACGGCGCAGTTTCTTTTCGGTTTCAAGCTGCGTCAAATCGCGGCGAATCGTCGACTCCGACGCCCCAGTCGCCTCCACGAGCTCTTGCAGCTTGATGACTCCTTTTTGCGCCAACAGGTCCAAAATGAGGCGGTGACGTTCTTCTGTCAGCACACTCCCACCTCCGATCATCGGGGATATCGCTTACAACTCTATCATATCCCAAGATAGTGAAAAAATCAATCAAAAACATTCATTTTCTATCAATATAAATCAAATAAATAATTCAATCAATCAAAATCGATCAAAATCTCATCCATAAGTAAATGTTCCTCTCTACTCCCAGCACATGAACGTCACAGCCCACCGACGCTTGATTTTTCACAGAAAGGTCCATGGGCAATGGTTTGCCCTCCACCCGGGGATTGAAAATCACCGCTTGCCGGCGCAGGATTTTCACGGAAAGCCAAAAATAAAAACACTTGCCATCGGCAAGTGCCTTCTTTCACTTAATTCAGTTGCTCCATCTCGGCAAGCGGCAAATAATGCTTCCGCACAAACGCGATAAACTTCGCCGCATAGACCGGATCAAACTGCGTTCCTGCGCAGCGCTTGATTTCCTCAAGCGCCTCTTCAAACGTTTTCGTCGGCTGGTACGGACGCTCGGTTGTCATGGCGTCAAACGAATCGATAATACACAAAATGCGGGCCAGTTTCGGGATTTCTTCCCCTTTCAGCCCGTACGGATACCCTTTCCCATCATATCGTTCGTGGTGCAGCTCGACAAGCGGAAGCAAATCATCAAACCGCTTCTCCGCCGCCACAATCTCGCGTCCCCACGTTACGTGCTTTTTAATGATCTCCCATTCATGCTTCTCCAACTTTCCCCGCTTATTTAAAATATCGCGCGGCACTTCAATTTTGCCAATGTCATGGATGAGCGCCCCTAAAATGAGCGTCTGCCGTTCATGGTCGGTCAACTCATCAAGACGACTGCCAAACTCCAACGCATATTTAAACACCCGTTTGCTATGGCGGTATGTATAGACATCTTTGGAAAGAAAAAATTTCACTTGCTGCTCGAGCGCTTCCAAATCTTGCTTAAACTTAATCTCATCCAAGCACATATTGTGCTTATCATACAGCTGCACGTTGTTTTTCCCTTGCGCCTTGGCGTAATACAGCGCTTGATCGGCGCGATGGATCAATTCCTCGCTTTCGTACATATCTTTTTCCATCTCGGCGATGCCGCACGAAAACGACAGGCAACGATACGGAATATGCTCGACGCCTTCAAAATATGTATCGTTCACTTCTTTGCGCAACCGGTTTAAAAACGCGTACGCGTCTTCTTTCGTCGTGTTGGGCATTAAAATGGCAAACTCTTCTCCGCCATAGCGGGCGACCGTGAAGTTCGTCCCTTCGACTGCTTTTTGCAGCAGTTTCCCGAAAAAAGTCAACAAACGATCGCCTTGCAAATGGCCGTTTCGGTCATTGTATTTTTTAAAATCGTCCAAATCCAGAAATGCCAAGGTCAACGGCTGTTTCAACAGCTTGCAGTCGGAAAACTGCTCCTTGAGCGTTTCTTTGAAAAAACCGTGGTTGTATAGGCCGGTGAGGTGATCTCTGTTGGCGCGGTTGGATACTAACTGGTATAATTCCAAAAATTTCCTAAAAACAATAGACAATATCGTTACTAAAATAATAAATAAGGACAAGCCAAAATATTTCTCTTCCGACAATAAAATGGCTAAAACCATTGAAAGAAGCAATGTTACTGAATAACCAACACACGCCTCTTTTAAGACGCCTAACTCTAGAGCACCTTTAAATATTTGTCCAATGAAATAGAAGAAAAGAAAAATCAATAATACATTAATACTAAAATAAACTAGCAAACTAATCAAATAAGGAAGTAAATGATGGACATTTATCTTCCCAATATTCCCATCGAAGAATAAAAATGAGTAATAAGCACCTGATATCATCAAACAATACATTGAGAAATTAAATAAATGTCTCCATGCAGACATTCGTTGATTACGATACAATTCTATCAAACTAAAAATAAAAAGAACCTGTAACGTAAAGTTCAATCCATATAAAAACAGGGTAGCCAAGTAAACAGCAGAATCCATTGAAAAAGAATTAGCTTTAGGGGGCAAGATAATAGGAAAAAGATTCAACAAAACGACAGAACCAGTCAATATATATACTAAAACCCAATCTTTTAAGGATTGAGAATGGATATCAACCTCTGTAGCAAATATACACATCCCTAAAAGAGAGACAACAACAGTATATAGTTTTTCTTTGTTTTTTAACCGTTCAAAAACCATACAAAATCACTCTCAGCTAAAAAATTTTAAAGAAGGAGTATCGCCTCCCTCTTTATTAGATCAACATTATTATTTTCTACTCAATGAGTTTAAACCCCGACGTCAACGCCACAATCACCGAACCAAGGATGAACAAATTGATCAATACTTGTTTTACTTTGAATTTCATGTCCTTTTCCCCCTTAAAAATTAGTTTATTGATTCGCAGGAGCGGCCGTTGTTTCTTTCTCAGCATCGTCTGCCCCATGGCGCGGTGCACTGAGCATCAGATGCTGGATGAACAAGAACGCCCCTACGTTCATCACAACGTCGCCGATGCTGATGACTTGTTGGCGCGGGTACGGCGGAGACAGCGGGATGATGTCGCCAAGAAACGGCAGAAGCGTATCCGATGTGATCGCCTGGTGCTTGCCGTACAGACCGGCTTTTAACGCTTCGATATATTCGCGGCCGAGAAATTGGGCGGCTTCGATCGATACCGGCATCCGTCCGCCGTTTACGGCCATGACGATAAAGTTAAGCAAGACGCCGGCGAAGATGACCGGAAACCCCGGCTGATGGCGGTTGAGCCACAGAAATGCGAGTCCTGTGATATAGACGAGAAGAAAAATAACGTTGCTCATTTTGGCGATCCACTCGATGCGTTCTTGAAGGAAAAAGACGATAAACTGCACCGCCAACAAGAGCGGAAACAACCAACCGCCGCGCAATTTCATGTTGGCCAACCCTTTCAGGCTTCCGCCGCGAAACCAGCCGATCAACAACGACAAAATGATTCCATCGTAAACCATAATGCTGTCCCCTTGATAAACAGAATTTTCTCTTTTTTCTAAACTACTGTCCTCACTTCTATTTTTACCGTTTTTTTCATTCCATGTAAATAGTCCGTTCGTCCTAACTACAAACAAATTTTGATGAATATCGTTTCCTTCTTTTCGTTTTCGTCATTCTTTGAAACAAGAAACGACAAAAACAGCGTCATGTATATCCATTGAATAGTGAAAAAGAACCTACCCTCAATGGAATGATCCCCCGACTGCGCAAACACTTAGCGGCAGGAGATTCTTGGGCGCGCCTGCCCACAGCCAGCAAGCCATCCTCGTTCATCTCACCGTTCCGCTTCCAAGCTTATGTGGATTGGCTTCACGCGCAAGATAATAAACGGATGGTCCGTCGCAACAATGAATATCCCTCATTCCTTCTGCAAGACAAAGATATTTGATAAACCAACTAAATCCCCCAAGCAATAATAAAGATAGCCGTCGTTGATCCGTTCCGTGACGCGGCTGTTTCATGTTCCACTGCTTGACGCTTCCGACCTCACTATGTCCGGCATGGCATAACACACAGACGGCATATCCGTACAAGCTCACTTTATGCGGCACTCCTCTTTCCCTCCTAACGACATCGATTCTAGAAATGCGGCATGCGTTTTTCTCGTTGAAAGACAAAAAGCCCTTTTTTATTATTCCGTATTGCTTTTCGGAAGATTATTGTTATAATTGTTTATACAGTAATAATTTTATGGATAAAAACGTCCTTTTTGCCCATTATATGGAAAGGAGATGAAAAAGAAATGGACGCGGAAATGTTGGGAAGCAAGAATGACAAAACGTATACACGTCGGATTAGCCAAGTCGGGAATAGTTTGTCCGTTAGCATCCCGAAAGATTTAGCCACGATGCTAAACCTAAATAAAGGCGATGAAATCGAAATATATTACGACAAGGAACGAGGGGAAATCGTGATGAAACGCGCAAACCGAATTCCAAAAGAAGTCCGTCCTGAAGTCGTGATGGCGATGAACCGCGCGATCTCCAAATATGACGAAGCGCTGCGCAACTTGAAATATAGATAAAGGAGCAACCGGAGGAAAACATGGTTTATTATTTGACAGCGGAAGAAATCATATTTATCCATTACACGGTCATGGAAATGTACGACGACGCAGAACAAGCGGGGATCCAATTCCCCGATAAATTCGCGTGGATGTTGGAAAGACCGAAAACGAAATTGTTCGGGGAGGAACAGTTCCCTTCGATTATTGAAAAGGCTTGCTGCTATTACCATTCCATCGCGACAGGTCATATTTTCCACAACGGCAATAAGCGGACGGCTTTAACCGTATTCGTCACGTTCCTTGATTTGAATGGATATGAGTTCACTATGACCAATAAAGAAGCGGAAGATTTCACGGTGTACCTTGTCGAGGATGCCAAGTTCCGGGGAAATGATTGCATCCAGCATCTTGCCCACGAATTAGAGAGTTACATCCGTCCCATCCAAAAACGAAAAGAATGAGGAAAAGAGTGAGGAAAAGAGCGGGCCAAAGCCGGGTCAAGTTCAATTATTGCGTGAAATTCCATCGCCAACACAGTAAACTTGGATGACAGGACAACAACATCGTTTTTTGCTGCTTTGTTTTTACACAACTGTGCGAACCTTGATCCAAAGCCGCCTTTTCGCTATCCTCAATTTTTAGGTATTGTCAAAAGTTTATCCTCCACACTCACGGTCTTCCCTTGAGTTTCAACGGTTGAACGAAAAAAGCTTTCTACCCCCGGTGTTTCGGCCATCATTGAGGCAACAACACCCAACAGCCAAAACAAAGGGCGGCCTGATCTTTTGTCCTCCAGAGCCCGTTGAAACGGATGGTCCGTTGAAGCAGCTTACCCATTGTATCCCCGCTTATTTTTTGGCTATCCTACAACATGGAAGCGAAAGTCTTTCGTCGGAAAATAAGAAAAACGGATTCCGATCATCGTCAGGAATCCGTTCGTCTTGAACGGGTTACCTCTCCGTCCCGCAGCTGCCTCGGCAATGGTCAGCCGCATGGCATGACGCGCACGCCCCTTTGGCGCTTTTTTTCACGTGGCGAACCAGCGTCCAGCCGGCGTAGGCAAAAATCGCTCCGCCGATCACAAGATTCGCGATCATCGATTCTCTCTCCTTTCATGAATAACCAAGCATATGCCCAAACTGATAGACGGCAAACGAAATGACATACGCAACCGTCAGCGCGCATCCGATTGACAACAGCGTCCATTTCCGCGACCCGGTTTCTTTGCGAATCGCCGCCACCGTCGCTAGACACGGCGTATAAAGCAGGACGAACACCATAAAGCTGAACGCCGACAGCGGCGTGAAATGGGAGGCGATCACCTGCTTCAGCCCGTTCTCCTCATGAACGTGGTAAATAATATTCATCGTGGACACGACGACTTCTTTCGCCAAAAAGCCGGTGATCAAAGCCGCGCCCGCCTGCCAGGCGCCAAAGCCAAGCGGGGCGAGCAACGGAGCGATGAGGCCGCCGATGGCGGCGAGAAAACTGTCATCCATGGCAACGCCGACCCCATGCGGCCCGATATACGTCAACAGCCAAATGGCGACCGAACCGCCAAAAATAAACGTGCCGGCTTTGCGAACGAACCCTTTCCCTTTCTCCCATGTGCTCCGCCATAACGTGAGCGCCTGCGGCACGCGGTATGGCGGCAGTTCAATGACAAACAGCGAACTTTCGTTTTTCAAGAGCGTCGATGAGAACAACTTGGCGAGCCCCAAAGCCACTACAATGCCAAGCACGTAAAGCGAAAAGACGACAAGCGCCTGTTCGCGGACGAAAAACGTGCCGGCAAACAAGGCGTACACCGGCAAGCGGGCGGAACACGACATAAACGGCAGCGCCAAGATCGTCAACAGCCGTTCTTTCGGCTGCTCGATCGTGCGCGCCGCCATCACCCCGGGAACGTTGCAGCCAAAGCCGATGATCATCGGGATAAACGCCTTGCCGTTTAACCCGATCGCTTCCATCATCCGGTCCATCACCATCGCCACGCGCGCCATGTACCCGGAGTCTTCGAGAAGCGAGATGAAAAAGAACAAAATGAAAATTTGCGGAACAAACACCAGAACCCCGCCGACCCCAGCGACAATCCCGTCCAAAACGAGTGCCTTGATAAACGGCGACGCCCCCGCCCAGTCGAGAAGACGGGACAGCCAATCAGTGAGCGGCCCTGAGAAGAAAGCGTCAAGCTGATCGGCAAGCGGCGTCCCAAGCCAGTTAAACGTGAGCATAAACACGAGATACATCAGCGCCAAAAAAATCGGCAGCCCGACATAACGGTTTGTCACAACCACATCGATTTTTTCCGTCCATGTCAACGGTTTGTTCTCAAGCGCGATCGCCGCAACAGCGATCGCCTCACCGATCCAGCGGTCACGCGTCTCATAAATCTGTTCGGCGACCGAAGATCCGAGCTTCTGTTCCGCCTCTGCGCGGGCTTCTAGAAGCGGAGAAAGATCCAACCGCCCGCGCAAATAGGCGGCGATGCGCTCGTTTCCTTCTAGAAATTGCAACGCCATCCAGCGCTTATCTCCCGGCATGTCATCGGGCAGTTGCTCAGCAATGCGACGGACTGCGCGTTCCACCTCAACGCCGTAATCAATAAAAATGCGGGAATGGTGTCCGTCTTTTGCCGACAAAATGGTGCGGGATAACTCCTTTGTCCCCTTTCCCGTCCGGGCGATGACCGGAACAACTGGGACGCCGAGATGGCGCGACAGCTTGGCGGCATCGATTTTGACGCCGCGCTTTTCAGCGACATCCACCATATTCAAAGCGATGATGAGCGGGCGGCC
The DNA here is from genome assembly GCF_022341265.1 of Geobacillus sp. YHL. Taxonomy (NCBI): domain Bacteria; kingdom Bacillati; phylum Bacillota; class Bacilli; order Caryophanales; family Anoxybacillaceae; genus Geobacillus; species Geobacillus sp. YHL. Next base: position 285,551 of record NZ_JAEIGB010000002.1, read on the forward strand.
AAATTCCAATAGCTGAACCGTCAAATGCAAGTTGCGCTGAAGTTGTGACGCGTCAACGATATTGACGATCACTGAACACGGCTCGGTCAATAAGAAATCAGTCGCCACTCCTTCATCACGGGACAGCGGCTGGAGCGAGTAAATGCCGGGCAAATCGACGACCGGCACACCGTGTTGGCGAAGCACTCCTACTTTCTTCTCGACCGTTACCCCGCTCCAGTTGCCAACATATTCATAAGAGCCGGTTAAACAGTTAAACAATGACGTTTTGCCAGTATTGGGGTTGCCAAACAGCGCTACGTACGCCATCATTTCACCTCAATCGCCGACGCTTCTTTGCGCCGTAAGCCGATGGCCTGCCCATCAACTTCGATCATCACCGGTCCGCCAAACGGCATCGCGGTTTTCAGCCGCACCATTTTTCCTTCTTTGACCCCTAGATGAAGGAGGCGCTGTTTCAGTGCCTCCTGCTCGACGGCCAAATGGACGACGACCGCTGCTTCTCCTTTATGCAAATCGGTCAGCACCATCGTCTTTTCCCCCTATTTCCCTGTCTATTCTCATGTGTGTCAAGAATGATTCTTTTTCTCAATTCCTATCATAGCATAACCGAAGAAAAAGGAAGTGACTTTTTTCACAATCATTCTATATTGTCAACATTTCTTCAAAATTTGGCGATTCATTAGTTGAACTTTTCAAAAAAATGTATATAATTTCTTGTATATCTTTCCCATCTTTGTTCAAGGAGTGAGTACAGTGAATACACTAGGAAGAATAAGCAACTTTGTCGGCAATACGTTTGCGATCTGGGTGCTTTTGTTCGGAGCGCTTGCTTTTTTCGCTCCCGGCGCGTTTACGTGGATCGCCCCGTATATTGTGCCGCTTTTAGGCATCGTGATGTTTGGCATGGGATTGACGCTTTCAGCAGATGATTTCAAAGAAGTATTCAAACGTCCGCTTGATGTGTTGATCGGCGTCGTTGCCCAATTTCTGATCATGCCGCTTATCGCGTTTTTGCTCGCTTACTTTCTGCCGGTTTCGCGCGAAGTGGCGCTCGGCATTATTTTAGTCGGCTGCTGTCCGGGCGGAACGGCGTCCAACGTCATGACGTATTTGGCGAAAGGAGATACGGCTCTGTCGGTCGCCGTCACGTCTGTTTCGACGATTTTAGCGCCGATTTTGACGCCTTCGCTCATCTTGCTTTTAGCGGGAAAATGGCTGTCCGTATCGGCCGCAGCTTTGTTTTGGTCGATCGTCAAAGTCGTCCTGATTCCGATCCTTTTAGGACTCATCGCCCAGGCTCTGTTCCAAAAGCAAGTCAAAGCGTGCATCCCGGCGCTGCCGCTCGTTTCGGTCATCGCCATCGTGGCCATTGTCGCCGCCGTCGTCGGACAAAACCAAGCGGCCATTGCCAAAAGCGGACTGCTTATTTTTCTTATTGTCGTTGTTCATAACGGATTGGGCTTGCTGCTTGGGTATTGGTTTGCCAAACTGTTTCGCCTGTCACCGCCAAAACAAAAGGCGATTTCCATCGAAGTTGGCATGCAAAACTCCGGGCTTGGTGCGGCCTTAGCGACCGCCCATTTTTCGCCGCTCGCCGCTGTTCCGAGCGCCATTTTCAGCGTCTGGCACAATATTTCCGGTCCGATGGTCGCAACATACTTCCGCAAACAAGCAGATCGCCAGGCGGATGAACAAACGATTTCCGCTTAACCCCTCTCACGCTTTGCCTAGCAACAAAAAAGCTGTCTTCCGAAATGAACGATCATTTTTCGGAGACAGCTTTTCCGCTCATCTTTCTTATTCCTTGACACCCGGGACAAAAGGCAGGCACCCGCCTTTCACCTCATTTCACAGCGCCCCTTCAAACGGAAACACCATCCGCCCTGCCAGTTCAGGAAAATCAATGAACGGGTTGCGGTTGCCTTGGATGAAAAAAATCGCGCTGTTGCGATGATGTTCATACACCGTCGGTGGAAATTGTTCGTGCCAACGGACAAGGAGCGGAATATCGATTTTGCGCCGAAACGACTTTGCGATCGCCTTTGGGTAGCGAAGCAGAAAGTACAACATCGCCCTTGCCGCCGTCCCTTTGCCGTATTCCGGCTCGAAATAGCCATTATGAACGACTCCGCAACGGTTTTGGATTTGCTCGTCGGGATCTTCCGGATTGTAAAACGGGAAATCCGCGTACGGAAAATTCGACCGCATCGTATTGCACTCCGGCTGGCAAACGAATAAATGATGCAAATCGCCTTTCATCGGTTCGCGGGCGCCAAACCAAGACTGCGGCACGACATGTTCGGCATTGAATTTCCATTGCTGCTCGATCGTTTTCACCCGCTCGTGCACATCGCCGAGCCCATGCTTCATTTTTTTCAACAACTGGCGAAATTCATCGTAGCGCCGTTTCATCGTTTGGACATCTTGGACGATCAACATCTTCGGGTCTTTTCGCTCGCCGGAGTACAAGCTTCGCACCGTTCCGTCCGGCTGCAAGTCGACCCATGTGTACAAATATTCGTCCTTGCTGAAAAAATACGGCAGCCGCCGCTTATGGGTGCGCGCCACCAGTTCGTGATAGCGGACAAACAACATCAATCCATCCCCTTCAAGCGTCAGATGGCGGTAATACCGTTCGCGCGCCCGTTGGTCTTCATCCGCACGATAATACGCGTCCTCCACCGCGAGCCGCTCGTTCAACTGCTCTAGCTGGGCGGCAACATCTTCCGTTTGCCATTGGCCAAGCTCCTCAAGCCGCCGTTCCGCCTCCCCCATCGGCGCTCCCCTTTCTTTTTTCTTTTAGTGTATCATGGAAGGCGAAAGAGGGCGACAACAGCGTTAATGCAAAAGAAACGATGTCGCGCCGAACAAAACGGCGGCGATGCCGGCGGCGATCAACGATGGGATCAACTTCGTGCGCGCGTATTCCATCACCGGCAAATCCAAAATGGTGCAAAGCGTCACTGTATTGTCGCTGAGCGGCGACGCGAACGCCCCGAATGTGCCGCTTGCAAACACAGCGCCGATGACCGGCAAAATATTCGCTCCTGACTGGCTCGCGAGCGTTACGCCAAGCGGCATCAACATCCCCCACGTCCCCCACGACGAGCCGATGAAATAGGAAATGACGGCGCCAAGCAAAAACAAAATCGGAGCGACGAAAAACGGCGGAATCCATTCTTTGACATGGCCCGTAATGTATTGCGAAAACCCTAAATCCTCCGCCACAGCCGACAGCGCCCAAATGAGCGCCAGCATTAAAATGACGGAAATCAGCTCATTGCCGCCTTTAACAAAATGAGTCAATAAATCGTTCAGCTTAAACTTTTGCCAAAGGAAAAAGGCCACTGTAATGATCACGGTAAACAACAGCGCCTCCAACATCGCACCGAGCGCATCGCTTTGCAAAAACGCCTGCCAAAACGTTCTTGCCCCCCGGCGGCCGTCCCACCAACTTAAAAACAACGTCAAGACAAGCACGATCGAAAGCGGAACGATCAAATTCCACGGCTTGACCGGCGTTTCTTTTTGGTAAGCGCGCGGGCATGTCTGCATCGCGTCTCCTTCTTCCCCTTGCGCTTCATTGGGCTCATTGTCAGCCGGCCGCTGTTCTTCCGCCATTTCGAGCGCCAACCGCTCGTTCCAGCTTCGAATCGGCGCCTCTTTCCGCTTTTCGCTTACTGCCGCTTGTTTTTTGCGCGAATAGACAAAAAAACTGTAGTAGAGCCCAACCGCAATAATGGCATACGAGAAAAAGTTAAACGGAATGCTTCGGACGTACACGATGTACGGCTCCGCTCCGATGCCAGCCGTATCAAGCGCCTTATCGATGACCGACACCATATAGCCGACAAACGCGGTGGCAATTGGGATGAGCGCGACAACCGGGTTGGATGTCACCTCAATGGCAAAGCCGATTTGCTGGGACGACAGCCCAAGCCGTTTGCGCAGCGCCTTCATGATCGGCGCGACGGTGACGATGCGAAAATCGGGGTCGCTAAACGTCACCATCGTCGAAATCCACGTCAGCAGCATGGCGGTTTTGGCCGATTTCACTTTTTTGCTGACGAGATGGACGAATCCTTTGATTCCGCCGGTGTATTTGATCATGCTGACAAGACCGGCGAACACATACAAGAAAATGATAATGCGAATGTTGTTCGTCTGCATCAAGTTATCGACGACGTAATGAAGCATCGTCCGCAGCCCGCCAAGCAACGACGGCGTCATGAAATAGCTGCCGACCAACAGCCCGACAAACAGTCCAGGGATCACTTGCTTCGTCCAAATTGAAATCGGGATGACAACTAAAAATGGCAAGAGAGCTTTCCACGACGGTTCCATTGGCCATTCACTCCTTTCTTTAAAAAGTATGGCGATTGTTTCCCTTGTCTATGCAAACGGTCATTGATTTTCCCCCAACAACAGGGAGACGAGTCCACACAAAAAGCGCGCCGCATGGTGGCACGCGCAAGCGAAACCGCTTTCCTGCCTAATAAAAAAATAAAAAGCTGCCAATTAGACAGCTTTCACTGCTTCTCTTCGGGACGGCAGCGCCAACAAGTGGAGCGTCACTTCCGGCTTCGAGCCGATTCGAATGTTCACCCCGGTTTGCCCAAGCCCTTCGTTGATATAAAACGGTTTCCCCTCCCATTCATGATAACCTTTGATCATGTTCCGCTCGGTGAGCGTTTTGCTCATTTTCGCCAAATGGTACGGCTTTGGCCAATGAATTTGCCCGCCGTGGAAATGGCCGGACAACAAGTAGTCAAAATGATAGTCTTTCATATGCGGCACGATGTCCGGATCGTGCGTCAACACGAGGTTGATGCCGTCTTTCACGCCGGCGTATGCCTTTTTGATGTCGCTGCGCCCCGTGTAAAAGTCATCGATGCCGATGATATTGACGGTTTGACCGTTGACGGTGATCGTTTTCGTCTCGTTTTGCAAGACGACGCAGCCGTGCGCCTCAAGCGTCGCTTTCAAGCGCGCAAACGGTTCGCCTTGAAGCACGTAATCGTGGTTGCCAAACACCGCATACATGCCGTACGTCGGTTTCAATGCATTCAGCGCGGCCAAATACGGACTGAGCTTGGCGATGCTTTCCTCACGGTCCAAAAAGTCGCCCGTCAACGCGATCAAATCGATCGCTTCGTCTTTCAGCTTGTTGTATAAATCGTCCGGGGGGATCGACAGTTTTTCAAGATGCAAATCCGATAGCTGCAAAATCCGAAGGGCTCCGTCTCCATCCTCTGAACGGCCGACTTGGACTTTATGCAAAACCGCTTCATACGTGTTGCGGTGGGCTTTACGAATGGCCAAAGCAAGCAATAACAAAATGGCAAGAACGACAAAAAAGAATGTCATCGTCTTCTCTCCTCCCTCGATACCCATTATAGTGAAACGGAGGAGAGAAGAAAGAGGGAGTTAGTGGATGAGATGGCAGCCGTACAACGAAAACAATTTTTCCTTTGACATCACCAAATATTTCGGCGGGCGGACAAGCGGCATGAGACGGTGTTGGGCCACTGTCATCATCGGCCAATGGGATGCCATTTTAAACCAACGATAAAATGAATTGCCAATGTCAATGGCATCAAATCCGAGTCTCTCACAACCTTTGTTTAACATCGTCACGCCGATGATCCCTTTTATGCGGGAGGACTGTTTGTGATGGTAAAGATGATGGGCAACATACGGCAAACCGGCTTTCACTTGTTCGAAAATATAACGTCCTTTTTGAATATCGCTTCGATACTGCATCAGTTCGCGAAGCAGACGAACATTATGAAGGTGAATTTTCAACAGCCAGTCATTGGCCGCGATCGTCGTTCCGTCCGAAAGGTGAATGGTTTCACCCTTGTATCGAAGCAAACGGACGCGGAAAATGGAACGACAGCCGTTCTCTTTCCCACCAACATATTCGAGGCGGGAACATGCATAATAGAGCGGATCCATCAGTCCCCATACAGACAACAGCCACTGCGTCGCTTTGCTTCTCATTGGCGGCATCCTTCCCTGCTCGTTCTATCCATTTACATTATGGAATCGATCGAGCGCCATTATAAATGGAGAAAAAAGGAGAAAAAATCGCTGCATAACCAGTCGGGAGACGCGCGTACTGAGGTCCAGTTCCATTTCACCCCCTGCCCCAGGCTGTATCCCACCCGAACACAAGCGGAGCTGATCAACCAAACGATCGGGTTTTTGCAGGAAGGGCTTCGTTTGCTGTCGTTGTAGGGCAGTCGAACCGTGGGACGCACGGGGATGGCTTGGTTCATAGCCTGCCGTTGGGCGGGTGTTCCCAAGAATCTCCCACCTCTAAGCGTTAGCGTAGGTGGGAGAGCGTTCAATAAACCACCAACTCTCTAGAAGAAAGACGGAAAGAACAACCCTGAACGGCAAACAAAACGCGCCTGCCTTCCCGGATCGCGAAAGCAGGCGCCGTTTAGCGGCGGGTGCTGACGGTGACGAATACGAATTTGTCGTACCGATGACGGGAAAAGGAGTATTCAAAGGGCTCTCCATTGTTCAAAAAACCAACCTGTTCCAATTCCAACACCGGATCGTCGGGTGCGCACTGCAAGTACTGGCGATCAAGCTCATTCGGCTTATCCGCGCGGATCTTTCGGTGCGACCCTGCAATCGTTAAGCCGAGTTCGTGAGTGATGTAACGATAAATCGAGCCATGAAGCACCGTTTCGTTGAGCCCCGGGATCAAATGGACGGGCATATACGTCCGTTCAATGACGTACGGTTCGCCATCCACATTGCGCAGCCGGATTAAGTGGTACACCGGTGTGTTCGCGTCGATGCACAAATGAGCAGCCACCTCATCAGATGGAAACAGCACTTCAAACGTGATAATATGGCTTGTCACCTTTCGACCTTTCAATAAACTCGTCAAGCCGAGCGTTTCGTTGCTGACGACGTTCACCAATCCATCAAGCATGGCGGATTTTACAATAAACGTGCCATGGCCGCGCTTTCGATACAACAGCCCTTCGGACACAAGCAGATCAAGCGCCCGTTTCACGGTCATCCGGCTGCAGCCAAACTCCTCAGCGAGCGAGATTTCATCAGGAATCGGCTCGTCTAGGGAATACACTCCCTCTTTAATTCGTCTGCGTATTTCGTTAGAAATTTGCTCATATTTTGGCATCGTTTTCATCCCTCGTCATTGTCCTATTTTCATTGTACGAACAATCATCTGTTTGCACAATAGCCAATGCGGCTTTCTCCTTCACTGCTTTTGCGTTGCCGCTCCGTCCTCCCAACCGACAAAAAGCGCCCCGCTGCCCGGGACGCCTTGCTTTCCGTTTAAAATCCGTTGTTTTCTGCCAACGATTTAAACCAATAACCACTTTTTTTAATGGTTCGTTTCAAACCGTTCTCCAAGTCGACTGCCACGAGCCCATACCGATTTTTATAGGCATTGGTCCACGACCAATTGTCCATAAACGTCCAAATATGGTAACCTTTAACATTTGCTCCTTCTTCAATCGCGCGATGCACCCATTTTAAATGCTCTTGAATGAATTCAATCCGGTAGTCATCGTGAATCATGCCGCTTTCATCACGGAACCGTTCTTCTCCTTCAACACCCATCCCGTTTTCAGAAATAAAGCACTCAATGTTTCCATATTTTTCTTTTATATTAATTAAAATATCATAAATACCTTTTTCATAAATTTCCCAACCGCGATACGGATTCATTTTCCGCCCCGGCATGGCATAGTAATCGAAAAACCGTTCAGGCAAAAACGGGGCGTCCGGATTTGGCATATTTTCTTTTGCCTTGACGCGGCGCGGTTGATAGTAGTTGATGCCGAGCAAATCAATCGTGTTTTCTTTGATCAGCTCGCGATCACCGGCTTCCGTTACAGGCAAAAATCCATGTTCATCCAACAGTTCAATCAAATCTTGCGGGTATTCTCCTTTCACCGCAGGATCTAGGAAGCTCCTGTTAAACAACAAATCGGCAATATGCGCCGCTTTCACATCAGCAGGGTGCTGGCTGCGCGGATAAGACGGCGTTAAATTCAAAATAATGCCGATCTTTCCATCCGGTATCGCCGCCCTGCGGAAGGCGGCAACCGCTTTGGCATGAGCAATCATCGTATGGTAAGCCACTTGTACAGCGCGGCGGAAGTCTACGATGTTGGGGTAATGAAAATCATATAAATACCCGCCTTCCACCGGAACGATCGGTTCATTGTGGGTAAACCATTTTTTTACCCGATCCCCGAACAAATCAAAACAAATGCTGGCGTAGCGGGTATATGCATCCACGACTTCGCGGCTTTCCCAACCTCCGATATTTTGCATTGCTAACGGCATATCAAAATGATACAAATTCACAAATGGCTCGATCCCACTCGCCAATAGTTCATCAATGACTGCATTGTAAAACCGCACGGCTTCCGGATTGACCTCACCGACTCCATCTGGAATCAAGCGTGACCACGAAATCGAAAACCGGAATGAATTATGCCCGATCTCCTTCATCAAAGCAATATCCTCTTTGTAGCGGTGATAAAAATCTGATGTGGTTGACGGACCGACACCGTTAAAAAAGCGATGTGGCTCCTTCTCATACCAATGATCCCAAATGTTCTTCCCTTTCCCCCCTTCGTTTGCCGCTCCTTCGATTTGCGTCGCGGATGTCGCACTTCCCCACCAAAATCCGGCAGGAAAGCGATAGGTGATTGGTTGCTTTGATCGTTGTTCCATCGCGATTCACCTCATTTGCTGTATCGTTATGATGCACTTTTCGCAGCGTCTTGCCCCTCTTCCCGCTCTTTTTGCAAGTTCATCCGGTCAATGAACTTTAAGAATGGAAACCAAATGACAAGCACAATCAGGAAATTGACCACTTGCAGCAATCCGCCGGCCAGCGAGTTCGTCGCCATAATGCCGTTGATGAAAATCGGCACCGTCCACGGCACCGCTACGCCGTTAGGCGGCGGTACAAGGCCTGAGGACATCGCCAAATAGGTCACCAACGTGACGACCATCGGTGCCAAAATCCACGGGACGATGACGAGCGGATTCATCACGACCGGCAAACCGAAAATAATCGGTTCATTGACGTTAAAGATTCCGGGTCCGAGCCCGAGCTTCGCCACCTGCTTCATTTGCTTGCTCTTCATAAAGAGCAAGATGGCGAAAATGACAGCGAGCGTCATTCCCGTTCCGCCCATGCCGACCGTGTAAATTTCAATAAACTGTTTGCTGACGACATGCGGAACTTCCCCCGTTTTTGTATACGCATTTAAGTTTTCGAGCGACAGTGTGTTCCAAATCGGATCCATCACCGAGTTAATGATGATTTGCCCATGCAATCCGAAAAACCACAAAATTTGCGTGACAAAAATCGCGATCAGCGTTGGAATAATGCCGCTTCCCAGCCCGACAAGCGGTGCTTGCACTGCATTGTAAATGACATCATGCATGTTTGTCTTAAAAATTTGTGTTACAATGATATTAACGACGAGGAAGAAGGTCAGGGTGACCACCGCCGGAATCAACGCCGCAAACGACTTCGCAACCGCCGGCGGCACCCCGGCCGGCATTTTGATTGTAATATTTTTTTGCACAACCTTCCGGTAAATTTCACCAGCAGTAAATGCGGTAATCATGCCAAGAAACATCCCTTTCGCTCCTAGGCGGTCGAGCGGGATGACTCCTTGCACAGCCTCTTTCCCCTCAACCTGCAAAACGAATGGCGTCAACAAGAGAAAAGAAGCTAACGCGATCGCACCGCCAAAAACCCCTTCGACTTCATAACTTTTCGATAAATAGTAACCAATGCCGAATACAACAAAAATCGTCATCACGCCCATCGTTGCATTTGGAGCAACGCCGAGCATCCCCTTGAATGTATTGAGGCTGTTTTCACTCATCACCTTGTCCAAAAACGGCAAGTTGGCGATGACGACCGCGATCGAACCGAAAATCGTCAGCGGAAATGCTAACATAAACGCATCGCGCAACACTTGCAAATAACGGCTATTGTTTAACTTTCCTGCGATCGGAACGAGAACTTTGCTTAGTTTTTCGAATAATGCTTGGTTCATGTCGCCATCCTCCCTTTACACGTTTCGTTCCTTCAACAGCGCAAGCATTTCTTTTACAATTTCTTTCATTGCCAGCGTTGACATGACATGGTCTTCCGCATGCATAAGAAGCAACGTAAGATTTGTTTCTTCTCCACCCGCTTCTTTTTGAATGAGCTGAAAATGAACATCATGGGCGATGCTTAAGTCTTGCTCTGCTTCTTGAATCAGCCGCTCCGCTTCTCCGACCTGTCCGTTCCGGTATTCACGGATGGCTTGGACGATTTTGCTGCGGGCATTGCCGCTATGCAAAATCAACTGGAAAGCGACTTGTTCATTGGTGAGTTGATTGACATCGATTTTTTCCATCTTACTTGTCCCCCATCAATTTTAATGCCTGCTCATACACTTTTTTGCCATCCGCCATCCCATAAGCCACCATGTCAATGACATCGACTGGAATGCCGTATTTTTGCGCTTCTTTTTGCAATTCCCCTTTCAAAAAGCTCATTTGTGGACCAATAAGGACGACATCGGCTTTGGCCATCTCTTTTTTTGCCTGATCTTGACCGACCGCCCAAATCTCTGCCTCCTCACCGACGGATTTGGCATACTCCTGCATTTTCGTCACTAGCAAGCTTGTCGACATTCCAGAACTGCACGCCAATAAAATCCGTTTCATGGTTCATTCCTCCTCTTTGCATTGAGTAAAACAAATGATATCGTTTTCAATTTAAATTATATACATTTAATTTTATTTGTCTAGTCATTTAACAAAAAAGATTAATATTTTTAAACCAACCTTTTGATCCTGCAACAAAAAAAGCGCGCACGAATCTCTGTGCGCGCCAAGCAACTATGCTCTTATTATTGGACAAACGCCGCTGTGTTTACATCCTGTTGGCACACGGCCAGGCGGTTTTCCGCATGCTCTGCTTCCAAGCAGGGGATGCGTCCAAAATTCGAATCTGTCCGCACCCCTAGGAACGCCTCCGAAAATGCGCGTTCATTTGCCCTTTTAACATCCGCTCGCGCAGCTCTTTCGTCATCTCTTGACGGATTTCCCAAGTCGATACACCTTCCTCGCGTTGATTGGCAATTTTCATCAACTGCTCCACATCGGCGAATGAATATTTGCGAGTTCCTTTGGAACGGTCAGGGAACACCAGCTTCCGTTCCTCGTAATAACGAATTTGCCGCTGCGACAGCCCGGTCAGTTCGCTGACGACACCGATCGAAATAACTTTTTTATATTTGTAATGATCCTCTTGTGGATGAGCAGTCATTTTCCTCACCTCTATACGTTACATTTTCTAACACAATTATACAAAAAATCATGGCACCTCGTTAACTTTTGTAAATAAAATTAACATATTTTTTAAATTTCCTGTAAATGTGCTTAACACATTTGCTGTATGCTGAAGAAAAAGATGATATGGTAAAGGTAAAAACAGGGAGGGAATCGAATGGGGACATGGATGAGAAGCGCCGTGCGGAAGAAAAAGCAATTTTACATCGAACAGCTCGTACGGTTCGGCTTAGCCGCCGACCGCGAGCGGCTTGAAGAATGGACAATGGCCGAACTGCGACGCGAATATGAACGATTCCACCCCGCCCAGACGATCGAAGGAGGACGCCGCCATGGACAAACAAGCCCTCGAACTGGCCAAGCGCATCATTGAGCTCGATCTGGAGCGCGATGCGATGTTTGAACAGTTGATCGCCCTCATCGGCAACCGAGCAGATGAGCTGCTTCGATTTTTGCAAAATCGATTATAAAACGATCATGAGAAAGTGCCCTGAATTTCTTCACGGGCACCTTTTCTCATCATCATTCTTGAATCGACAGGGTTACATCAATATTGCCGCGGACAGCTTTGGAGTACGGGCACACTTGATGGGCTGCATGCACAAGCTCTTCAGCGGTCTTTCGATCGACCCCCCAAATGCGCACCTGAAGAACAACGGCTAACTGAAAGCCGCCATCCGCCTCATCTTTTCCGAGAGTCACTTGGGCGGTCACTTCCGTTCCTTCTACCTTGGCCTTTCTTTGACGGATGACCAAATTCAACGCACTGTCAAAACAAGCGGCATACCCAGCGGCAAACAACTGTTCAGGATTCGTGGCTCCTCCTGATCCTCCAAGCTCTTTCGGCATTTTGACGTCTAACGAAAGCACCCCATCGTCAGACACCACTTTCCCATTCCGCCCACCTTGCGCTTTCACTGACGTCTGATATAGTGGTTGCATATTTCGTTTCTCCTCCTCAAAATTAAATTGTGTACAATTAAATTTTACAAAATATAATAGAAAAACACAAGATTTAATTTGACCAAGAAGAATGTTGTTCATCATTCAGCCGCACAAGCAACGACCGCAGCAACATCAACAATTCGCTCCACTCTTGATTGGAAAGCCCTACTCGTTTGACAATTTCTTCTGGTATGCATTGTGCCTTTTGTTTGATTTTCTTGCCCTGCTCTGTTAAAACAACGCGCACAACCCGTTCGTCTTCTGGCGATCTCAACCGTTGAACGAGACCATTCTCCTCCATTCTTTTCAACATTGGCGTCAGTGTGCCGGAATCCAAATACAATCGTTTTCCAAGCTCTTTCATTGTCGTCTCCCCTTGCTCCCACAACACGAGCAAAACGAGATATTGCGGATATGTAATCCCTATTTCTTCAAGAAAAGGACGATATAACTTCGTCAATTCACGAGAACAAGCATAAATGGCAAAACAAAGCTGATGGTCTAAACGCAGCGCATGATCGTTTGACACGATTTCTTCCTCCATTTCTTTTCAAGGTTGGACACCTGCCTCCTTCTCCCTATTATATCGATCTCCCTCTTCGTCTGAAACCCGTTGGAGGCTTTCTGAAGGAAGATGATGAAGAAGGCTCCGCCTGTTTCCTTACAGAGGCGAGAGCCTTCCGAAATCAGTGATAAGGATGGACGTCGCAAAACCGCCCCCTCTTTGTCAACCTAAAGAAAGGACTGTTTTCCACCAGTTTTTTCGTTCAATCAAACGATTTCCTTTGAAAGTCTCCCACATCTTTTTGGGTGCACCATTCATTCTGCTGCTTTTTGAGAGAACGATTCGATCGCAACCGTCGTCCCTTGAAGGCGACGAGCAGCCATCACCGCGACCATGAAAACGAAGGCAAGCATCCAAAACCCATACGCTGAAGAGCCGGTCCACTGCTTCATCACCCCGAGCACGTTCGGCAGCAAAAACCCTCCCAGTCCGCCAGCGGCGCCGATGATGCCCGTCAACAAGCCAACCTCTTTCGGAAACCACGTCGGAACAACTTGGAACAACGCACCGTTCGCCGCGCCAAAACAAAGGAAAAGAGCAACCATCAATCCGAACAGGACGAAAAGAGACGGCAATGTACCGATGCAAGCCAGCAACAAAGTCCCAGCGGCAAACAACAAGGAAAGAAGCCGCATTCCGCCGATCCGGTCAGCGATATAGCCGCCAATCGGGCGGATGAAACTGCCCGCAAACACGACGGCGGTGACGAAATCGCCGGCCGTGACTTTACTGACGCCGTATTCATCAAAGAAGAAAATGCCTAAGTATCCCGTCAGCCCGACAAATCCGCCGAATGACAAGCTGTAGAAGAAACAAAACAGCCATGCTTCTTTTCGACGGAGAACGGCTCCGTATTCACGCAACGAAACGGGTTTCACCGCTGTTGGACATTCACGCGCCAGCCAAGCGAATAGAAAAAAGACAACAACTAGCGGGACGAGCGCCAATCCGAACACCGCGTTCCACCCATACGCCTCCGCCAGCCGCGGGCCAAACAGCGTTGCCAGCACCGTCCCGCTGTTGCCGGCCCCGGCGATCCCCATGGCCAGCCCTTGATACTCTTTCGGATACCAGCGGCTCGCAAGCGGCAACGCAACGGCAAAGCTGGCTCCGCCCACCCCTAATAAAAATCCGAGCGCATACACATCCGACATCCGGTCAGCGAACTGCCACCCCCACACAAGCGGCACAGCTGTCACCGCCATGCCAAGCAGACCAGCCCGCTTCCCGCCCCAGCGGTCGGCGAGCATCCCCATCGGAATGCGAAGCAGCGCCCCGCCCAACACGGGAATGGCGACCATCATCCCTTTTTCCGCCGGCGTGAGCGCAAACGACTCAGCGACAAATACACCAAGCGCGCCAAGCAAGTTCCAAATCATAAAGCTGATATCAAAATACAAAAACGACGATAAAAGCGTCGGCGCATGCCCGACGCGCCAAAACGATTTCCTCGCCATCTTCCCCCGACTCCCCCTTGGCACAGAGTGTTTGTTATGTTAAAATGGAAATGAAAGCGATTTCTCCACCTACTTCCCGCCGTATTGCTGGGAAGTTTTTTTTCTGCATTCGTGATTCATTGAAAAATTCGGCGATTGACTAGACCCATCACCATAGCGTTCCCCGCTCGCGAACCTTGATGAGTGCGGTTTCCAACTGCTGATGAGAGGCAGAACGATGTTTGAATCTTGATGGCTAATTTCTCCCTAAATCGACCACCGGCCGCACCCGAGCTGCGCACCGCTTAAACGCCGGCATCCGGCAATGCGGATCGAGCTCATCGGACGTAACGTTGTTGATTTGCTGCAGGCCGCTCCAGTGGAATGGGACAAAAATGGTATCCTCGCGAATTTGATCATTGTAACGGCTGCGGACGACCGCCGCACCGCGCCGCGTTTCAATGCGCACAAGCATCCCTGGGCCGATCCCGTATCGTTTGGCTGTCCTCGGGTGGATCTCGACGGTCGCCTCCGGCTGCCGCGCCGCCAGTGCTGGACTGCGCCGCGTCTGCGTTCCACTTAAATAATGGGCAAGCACCCTTCCTGTCGTTAAATAAAGCGGATAACGTTCATCCGTCTCCTCTTTGTCCATCCAAAACGGCAAAACCGCAAACCGCGCCTTGCCGTCCGGATGAGCAAACCGTTCCGTAAACAGTCGAGGAGTCCCGGGATGATGCGGATCGGGGCAAGGCCAGTAGACACGTTCGCGGCGCAGCCGCTCATACGTCACACCATAATAGTCCGCTTTGCCGCCGCGGCTCGCCAGCCGCAGTTCGTTGAAAATCTCTTCGGCTGACGTGAAGGAAAAGCAGCGGCCTTTGCCGAGCTTGCGAGCGATATCACATAAAATTTCCCAATCGTGCTTCACCTCTCCCGGCCGTTTTCGCGCCGCCGGCCGAAAGCACACCCGTCCTTCGACGTTCGTCACCGTGCCTTCGTCTTCCAAATACGACGAAACAGGCAGCACGAGATCGGCCAGCTCGGCTGTTTCGGACAAAAACATATCGGCAACGACAAGAAACTTCAGTTTTTGCAACGCTTTGGCCACAAACGCCGCGTTCGGGCTGGAGACGACGGGATTCGATCCCATGACCAACAGCCCGGTAATCTCACCCGCATCGATTTTTTGCATCATTTCATACGCTGACACCCCCTTTCTCGGCAGTTCATCCGGCGCAACGCCCCATACGCTCGCAATATACCGTCGGTGTTCCGGATGCTCAATGCTTCGATAACCCGGGAGCTGGTCGGCTTTTTGTCCATGCTCGCGGCCGCCTTGTCCGTTTCCTTGCCCAGTGATCGATCCAAAACCCGAACCGGGCCGGCCGATTTTGCCTGTCGCCAATACGGCGTTAATCCATTGTCTGACCGCCGCATAGCCGTCCGCTTGCTGCTCCAGGCCGCGCGCGGTGAGCACGATCGCATCGGCCGCCTCCCCGTACTTCCGTGCCGCCAAACGGATCTTCTCAGCCGGCACGTCGGTCATCCGGACGATCTCGTCCATATCCATCGCTTCCACGTGCCGTTTCCATTCGGCAAACCCAACCGTCCGCTCGCGCACGAACGCTTCATCGATATATCCTTCTTCGATCAACACTTTTCCTACACCGACGGCCAATGCCGCATCCGTTCCCGGCTTGAGCGGCAGGTGCAGATCCGCCAACGCCGCCGTTTTCGTTTCCCGCGGATCCACCACGATGATAAAAGCGCCGTTCTTCTTCGCTTCATAAAAATACGGCATCAACGTCGGCTGGCATTCGGCGACATTGGTCCCAGCCAAAATGATCGTCTGGGCGAGTGGAATGTCGGAGAGCGGATTCGTCAACCCGCGGTCAAGACCAAACGCGTCGTTCATCGCGGCCGCGGCCGCCGACATGCAAAAACGGCCGTTGTAGTCGATGTGCCGCGTCTTGAGCGCCACGCGGGCAAATTTCCCGAGCAAATACGCCTCCTCGTTCGTCAAGGATCCGCCGCCGTAAACAGCAAACGCATCGACTCCATCTTCCTTCTGAATGGAGATGATTCGTTCCGCGATCAGCGAAAGCGCCTCCTCCCAACGGACCCGCACAAACCGGCCGTCCACTTTCGCAAGCGGAACCAACAGCCGCTCGGGATGCAAAGCGTGCTGGTGGGCGTTCATCCCCTTTAAACAAAGGCGGCCGTTGGACGTCGGGTTGTCGGTCGGGACCGCCTTGTAGCGGCGCCGCTCTACAATCCGCTCCTCCACCAGCTGAAGCGTGCACTGGACGCTGCAAAACGGACATTGCGTCGCGGCAGCCGTTTCCGACGCCCGTTCTTTTTCCTTGGCGCGAAAGTAGCGCAGCAATTCGTTCGTCATCGCCATTCCCCCGCTTCCTACAGCTCGACATATACCAAGCCGTCTTTCACCGCCGCGCGGTACGTTTTGACACACCCTTCATCCGGCGCCTGCACCCGGCCGTCTTTCAGGCAAATTTTCCAATCATGGAGCGGACAAAACACAAACTCGCCGCTCACAATACCTTGTGACAAATCGCCTCCTCGATGCGGACAGCGGTTTTCAACGGCAAATACTTGATCGTCACCCGTCCGGAACAACGCCAGCTCACGATTCCCGACCCGCACGCATTTTCCGAGCCGCTTCGGCAGCTGTTCCAATGTTCCCACTTCCACCTTCATCCTCTCTTCGTCCTCCCCCTGCATCGATGTCTGATCCTGTTTGGCCATTCCTTTACAAACTTTCATGAACAACAACGTAAAATCGTCGTTTCGCAAACGAAAACCTCGTTTCCGGCTGGACGATGGCCATCATTTCCCTCTCTTCGTTCCAGCATTGATCCTAACCCATGATCAATCCAGGCGGCGGAACATCAACTTTTTCCGCCCGCCGTCATCCCCCTTCATTCCACCGGCACCGGCTCTTTGTCGCCGATATCGCGGAACAACAGTTGCTGCAGTCTCTCGTTTTCGACGATGTCCCGCCACGGATCTGTTGTCGCGGAAAGAGCTTTGTGAAGCCGCTCAAGCAGCGCGCGGCGCGTTTCCACATCGAACAACACTTCGCGGATATGCTCAAGCCCGACGCGCTCGACCCATTTGGACGTCCGTTCCAAATAATGCGCGGACTCGCGGTAATATTGCAAAAAAGCACCGGTCATCTCGATCACTTCGTCTTCCGTCTTGACCGTGCAAAGCAAGTCAGCTGCACGCAAATGGGTGCCGCCGTTGCCGCCGACATAAATCTCCCATCCGCCCTCGACGCCGACGACGCCGACATCTTTAATGCCCGATTCCGCACAGTTGCGCGGGCAGGCGGAGACGGCCATTTTCACTTTATGCGGCGTTTTCAGCCGCTCAAATGTTTGTTCCATCCGAATGCCAAGCCCGGTCGAATCTTGCGTCCCAAAGCGGCAAAACTGCTTGCCGACGCACGTTTTCACCGTCCGAAGCGCCTTGGCGTAGGCGTAGCCTGACGGCATGCCGAGATCGGCCCAAATGCGCGGCAAATCTTCTTTTTTCACCCCAAGCAAGTCAATGCGCTACCCGCCGGTGATCTTAATCATCGGCACGTTGTATTTTTCCGCGACATCGGCGATGTTCCGCAGCTGTTCGGCTGTCGTCACCCCGCCATATATGCGCGGCACAACGGAGTACGTGCCGTCGGCCTGGATGTTGGCGTGCAGCCGCTCATTGACAAACAAGGATTCCGCTTCTTCATCGTACTCGCCCGGATACAACATGCCCAGGTAATAATTGAGCGCCGGACGGCATTTCGAACACCCTTCCTCGTTTTTCCATCCCAATACACTCATCACTTCTTTGACCGTCATCAGCCGTTTTTCTTTGATCGATGCAATCACTTCCTCACGGCTTAAGTCCGTGCAGCCGCAGATCGTTTCTTTCACCGCATACCGGTTCGCTTCTTCACCAAGCATATGCTCAAGCAGCTCGGCGACAAGCCCTTTGCATCCGCCGCACGAGCGAGACGCGTTCGTATAGTCGCGCACCTCGGCGACCGTCTTAAGCCCGTGTTCGGCAATCGCCTGACAAATCGCGCCTTTTGTCACCCCGTTGCAGCCACAGACGACATCGGTATCCGCCATCGTCGCCACAAGGCTTTCTTTTCCTCCCGATGAAGCTGGCGCCAATAACGAAAGAGAAAGCGCCTCAAGCGAATCGCCGCGCTGGATCATATCAAATAGTTTTCTTCCTTCGCTCGTATCGCCAAACAGCACTGCACCAACGATTTTCCCTTCGCGAACGACGACTTTCTTGTACACCGAGCGCGCTTCGTCGTACAACTTGATCGATTCCGTGCCCTCAACGTCCATAAACTCGCCGGCTGAGAACACATCGACGCCTGACACTTTCAGTTGGGTCGAGACGACGGATCCTTCGTACGGCTTTCCTTTTCGGCCGCAAATCGCTTGTGCCAGCACTTTCCCCTGCTCATAAAGCGGAGCGACGAGTCCATACACAACACCGCGATGTTCCGCGCATTCACCGACCGCGTAAATGTGCGGCACGCTCGTTTCCAAGTAGTCATTGACAACGATTCCTCGATTCACCTCAATGCCGCTTCTCCGCGCTAAATCAACATTCGGACGAATGCCGACCGCCATCACCACCAAGTCGGCGGCAATGGACGTACCGTCCTTAAATCGCACTCCTTCCACACGGCCGTTGCCGAACAATTCAGCCGTCTCTTTGCGAAGCAAAAAGTTCATTCCTTGTTTCTCCAGCTCCCGCTGCAGCAGCTTCGAAGCGGTCGGGTCAAGCTGGCGTTCCATCAAATAGTCGAAAATATGGATGACATCGACATCCATCCCTAAGTTAAGCAGGCCGCGTGCCGCCTCCAATCCAAGCAAGCCGCCGCCGATGACCGCCGCTTTTTTGTACGTCTTCGCATATTCGATCATCCGCTCGCAATCTTGGATGTCGCGAAACGCCGTCACCCCGGGCAAATCCGCTCCCGGCACCGGCAAGATAAACGGATTCGACCCCGTCGCGAAAATCAATTCATCGTATTCGACTACCCGTCCACGGTCGGTCCGGACAAGCCGCCGCTCG
This sequence comes from Geobacillus sp. YHL, assembly GCF_022341265.1. Classification (NCBI taxonomy): domain Bacteria; kingdom Bacillati; phylum Bacillota; class Bacilli; order Caryophanales; family Anoxybacillaceae; genus Geobacillus; species Geobacillus sp. YHL. Next base: position 304,976 of record NZ_JAEIGB010000002.1, read on the forward strand.
CTGTCGACTTCCGTCACCGTTTCGCCGGCAAACAGCCGAATGCCGTGTTGCTCGTACCATTCCCAACTGTTCAACGTAATGTCATCAAGGCGCGTATCTCCTTGCAGCACCTTTGACAACAAAATGCGGTTATAGTTCGGATGCGGTTCGCTGCCAAAAATCGTGATCTCAAACGCCTCACGGTCAAGTTTTAAAATCTCCTCGATGCAGCGAACCCCCGCCATGCCGTTGCCGATTAACACGAGTTTTCGTTTCACGTCGCCATCCCTCCATACTTCATACGTTGTTCCACTTTCTTATTGTCATCGATGCAGCCAAAGCCGGATCGTCATCACCAGCAACTCCCATAATCCGATTGTTCTTGTTCGCATCACCCTCACATTCCCCCTTTGCCTTGGTTGTGCCCATCATATCACGTCAAAAATGAAGCATGCATTTTTTATGTCAGTTTATATAACACACTTTTAACAAAAAACATGAATAATCGCATGAAAAATCAGAGTAATATACGTATTTGTTGGAACCATGCAACTTTTTATCACATAAAAAAGCGGCCTTCCGCCTGATGGAGCGGAGGCCGCTTCTTGTTTGGAGGGTGCTTTATTAGGGGGATGATCAGTGAATCGGACGGGATTCCAACAGTTCATCGATGATGCGCGCGTAGTGGTCAATGCGCCGCTCCAGCTCCTCCATCTGCCGCTCAAGGCGGGTGATGTATTGACGGAAGGTCATCGGAGCGCCGTATCGCTGTTCGAGCCGTTCTTCGATTTTCTGCCGCTCGCCGTGGACAGAGACGAAGATGCGCATCTCGCGGCCGAACACTTCGCGGACGGTTTCACTGATGAGTTCGCCATATCTTGTTTGCAGCCATTCACATTGAATCTCGTTTAGGCATTCGATGATGAGCCAATCCTCATCCACCGTCGCGGACGTCGAAGCAAACCAAGTGTCAAACGACGGGCCGGACAGCTTTTGCGCAAGCTTCGTTTTCACTTGCTCCCAAAGATGATGCTCCTTCACGCACTCACCCCTTTCGTCTACTCGCCTGGCTGCCATACATGTTCGCGCAATTTCGCCCGAATGTCATCCGGAATCGGCTCGGGCCGCCCGGTGTCAAAATTGAAATTGACATACACCGACCGCCCTTTCGCGCAGACCACACCGTTTTGGTGGATTTCTTCATAAATCGTGAGGCTTGTGTTGCCGATGCGTTCAATGCCGGTATACACGGTCACATCTTGCCCATAATACATTTGGTTGACATAATCGACTTCCATACGGATGATCACCATCCGCCAACGTTTGAATGACAAATCAGGCGTAAACAGCTTGAAAATTTCATGCCGCCCCGCTTCAAACCAAACGGGCACGGTCGTATTGTTAATATGGCCGACGCCGTCCGTCTCCGACACGCGCGGCGTAATGACAGTCGTAAACATAAACGCTCCCCCTCAACCAAACTGGAATCTTCTTTTGTCGAATTTAGGCGACTGATGTATATGGGTTCGCTCCACGATGTGGAAATTCCTGCTTCACCATCAAGAAAACGTGAAAAACGTCACCCCTTGAGCGGAAGGGGGATCCAACCTGAGGAGCGAGACCCTATTTCCAACAGCCAAAGAAAAAACAGGAGCCTGAAGCAGCCCCTGTTTTTGTGTTCTCACTTGTTGTTCGGTTCCACGATCGCCCCGGCAAACGCGGCTTGGTAAATCGCGCGGATGTCGGCTTCCAAAAGCGGCATCGGGCTGCGGGCGAGCAGCCGTTTTTGCTGGACGGCGTCCTTCGTCAGACTTTCTAACGCGCTTTCCGGAATGCCAAAACCGCCGAGCGTCTTCGGAATGCCGACATCGGCGACGAGGCGCTCGAGCTCCTCGACGCAGCGGTGCGACGCCTCCTCCTCTGATAAAAAGCTCGAGTTGCCGCCGAGGGCGTTTAAGATATCAGCCATTCGTTTCGTGCAGCTTTGGCGAATGTAGCCCATCACATATGGCAAGAGCACGGCATTTGATTCGCCATGGGCGATATGAAACTGTCCGCCAAGCGGATAAGCGAGCGCATGCACGCCGGCCACCCCGGCGTTGAAAAACGCCAACCCAGCCAGGTAGCTGCCGTTCGCCATATCGGTGCGCGCCTGTTTGTCCGTTCCGTTTTCCACCGCTTTGCGCAATGAGCGAGAAATCAGGCGCATGGCGGCGATGGCCAACCCATCCGATGTCGGGCTCGCATTGACCGACACGTACGCTTCAACCGCATGGGTAAGCGCATCAATGCCCGTCGCCGCTGTCACCCGCGGCGGAACAGAAACAGTGAGTTGCGGGTCGACGATCGCCACATCCGCCAACAAATAGTCATGCGTCACGACGTCTTTCGTCGTTTCTAAGGACAATACGGAGATGTTCGTCACCTCCGACCCGGTGCCTGATGTCGTCGGAATCAATATTTTCGGCAATCCTTTTTTCTCAAGTGTTCTCGTTCCCGTCAAGTTTAAATAATCGGCGACCGAACCTTCATGCACGGCCAAAACAGCGGCCAGTTTCGCCAAATCCATCGCGCTGCCGCCGCCGACGCCGATGACAAGGTCAAACTCTCCGTCGCGGACAAACGCCACCGCCTTCTCCCCCGTTTCAAGCGGCGGCTCCGGCACAACATCCGTATATACATGCACGCTGCACCCTGCTTGCCGGAGCGGAGATGCCACTTGCTCGACGAGACCGAGTTTTTCAAGCGCTGGATCGGTGATCACCAACACGTGTTTTGCCCCAAGCCTTTTTACTTCTGGAACTAACTGGCCAAGCGCCCCCCAGCCGACATAGCTGAGCGGCGGAAAGACGATGCGGGATGCGGTCATCAATACTGCCCCTTTCTTTCATTCGTAGTATCCTTCTGTGGATTTGCGAAATTGGCTAAATTGTTCTGCATCATGACCAAACCAAATTTCAGAATTAGTTTCTTGAGCAATGCGGCGAATTCGTTCGACGGTATTCACATAGCCGAGCGAATCGTAAATAATACCGGGCGGCTTAACAGGAGGACCATAATTTTCCGCTGTGTAAATCGCGTCGGAGGCAAGGATTATTTTCCCCGTTTCCGCCAGTTCAACATGAAGGCCCAACATTCCCCAAGCATGACCACTTCCAAAGTTTAACACTCTTACCCCTTCTGCCAGCAAAATCTGATCCTCATGCCGTTTTACTGTCCGCCACTGCAAGTTGTTTTTAATCCATGCATCGATATCAGCCCAAATATAAGCTCCTTCTTTTTGGTTTCTCGCATAACATTGCAATGCACCGTTAAACTCGTCTTCATGGACAACAATCGTCGCATTCGTAAACATTTCCAAACATCCAGCATGGTCTAAATGCAAATGAGAAGCAACAACATAACGAATATCCTCTGGACGGACTCTTAACTGTTCTAACCGATTGTGCAAATAACATTCTTCACTGGCATTCCATGGGAACATTTGCTGGGTCGCTTCCGCCCATCTACCTTGAGGACCCATAGAATTCGGGTTACAGGCTGTATCGAACAAAATTTTTCCTTCCGGATGATCAATAAGAACCGTATAAATAGGAAACTCCACAAACTCCGTCTGTGCATTCGGATTGTGAATCGTCGCCGGATTGTGCATCGCAATCATCCAGTTCTTGTCCATCCTCATTCGTCCATTATCCATGACATACAACTTCGGGCGAGGTTTAACTATGTTTGTCATCATCTTTTCCTCCTCTATCATTATTTGATTAGGGGGTCTTGTCACCTTCCCCTGTTTTTTCATTTACGCAAGCAGTATGCCAACCCCCATAGCTGACGACATACACAAGTTATAACAATCCTTCTCTCTCCCTCCACAGGACTGGTGGAACGCGGACACCATCGGCCATTTGGCAGTCTTTCATCCGAAAAACGAGCTAAGGCATGTCTAATAAAAAGAACATAACCAAAAAGCAGTCGACTCAAATGTTTTATGACCCTACATTCATATTTCAACGAAAAAAATCACCATTGCAGAGAAGGAAAAGATGACAACTCTGTTGAAATAAGCATATTGTTACCGTTTTCACCAGTCGGTGATTATTTTCACCAATCGAAAAAAAGGGGGATTCTTATTGAATACCACGATGAATCAGGAATGGATGCAATCTCTTCTTTCCTCGTTTCATAACGGCGTCATCGTCATTGATCGATATAACCAGATTGTCTTTCTCAATGACGCAGCAAAACAACTGCTTCACCTCGAAGGAGAAGAGTGGAAAGGCAAAGACATCTTTGCCCTGTTGCCCGAAACAAAGCTCCCACATGTAGCCAAAACAGGGGAACGAATGATCGGGACAGAAGCGATCATTCACGGACGCACCTTTCTTGTCAATCGCACTCCTTTTTATGAAAACGGTGAATTAGCCGGTGCAGTTGCTGTTTTGCAAGATTTCAATGAAATCGAACATTACCGTCAACTTTCCAAACAAATGGAAACAATTATCGAATTCTCAACAGATGGCATCTATGTCGTTGACGGCAACGGCATAACGCTTATGGTCAACTCCGCTTATGAACAAATCACTGGATTTCGGCGTGAGGAGCTGATTGGCCGGCATATGGAGGAACTCGTTCGTGAAGGCTATTTCGATCAATCCGTATCTTTGCTCGTTTTAAAGCAAAAGCAACGTATTTCCATGTTGCAGACCATTGGCGGAAAAAAAGATGTCATCGTCACTGGAAATCCAGTATTCAACGAACAAGGAGACATCGAGATGGTGGTCACGAGCGTCCGCGACATCTCGGAACTGAACAAGCTGAAGCTTGAGTTGGAAAAAGCCAAAAGTTTTTCACAGCTCAACCAGCATCGTTATACGTTCTCCGTCGACAACCGTGAGGAGGCCATGATTTGCCGCAGCCCGGCCATGAAAACACTCATCGACAAAGTAATGCAAATCGCAGCCTACCCAACAACGGTGTTATTGACCGGCCCGTCCGGCGTCGGCAAAGAAGTGATCGCTAATTTGATCCATTATCTCAGCCCACGCAAAGACGCTCCCTTCATTAAAGTCAACTGCGCGGCGATTCCTGAATCGTTGCTTGAGTCAGAGCTGTTCGGCTATGAAAAAGGGGCGTTCACCGGCGCCCAAGCCGGCGGCAAAATCGGTTTGTTTGAACTTGCCGATGGCGGCACGATTTTGCTTGATGAAATTGGAGAAATGCCGCTTTCCTTGCAAGTGAAGCTGTTGCGCGTTCTTCAGGAAAAAAGAATACAGCGCATCGGCGGCCGTAAAGCGAAAGCGCTCGATGTCCGCGTCATTGCCGCCACCAACCAAGACCTTCAAAAGCAAATGGAAGCCGGCCTGTTTCGCGCCGACTTGTACTACCGGCTTCACGTCGTTGAACTGTACGTTCCACCGCTGTCCGAGCGCCCGCAGGACATCGAGCCGCTCCTTGACCATTATTTCAGCTTTTTCTGCGAACAATACCGCATTCCAAAGAAGCTGTCGCCAGCAGCCAAAGCGGTACTGGAGCGATACCATTGGCCCGGCAATGTCCGCGAATTAAAAAACCTAATGGAAAATTTAGTCGTCTCCGTTCCGTCCCGATGCATCGAACCCGATGACTTGCCGTCCCACATCCGCCGTCAAATGGAGTCACCGTCAGCATCGACGCTGAAAGAAAAAGTGGAACAGTACGAAAAACAGCTCGTGTTCGAAACGCTCGAAGCTGCCCCATCGCTCCGCAAAGCGGCTGAACAGCTCGGCATCGATCATTCGACATTAGTGAAAAAATTGCAGCGTTGGGGAATAGCGAAACGTCCGCGGCCGTAACCGACAAGCGCGGACGTTTCACTCATTTCCGCCAAGCTTCCTCCAGCTCCCGCTTCAGCTCTTCGACAAGCTCCGCGGCCGGAAGCTCCCGCGCCAGCCGGTATCCCGTCCCGGCCCAAAGCGACATTCCCTCCGGGTCGCCCGCCTTGGCGGATGCGGCGCGCAGCGGCTTCGTCATATGGTGCACATGCGGATACGCCGCCGGCGCCAAGGCGCGATACTCCGCCATAAACCGGTTCACAAGCCCGCGCGCCGGCCGGCCGGTAAACGCCCTCGTCACGGCCGTTTCGGCAAACCGCGGATCGGCAAGCGCCTGCTTATGGAGCGGATGCGCCCCGCTTTCCGGGCAGCGCAAAAACGCCGTCCCGAGCTGCACCACGCTCGCCCCGGCTTTGAGCGCCGCCGCGATGCCGCGCCCATCCATGATCCCGCCCGCCGCCACAAGCGGAATCCGAACCGCCGTCCGCACTTGGGCCAGCAGCGGAAACAACTCGAGCGCCCCATCCTTTTTCGGATCGTTGCCAAACGAAGCCCGATGCCCTCCCGCTTCCTCCCCTTGCACACAAAGCGCATTCGCCCCGGCTTCAGCAGCCATGCAGGCTTCTTCCCTTGATGTCACCGTCACCATGACAAACGACCCGGCCTTTTGCAAGGCGGCGATCACTTCCTTGTCCGGACAGCCGAACGTAAAGCTGACGACCGGCACCCGCTCCTCAAGAAGCACATCAAACTTCGCCTCCCAGTCGTCGTCATCCCATTTCGGCTCGCCGACTGACGCCCCAAGCCGCTCCGCCTCGGATTCGAGCACGGCGCGGTAGCGTTCGAGCGCCTTTTCATCCACTGTTTTATCCCCCGGCACAAACACATTCACCCCAAACGGCCGGTCCGTCAACGTCCGCAGCTTGTGAATTTCCTTCCTCATGGCCTCCGCTGTCTTGTACCCGCCGGCCAAAAAACCAAGCCCTCCGGCGTTCGACACCGCCGCCGCCAGTTTAGGCGTCGACACTCCGCCAGCCATCGGGGCTTGGATGATCGGGATGGGAAGTGTAGAGAACATACGTATCTCCCTTCTTTCGGCTAAAACCGTTTTGCCCCTCTCCTATTTTTTCGCGCTTCGTGCTCGGATTTCCTCCCCCTTTGTCGAATCAATCTTTACGCCGACTATGTCTTTTGCACGCTCCATGAACGACAGCTGTCCGGCCAACGCGGCGCGTTTTCAACATCTCACATACATATGGTAAGAACAGGTGTTATCCGTTGTTCAATCAATCGATCGAAACATAAAGCGAACAATACGATCCATGCCTAATCGCTGTCACCTGACGTCCAATAAACAGGCTGTTTGTTCATGATTTGTCCCTTTACTCAATATCCTTTAACAAACGGCTGGCCACTTTGATAAACGTTTTGCCATCCTCAAACGAAAAATAGCGCATGCTGTTTTCATGGACAAGTTCTTCGATTTTTGCCCATGTCTCCGTATCGCGGCGATGATGGATGCGTTCGAGTTTCTCTACTTCCAGCTTCAAGGCACGAACCACCCATTTCGGCTCATCCGCTAGAAATCGCAAAAACTGTTCTTCTAATTGAGCATTATAAAACGTCTGATTGTAATACGAGTCAAAGAAATATTGAAGATGTTCGAATTCTTTTCGAATGTCCATGTTTCATCTCCACCTTTCAAGTTCTCCTTTCGACAAACGTGGCGGGTCATCCTGCCTTATTGCTTGATCAAACAAAAAACTCCCCAAACCATCCACTGGTTTAGGGAGTTTATCGTCACGGCCGAAACACCTTTAACCGTTTCGCCAGTTCTTTCGTACGCGGATATACATCGCGATAAATCGCAAACAGCTCTTTGTATTTCGCCGCCGCATCCGGCCGCGGTTCGACGACGGATTCGACTTGTTTGAACGCATCCGCGCATTGCTTGAGCGAATCGAACCAGCCGACGCCGCACGCGGCGATCATCGCAGCGCCGAGCCCCGGCCCTTGTTCGTTCTTCAGCTTTTCCACCGGGAGATCGAAAATATCGGCTTGGATTTGCAGCCACTCAGCGCTTTTCGCCCCGCCGCCGATCGAGACGACCGAATCGATCGTTTTGCCGCTCGCTTTGATGATCTCCACCGACTCGTTGAGCGAGAACGTAATGCCTTCGATGACCGCGCGGGCGAAATCCCATTTCGTCTGCGCCGAATCAATGCCGACAAACGACCCGCGAATATCGGCGTCGGCATAAGGCGTCCGCTCGCCGACCAAATATGGCGTAAACAACAAGCCGTTGGCGCCAATCGGCGACTCAGCGGCGCGCTTGACGATCTCGGCAAACGGCACGTCCTCGGCAAACGTCCGCTTCCACCAGTCAAAGCTGTAGCCCGCCGCCAGCGTCACGCCCATGATATAGTAAGCATTTGGCTCGGCATGGTTGAAGTAATGCACTCGTCCAGCGAAATCTTTTTCCCCACTTTGTTCATACGCCAAGACGACGCCGGATGTGCCGATGCTTGACATCATGCGGCCTTCCGCCAAAATGCCGGCGCCCACCGCGCCGCAGGCGTTGTCCGCCCCGCCGGCAAACACTTTCACCGATACCGGCAGCCCCGTCTGCTCGGCCACCTCCGGACGGAGCGTCCCGACGAACGCCGTCGCCTCGACAAGCGGCGGGCAAAGCGAAAGATCGACGCCGACCGCACGGGCGATCGCCTCGCTCCACGTTTTCGTTTTGATATCCAACAGCAGCGTCCCCGCCGCATCCGATACATCCATCGCCATGTGCCCGGTCAAGCGGAAGCGGACATAATCTTTCGGCAACAAAAACACCCGCGCCCGCTCGTACCGCTCAGGCTCATGCCGCTTCACCCAAAGAAGCTTCGGCAACGTGAATCCTTCCAGCGCCTCATTTTTGGCAATGGAAAGCAACTGATCGCGGCCGACCTTTTCTTCAATGATCCGACACTCTTCCGTCGTTCGCGTATCATTCCATAAAATCGCGTTGCGCACGACGTTCCCGTCGCCATCAAGTAGCACAAGCCCGTGCATTTGCCCAGAAAAACTCAAGCCCACGACCGACTCCGGAGAAATGCCCGCCGTTTCCCAAACGCGGCGCAACGCCGTAATCGTCTTCTCCACCCAATCGTCCGGGCGCTGCTCACTATAGCCGGAATGAGGCTGGTAGAGGGGATAGGACTCGGTCCATTCCCCTCTGACTTGCCCATTGCGGTCGACAAGCAACACTTTCACCGCACTTGTTCCTAAATCGACGCCAATGACATATTCCACGCTCATCCCTCTTTCACGAACGAGATCCGCCCGGAACGCTGACTTCCAACAAATATTGGTTCAGCAGCGTTTTCAAGCGTTCGAGACGGCCGGACGTATTGCGAATCTCGCCAAGCTGCAACGCGTATTGCTCCAGCTTGTGGAAGTCCGCCGTTCCTTCGACGATCTCGCGGCCAATGCCTTCCGTATAGCTTTTGTACCGCTCTTCGATGAACTGTTCAAACACGCGGTCTTCCAGCAAGCGATGGGCGACTTTCAAACCGATCGCAAAGCTGTCCATCCCGGCGATATGAGCGTAGAACAAATCTTCCGGTTCGAATGAGCCTCTCCGCACTTTCGCGTCAAAGTTCAAGCCGCCGCGCCCAAGGCCGCCGTTTTGCAAAATTTCATACATCGCCAACGTCGTAGCGTATAAATCCGTCGGGAATTCGTCCGTATCCCAGCCAAGCAGCATATCGCCTTGGTTCGCATCGACCGAACCGAGCATGCCGTGGATGCGGGCGACGCGCAGCTCATGCTCAAACGTATGCCCGGCCAATGTCGCATGGTTCGCTTCAATATTGAATTTGAAATGATCTTTCAACCCATACGTCTGCAAGAACGCCAGCGCCGTGGCCACGTCAAAATCGTATTGATGCTTCGTCGGCTCTTTCGGCTTCGGCTCGATCAAAAACTGACCGTCAAATCCGATTTCTTTCGCATAGTCGACCGCCATGTGCAAGAAGCGAGCCAAATTGTCAAGCTCCAGCTTCATGTCCGTGTTCAGCAGCGTCTCATAACCTTCCCGACCGCCCCAAAACACGTAGTTTTCCGCTCCGAGCCGTTTGGCGATCTCCAACCCTTTTTTCACTTTCGCCGCCGCATAGGCGAATACATCAGCATTGCACGATGTCGCCGCCCCATGAACGAAGCGCGGATGGCTGAACAAGTTCGCCGTATTCCACAGCAGCTTCGTTTTGCTTGTTTTCATGTATTCTTCAATCATATCGACGATTTCATCCAAGTTTTTGTACGTCTCGCTGAGCGTCTCGCCTTCTGGAGCGATGTCGACATCATGGAAGCAGAAAAACGGAACGTTCAGCTTTTCAAACAGCTCAAACGCTGCCTCCACGCGCGCCTTCGCCAAATCCATCCCGCTGTATTTGTCCCACGGACGAATCATATTGCCGACGCCAAACGGATCCGATCCATCCCCCGTGAACGTATGCCAATAGGCGACCGAAAAGCGCAAATGCTCCTCCATTGTTTTGTCGCCGACTTTTTCTTCCGGATTATAAAACTTAAACGCCAACGGATTGCGCGACTCTGGTCCTTCATATGGAATGGTGCCGATATTCGGGAAATACGCCATGTCCAAGTCCTCCTTAAATAAGCGAGAATGATTTGTTTCAGTTTTATTATAACGCTTTCATATTTGTTTGTCTATCATATAAACAAAGTATTCTATAATTCTTTGTACAAAAAATAGTCAAAATCCGCATAGTTGTTTTGCCCCGAACCGTCCCGACAATGCATGCCCACAAACGCTCCGGTAAACGCAGCCCGGCTTTTGATATAGTCATCCGACAGTTTATATGATTCAAACGTGACAGGAAGATCAATCCAATTCATTCCATCGAAAGAATAAGAGTATTTGTACGTTGTCGCTTGCACGGTTACCCGTAAATACACATACTCGATGTCATCAGGAACGACAATCTCCCGTCCCCGCAACGGTTGATCAACCACGAGATGATCGCATGACATCAATTCAAGAATCCGTCCTTTTTCCTCATGCCATGTGATTTGAAGCGTCGTCCAGTTTTGCGTATTGTAATAGTTTACTAGACCAGCCGATTGCTGAAAGGTTGTGGGGCGAAAGGACACTTTCGTCTCGGCAACAAAATGAAAGTGCTGCCATCGTCTGGCGACAAACGCCTGTGTAAACCGGGAAGTGAGCGATTCCCTTCCGTACAGCCGCAAATGTCCCGGACGGGCCTTTAAGGTAGCGATGTCTTCCCCTAAAGGAATTCGTAATGTTTGAAAATGATGGTTTAATGTATCACCATCAAAATCATCTTTTTCATCGTAATCGTTTTCCCACGGAACTTCCTCAACGTTCGGCCCGTCAATTTCTAACGAAGGACCGTTTCCCCCGACCACATAAGGCCATCCATCTTTCCATTCAAGCCGCTGAATCGCCGTTTCACGTCCGAGCGGACAATAACCGCGATGTTCGAGCAGCGGCTGGCCCTCCCTTGGTAGCGGCCGGCCGGTTAAGTGCACGAGAAACCACTCATCCGTATGAGTATGGACAATCGAAGCATGACCAGCCTTTTGCAGCGGATTGCGCGGATAAGGCCAAGACGTAAGCAACGGATTGTCCGGATGCACCTCATATGGCCCATAGAGCGAGGTTGACCGGGCAATCGTTGCCGCATGGTTGTACCGCGTCCCCCCTTCCGCCGTCAATAAATAATAATACCCATTGATTTTATACAAATGAGGGCCTTCTGTCATTCGCAGGTCCGTTCCTTTGAAAATGATCTTCGGCTCGCCAACCAATTTTTTCTGTTCCACACTGTATTCTTGAAGCACAATCCCGTAAAACGGATGATGGCCGACCCGGTGATCCCAATACATATTCACCAAGTATTTTCTTCCATCCTCATCGTGAAAGAGAGACGGATCAAACCCAGAGCTATTTAAATAAATCGGATCCGACCATTCACCATCGATCGTATCACACGTCACAAGATAGTTATGGCCATCTTTCCACTGTCCTTCAACGACTTTCACATCGGTATAAATAAGCCAAAATTTCCCATCGCTATACGACAAGTGCGGAGCCCAAATTCCTCCAGAATCCGGATTTCCTATCATATTCAATTGACTTAACCGGTTTAACGGGCGCGCTACTAAACGCCAATTTTTTAAATCTTTCGAATGGTAAATTCTCACCCCAGGGAACCATTCGAACGTCGAAACGGCAATGTAATAGTCATCTCCCACCCGGCAAATGGATGGATCGGGATGGAAGCCGGTTAAAATAGGGTTTTTGATTTTCAACACTTTCTCTCCCCTCTCTTTTCCTGCCTTTCTGCTTTCAATGAGAGAACCTGGTACCGCTTTCCGCTTGTGAACATCACATGTCTAGCAACAGCCATTTTCAGCCTAAACGAAGAATCGACGTTTTGGCGAATCCCGCTGTTCAGCGAACTAGCGCTGTGTTCCGCGGCCTTCTAGGAAACCGGTGATTTAAGGGAAAATACGGCTGTCCAGCATGGTTTCCGAAATGGAAAAACCTTGTTACACCATCCATTTATTCCTTTTGATTTCCAACAAGTCGAGCGAATCTGTTGTTTTTCATCTCCCTTCTAGCCGAAACATTGACTGATTAGATTTATTCCCCCTTCACTCCTCCCAGTGTCAATCCTTTAATAAAGTATTTTTGTAAAAACGGATAGACAAGGATGATCGGAACACTGGCGATAATGGTCATTGTGGCCCGAATGGATGATGGAGTGACAGTGTTGGCATCCGCATGAGCATTCGCAAATGCATCAGCCGCTGTTTTTCCAGACATCGTTGCATTCGTGTTTTGCAAAATCTTCATTAATTCATATTGCAAGGTGCTTAAATTGGGGTTGGAAGAATTATAGAGAAAAACATCGAACCAAGAGTTCCATTGATACACGGCCACAAACAAGGAAACTGTGGCCAGCACAGGCAAGGAAAGGGGCAATACAATCTGAAGAAATATCCGAAATTCCCCTGCTCCGTCAATCCGTGCCGATTCGATCAGGCTGTTCGGCAAGCCTTCAATAAATGAACGGATCACAATCAAATTAAAGACCCCAATAATGCCTGGAATAATATATACCCAAAACGTCCCGATCAGATGGAGATCCCTCATCAGCAAATAGGTAGGAATTAACCCCCCATTAAAATACATGGTCAAGATAAAAGCAATCGTGACAAACTTACGAAAAACAAATTCCGGCCGGCTGATGACATAAGCCACCATCGCTGTACAGAAAACAGAGATGGCGGTGCCTAAAACGGTCCTTAAAACCGAAATGAGCAACGCATTAAGCAGCGTATTTTCCTTTAACACATATTTGTAGTTATAAAGTGTAAACTCCCGAGGCCAAAGATAAATCCCCCCTCGAATCGCGTCATTGGCATCGTTTAAAGAAATGGCCAATGTATTCAACATCGGATAAAGCATAACGACACAAAGAACGAGCATCAAGCTATAGTTGCAAACATCAAAAACCATATCTCCCCATGACGTATAACGCATCCTCCATCTTTTCACTATCTTCTTCAATCTCCTTTCCCCCTAACGAAATCGTCTTCTTAAAACAATCTAGCCTGCCCCAAACGTTTAGCAATATAATTTGCGCTAAACAGAAAGATAAAACTGACAACGGTTTTAAAAATCCCAGCAGCGGTAGCTAAAGCAAAATTCCCCATGGCGATGCCATACTTCAGCACAAAAATGTCAAGGTTTTCCGAATAATCGAGGTTCATCGGATTCCCTAACAAATATTGAGGTTCAAACCCGGTCTCCAAAATATTCCCTAAATTCATAATCAACAAAATGACAATCGTAGGTTTTAAAGAAGGAAGTGTAATATAAAAAATGCGTTGCAGGCGAGAAGCTCCGTCGATTTCCGCCGCCTCATACTGTTCTGGATCAATCATCGCAATCGCCGCTAAATAAATAATTGTATTCCAACCCAGATTTTTCCACACTTCTGAGGCGCCGATGATTCCCCAGAAATACTCCCCAACCCCCAACCATAGGATCGGCTCATCAATAAAATGAAGCTTTTGCAAAACAATGTTGACAATGCCATTTTCCAATGACAACACGTAGGAAATGATGCTCGCCGCAACGACCCATGATAAAAAGTGCGGCATATAGCTAATCGTCTGAACAATTCGCTTAAATTTTCCATTGCGCAACTCATTTAATAAAATCGCTAACGTAATAGCCGTCACAAATCCGAGAACGAGGTTGATGATGCTCATCGCTAACGTATTTCGCAATACTCGAAAAAAAGCCTCATCTTGAAAAAGAAAACGAAAGTGCTTCCATCCGACCCATTCCTGTTCACTGAACGGCAAGCCGGGGCGATAATCTTGGAAAGCGATGGTCCACCCCCACAGCGGCAAATATTTAAAAATAAATAACCAAATCAAAAACGGAAAGCTCATCAAAATCAATGTTTTTTGCTGCACTATTTTTTTCCAGATGTTTTTCCGTTTAGATAAGTGGGATTCCACTGCAGCGGGGGCCGGTGTGATAGTTTTTATATGCTTTTCAATCTCCACTTTTCCTTCCTCCCTCTAGAAATGTTGATGTATCAAGGCTTTGCGGCCTCTCAGGGGTGTCCAAAAAATATTTTTCGACAAAACCCCTTACATTCTTTTTCAGTTTTGAGGATATCTTACAGACCTAGGGTGCGCTTCGCGGTCACGGATGGGTATATTTTCCTCCTTTTTCAGAAAAGAAGGGCACGGCCAACTATATATTCACAGCCGACCGGCCCAGACTGATCCGTTTTTCTCTCATTTCTGGCTCTGTTCAACTTTCATTTTTACATATTTTGTGATTTCATCTTCAAATGCTTTAATATCTAATTTATTGTATTCCTTCACATATTCTTTCCAGTTTTTCTCGAACTTGCTTGGCGGATCAAGCACCAATTTTGGGAAATACTTTCTCTGTAAATCTTGTTTCTTTTGCTGATAAATTTGAGCCGGAGAACCTTGTTTGATGGGCGCACTCCACGCCGGATACCAAGGCCGCTCATCCGGTTTGGCAAATAAATCAGAAAATACTTTTGCCCCATAGGCCGCTAAGATTTTCTTATCCCCTTCTGTATAGCTAGCTTGGGCAACTTCCGGCTGCCGGCGCGGCTCCCACGCATTTCCATCCGAGAACACCCCGTTGCCGCGCGGCCAATACCACTCAAAATACGAGAAGCCAAACTGTTCACGGAACTGTTCATCGGACGTCTTCTTGATTTGTTCTGGTGTTCGATAGAAACGCCCTTTCTCATCCACTTCATACGTTTCCCCTTTGATTCCCCATGTCATCAGCTTCTGATTTTCTTCTTTCGCCATATTATCGAAATATTTGATGATGCGAACAGGATCTTTGGCGCTGACTGTAATCCCGATACCGCGATTCGATGCGAAAGACGGCGGATCAATATATTGATCCTTGATATTTTTGTCAAAAACGATTGGCAACGGCATGTAACGCAAGTCATCATTTCCTGCCTGCAGCAATGAGTTCAGTGCTTGGTTGACTTGCCATCCGTAATCAAAAAATCCTAACACACGGCCAGAGGCAATTTTTGCCAAATATTCATCATAATTTGAAACAAACGCTTCCTTATCGAACAACCCAGCCGCATTGATCTCATTGAGCTTTTTCAGCCACCGTTTCGTATATTCCCCATTTCCATATACCTTAGCCTCATGCGTTTTCATGTCGACAATAACTTCACCGTCATTCGGATATCCAGCCAAATGAGCAGGAGGGTTAGAAATGACGAAAAACCGCCAGTCATAAGTTAAAGCAGTAAAGCCAATCGTTGGTTTCCCATCTGTTTCCGGATGCTTCTCCTTATACTTGGCAATCAAGTCAAAGTATTCGTCCAATGTTTTAATCTTCGGATAGCCAAATTCTTTAAGCACCCGGCGTTGAATCCAAAACGCTCCTTGATCAATGTCAGGATTCGGAATATATCCGTGATTAACTCCAAACGGCAGGAAATAAATCTTGCCGTCTTCAGCCTTTAATTGTTCCAAATAAGGACCATATAATTTCTTTAAGTTAGGAGCGTACTTATCAATCAGATCGTTCAAAGGAATAAATGCCTTAGCATCGAGAACCTTGTCGATTGCAATATCCGGAACCAATACGTCAGGATATTGCCCGCTGGCAATCATAGTACCAATTTTCGTGTTAATATCCCCCACCAAAAATTCCATTTTGACGTTAACCCCAGTTTGCTCTTCAAATATTTTCCCGATTTTAGTTTGATTGGCTTCGATGTTCTTCTTTGATGTTCCAGCGTTAAAATACGTGAAAGTAAATGGCTTCTTATCATCAGCTGATGAGGGATTTCCCTTATTGTCCACACTTGCGCTTTCTTTACAGCCCACTAATGCTACGATCATCATTAGGCAAAGAAAGACGATTCCCCACGTTTTTTTTCGCGCTGTTTTCACTCCTCTCCCCCCTTTAATCATCAGTTGTCCATTGCCCATTATCTCGCCCCCTTTCTTGTAATCGCTTCCATTGTAACATCGCTTTTCTTTTTTCTTAACCTAACAAACTTAAGGCGATATTTAAAAAAGTTAAGATATGGAACGATGGCGGTAGCAATCAACAAGTTCCGATGAACAAAAAGGTGTCTCGTTTTGTTTTCGAGATACCTACTTCACATCATGGATTGGGAGAGAGAGAAACACAACGAATCCACGGTTATTGTACATTTGGAACGTAAAATGCTCACCGTAATACATTTTAAGGCGATAGTAGACGTTTCTAACACCTACGTGCTCAGTAATCCCCTCCTCTTCATTGAGAGAACGCCAGAGTTGCAGCAATTGCTGCTCATTCATGCCCGGGCCGTTATCGCGAATCGTAAACGTTAACCATGGTCCTTCTGCACGCACTTGTATATCAATGTTTCCTTGTCCTGCTTTGGACTCCACCCCATGTTTACATGCATTTTCAACAAACGGGAGGATGATCATATTCGGAATCGTATGTTCTAAGACAGACTCATCGATATCGATCCTATACTGAAGCTTATCCCCAAATCGATAGCGCTGGATGGAAAGCAGCCGGGAAACAATATCCATTTCCTCCCGCACTTTGACCCAGTCACTTCCCCATGAAATGGATTTCCGCAAAATTCTTGCCATATGTTCGATCATTTCAGCAGTTTCATCTTCATGTTTCATGAGGCTTCTCATTCGAATCGTTTCGAGCACATTGAAAAGGAAGTGAGGATTCATTTGACTTTGCAAGGCATTTAATTGAGCCTGCTTTTTTTGCAGTTCCATTTCTTTCTTTTGGATGTTAGCCATATAAACATCTTGAATGAGCCGCTTGATCGTTAATGACATACGGTTAAACGCCTTAGCCAATTGCCCGATTTCATCATCATAAAGTTCCGAATGGATCGTTTCAAATTTCCCCCTCTCCACCTTTTTCATGTAACTCAAAATATTGACGATTCTTGCGTGCAATGGTTTAGAGACAAGAAAAAGAATGATGGTAGGAACAACGAAATTCACAAAAGCGATCGAAAAGATAAAAGCCATGAAATAACGAGTGTTGTTCACCAGTTTTTCCTCGGAAACGACGCCAACAATGCTCCAGCCATGGAGGTAATGAGCCGTCTTATAACGGTGGGATATAACTATGCGTCCCTTCTCGGTCCGGGCAGGTGGCTTCCCCTTATTATGAACGTTGTTTTGCACACGAGTCGAATATTGAATGTTTCCTTGACGATCAACAACATAAATCTCTCCAGGAAACGCCCTAGTGCGAAGCAGATGATCGATAGCCATCGGTTCTAATTCAATTCGAACCATCCTGTTTGTCTTATTATAAAAGGAGAAATAATCCAACTTTCGGACAATACTAAGCGAACGTCCCGTGCGGACTAGGACAGGAAATGAACGTATGTCCCTGTACCAATCAGCTTGTTGGAGCTGAGGAGTAATGGGCTGAACGGAACCGGAAAAGATAACAGTCGAATTGTCGGTAAAAAAAACGATGGAATGAATAAAAGGATGCATATAACGATACTTGTTAAATTCGGGAAATACATCATGATAATGCTGGACGTATTCCGCATCCGAAGTATACTGGCGATCGAGCATTTCGTTAATTCGGCTGTCCGTATATAACAGAGAGGAAATGCCAACAACTTGATCGATTCCTTGCTCAAAATCTTTTGCCAATTGTTCTATTACTAATGAGGCATCGTGCAATTTCTGTGTTCTTACTTGATTCGTCACCACATAATAAAACAATCCGTTCGTGACGGTAGTGGGAATCAACACAGCAAACAAATAAAGAAAAGTCAGTTTATTTTTTAACCTCATATGATGGAATGACTCAAGCCATTTTCTATAATATGGAACGCGTTGACTTCTTTCGGTATTCCGAAGGTGTAAGCCCTTCCATTTTTTCAAATTGTGTAACAAAGTAATCCACGCTCCCAAACCCTACTTTCTCCGCCACTTCATAGATGCGCAAATTCGTCGTCCGCAGAAGCTTCTTTGCCTGCCCAATGCGCAGCTGCAACAAAAACTCTTTGAAATAGAAACCATATGTTTTTTTGAACAGTTGACCTAAATAAACGGGGTTCATATAAAATTGTTTAGCAATGCTTTTTAGGCTGATATTTTCAGCATAATGCTCCTCAATATATCTCTTTATTTTATGAATTTCACATAGTGAAAGCGGCTTCCTTTGTTCTTCCACTACCCAGCAACATTCCACCGCAAAATCCATCACCCTTTTTCTCAATTCTTCCAAACGGAAAGGATAGTCTTGACATTCTAGCACCCGGGGCAAAGTCGTCAGTTGTTCCTCACACGCTCCTGCTCCTTTGACGAGCTGAAGCGCTTTCTGTACGAAATAAAGAATAAACGTCTGCACAGCCTCAGCGGACAAGCGGCGGGCACGAAACTGGGCGAACAGATCTTTCATGGCGGTCATCAGCTGCTCCAGCCGCGCTTCTTCTATATACTCCACCAATGTTTGGCATTGTCCATCATCAACGCTAGGATAAGAAAGCGTGATTTCTTTTACCTGTTCATAAAAAATGATTCTCTCGTCGTTAGCGTATTTGTAACGCAACGCTTCACCTGCTTCCCGAATCTGTTCTTGAAGACAATCAGCAGGCGACGAAAAAGCGCTAACATAAATCGTCACATCAAGAGGAACGTTCACGAGTTGCTCAGAGAACCGGTATAGATTATGACGTATCTCCTCTTCGCCCTCCCCAATAAATAACAGCCCATATCGCTGCCTTCCGTGCTCATAGATCGGGAAATGGATCGGCTGTTTGACAACGCGATGATAAATCTCCTTAATTTTAGTTTTGTAGGCGGCAGCGGCAGCTAGATGAACCATATCGGCCTTGCCGTTGATCTCGATGATCGCGTAACCCGAAAGTATAGATGAAGAGACTCCCCAATCTCCCATTTCCCTGAGACTTGTCCCCTTCTTTCCTGTCACCCATTCATAAAACAAAAACTCAGCTTGCTGCTTCTTTCTCGTTTCCTTCTCCTGATTCAATACTTCCGCTATTCTTGATAACGACTGTTCAAACTCTCTTTTATCAATCGGTTTTAATAAAAAGTCGCAAACCCCATATTTAATCGATTGCTGCGCGTAGAAAAAGTCATTGTATCCGCTCACCACAATAAACTTCGTTCCTGTTTGTCCACTTTGGGATACCCTCTGAATCAATTCAAGCCCGTCAATTCCTGGCATCCGAATATCCGTCACGATAAGGTCGGGACACAACTTCGCTGCCTCACGGAGCGCCTGCTCTCCATTATGCGCCTCCCCACAAATTCGATATCCGCATCCTTCCCAATCAATCAACGTTTTCATGCCTTCCCGCACAAACATTTCATCATCGACCAACATGACTTTATGCATCCCGATCCCCCCTTTTTCCTTCCAAACGATAGTCCTTGCTTTTTTAGAAACATGTCTGTTCCTTCAAGCAGCTGGGTGTTATTTCATTTCCCCCAATCAAAGCCAATCGCCTTCAAAAACGCTCTCGCTAGAATCATATGTCCGGCCACAGACGGATGAACGCGATCCCAAGCCAATGCCGCCGGATAAAGAGTCTTCAATACCTCATGAAACGCAGCCTGGGTATCAACGAATATACTGTTTGTTTCTTCGGCAATTTGTTTGACAACGAGACCGTACTCGTCCATAGTCCGACGCATCGGATCGTGCTCATTCCCTTCGATATAAAACGGGGTCATAAGGATGATTCCTGTAACGTGCGGCTTTGTCTCCATCACAAGGCTGCGGAGCGTTTCTTCGTACTCATCCACGTACACATGCTTTTCTTTAATGAATGGCAAATCGTACTGCCGCCAAACATCGTTAATCCCAATCATGATTGATACCCAGTCTGGCTTTTGAGCAATCACATCCTCCTGCCATCTTGCTTTCAAATCCCGAACCGTATTGCCGCTGATTCCTTTATTGACAACCCGAATCCCAAGTTCCGGATAAACGGCTTGCAAAAGACCGTCGACATAAGATACATATCCTGTTCCTAACGCGCCGAATAATCCTTCCCCCTCTGGCTTGGCGCGATCGCAGTCCGTTATCGAGTCGCCAATAAACAACAGCTTCTGCCCTTTGCCAAGTATCATTTTTCTTTCCTCCTTCAACGATTACAAGAAATGAAAAAGTGGTTTTTCCGAGATAAAATACACAGGAATGGACGGAAACATGGCTCTTAGCTTCTCAGCCAAGTATCTCATACCGGGCTCCTCACTTTCTGCATGCCCTAACACTACCAATACGTTTTGCCTCCCTTGCTGTACGGCGTCTCGAACGTATTCCGGCGTTTCCCATTCAGGTCCTTCACCATAAATGATTGCATCAAGCTTCTCTTTTTCAAACAACGGAATCGCCAAAGATCCGTGGCCACGATATCCGGCCAGCAGCGCCACACGCGTACAAAAGGACGAGACATCCCCCGCAACCCTTATGAATGAAATGCCTAGTCTTTCCTTTATTTTGCTGACCATCTCCGTAGCCGCCATCCTAGGGATTGTCAAAATCGCAGCAGTCGGTTCGTATTTAGAAACATACGACTCCCACCCCAAAGCACGGACTAAACCATCCACAATCCCGTCAGGCTGGTAGCGATGCCAGTAGTCGTGAAAACGATAAATGGCAATGCCTGACTCACGGATTAGGCGAACTTTTTCTTGATACACCGGGTCGTTTTTTACCGTTTCATCATGGTCAACGTGACTATAAAACAACCCTTCATGAGTAATGAGAAGATTGGCCCCCATTCGGACAGCTTGCTCAATGACGCGATACGTAGGCATGAAACTGACGGCGATCCCCCTCACCTCCGTGCCCGGATCCCCATATTTAAGCGTATCTACTGTAGAGGAAAGGCGCTCTGCACCGGCTGTCAATCGTTCCATCACCGTTTGAACCGTAACAGTCATCGCTTTATTCCTTTCTGAAATTTGAATTCCTTCAATCGCTTCGGTTCGTCAAGTATGTTTATTATATAAACTAATTTTATAAAGAACTTTTTAAACTTTCAAGAGTCTTCCTGCTACAGGCAGGACATCAATCCTTATCCTGTCAGAATCCATCCTTCCACGCCCATCGACGTCATTGTTCATGTTCCTCTTCCTTCAAAGGTTGGTAGCTGAATAAGCGCCCCCCCTCTGTCTTCACTTCTTTCTGAAAAACCGTCCTAGTAGATCCTGCTCCTTCTCCTTGGCGTGAAGCGACGGATCAACAGAGCGGATTTACCCGGACATGAAAATGACCGCTTCCGTTTTGCCAATAATAAAAAAACTTAGTATATTTAATTGATAAACCAAGTTGGTGTTGTTAAAATAAAATCAGGTCAACCTCTCAACAACCATCGATCTTCTCGCGCAATCCGGCATCTGTCTCGCTAAGTTGACCACTAACAAAGAAAGGGAGTGGTAAGCGCTTTCTGTTGTTCATGTCGTTTTGCGATGAATAATCACTATAGTAATAGTAAGGAGGAGACCCAATCGTGTGGAAACAATCACGGAAAGCGATGATCGTTGGATTCTCGTTTATGCTGCTGCTTCCTTTAGGGATGACGAATGCATTGGCAAAAACGGAGCCATCGTACGCTAAAAAGCCGCGAATCAGCGCATTGCACGCCCCACAATTGGATCAACGCTACAAAAACGAGTTCACGATTGGTGCGGCAGTAGAACCTTATCAACTACAAAATGAAAAAGACGTACAAATGCTAAAGCGCCACTTCAACAGCATTGTTGCCGAGAACGTAATGAAACCGATCAGCATTCAACCTGAGGAAGGAAAGTTCAATTTTGCTGAGGCGGATCAAATCGTCCGATTTGCTAAAAAACATCATATGGATATTCGCTTCCATACACTCGTTTGGCACAGCCAAGTACCTCAATGGTTCTTTCTTGACAAGGAAGGTAAGCCAATGGTTAATGAAACAGATCCAGTGAAACGTGAACAAAATAAACAACTGCTGTTAAAACGACTTGAAACTCATATTAAAACGATCGTCGAGCGGTACAAAGATGACATTAAGTACTGGGACGTTGTAAATGAGGTTGTGGGGGACGACGGAAAACTGCGCAACTCTCCATGGTATCAAATCGCCGGCATCGATTATATTAAAGTGGCATTCCAAGCAGCTAGAAAATATGGCGGAGACAACATTAAGCTTTACATGAATGATTACAATACAGAAGTCGAACCGAAGCGAACCGCTCTTTACAATTTAGTCAAACAACTGAAAGAAGAGGGTGTTCCGATCGACGGCATCGGCCATCAATCCCACATCCAAATCGGCTGGCCTTCTGAAGCAGAAATCGAGAAAACGATTAACATGTTCGCCGCTCTCGGTTTAGACAACCAAATCACTGAGCTTGATGTGAGCATGTACGGTTGGCCGCCGCGCGCTTACCCGACGTATGACGCCATTCCAAAACAAAAGTTTTTGGATCAGGCAGCGCGCTATGATCGTTTGTTCAAACTGTATGAAAAGTTGAGCGATAAAATCAGCAACGTCACCTTCTGGGGCATCGCCGACAATCATACGTGGCTCGACAGCCGTGCGGATGTGTACTATGACGCCAACGGGAATGTTGTGGTTGACCCGAACGCTCCGTACGCAAAAGTGGAAAAAGGGAAAGGAAAAGATGCGCCGTTCGTTTTTGGACCGGATTACAAAGTCAAACCCGCATATTGGGCTATTATCGACCACAAATAGACAGCCAAAAGCACATCGGTGTCTCCAGCAAGGAAGAGGATGTCTCAACAGCAACGAGGCATCCTCTTTCTATATATACCGTATTGAACGAATTCACTTCTATATCCGGTGTTTCATCGAGAGGACAGACATCCTTTTAAGCCAGCCCTTTTTGATCGCTTGTGTTGACAACTCCTTAGTCCGCTTCAGCTTCTTTTAAGCCATAATGGACCTTTTTCTATATTTACTCTTAAGGGAAAGTGTTCATATCACCCCCCTTGTTTCCTGACCTCCAGCCTTTCCTCTGTTTTGCGAAATACACGCAATGCGCCGCTCATCACCACCAAGGCGAGCGAACTGATGCTGAAAAACGGGATCAGCCCCGGAATATACATCAATAAGACGAACAAGACCCCAACACTCATCAGCATCACGAGCGTCATGAGTGGATTGGCCATTCCAATGAGAAAGGCATATTTGATATATTGCCAAAAGCGCAATTCGTAATGCACATAGATCGGAAATACATATAAAAGCGTCACTGTATAAAAAATGAAAATGACCAGCAAAGCAACAGAAAACGGAAATCTCCATTCTATTGGCACGTGGGCGAGGTATAAAAGATCGATATAGAAAATATACGCTGCCGCCATCAACAAAAGCCCAATCCGGTTCGCCCGCCAAAATTCACCTTTATACGTACGAACGAATGTTTTCAGCACTGGAACATCGTGATCGTGAAAGAGAAGCCACTTCCTTACGATCGTAAACAGCGCCACCGTCGCCGGCGCAATGCCGAGAATGACAAGTCCAAGGACGGTAAAGACAAACCATAATAGATTGATATATGCAAGTCTTGTAATCCATTCACAAGCCCGATACAACTTTCCATCCAGCAAGCCGGTGCGCATAATTCATCCACCTTTTCTTGTTTTTTACCAGTATATCATAAGTTAAAAAAAGAGGGGAGGCTTTGTTTACCCTCCCTTCAAACTCCGGCATAAGCCAAAAAGCCGCCGTCAACAGGAACAGTCGTTCCAGTGACAAATCCACTCATTTGATCATCCACAAGCCAAAGCAAAGTCCCCAGCAAGTCTTCCGGCTTGCCGAGCCGCCGCATCGGTGTATGCATCAAAATTTTTTTCGTCCGCTCTGTATACGATCCGTCAGGATGTTTCAAAAGATGTTCATTTTGTTTCGTCAAAAAGAATCCCGGGGCAATCGCATTGACGCGAACCCCGATCTCAGCGACATGCACAGCCAGCCATTTCGTGAAGTTTTCAATTCCCGCTTTAGCCGCACTGTACGCCGGCACTTTCGTCATCGGCCGCGGAGCGCTCATCGAGGAAATATTGATGATGGTTCCCCCTCTTCCTATCATCTGTTTAAGAAAATGCTGCGTCGGGATGATCGTCCCAAGAATATTTAAATCAAAAACATAGGAAAACCCTTCTGTCGTCAAGTCGAAAAACGTTGTAATGTCTTGATTCTCTAGATCCTGCAACTCGAGTATTTCCTTTGTCGTAATGCCTTGCGGATGGTTTCCGCCTGCCCCATTAATCAGGACATCGCACGGCCCGTAAACGTCCGCTACCATTTCTGCCGCCTGTTTGACGCGTTCGACATCCAGAACATCGCACGAAATGGCCAGCGCCTCACCTCCTCGCTCTTCAATTTCATTCTTGATTCTTTCAGCTTTCTCGAGCGTTCGGTTTAAAATCGCCACTTTCATTCCTTGGCGGGCCAGTTCTTTCGCCATGCAGCTGCATAATACCCCACCCCCGCCCGTTACAACCGCTACCTTGCCTTTTAAACTTGGATGGATCGGGAGCATGTCTTCTCACCTTCCTGCTTCTTTTTTTCATTCTCCAAACTATCCCAAATGCCAAGCAAGTACATAATGCCAAGCGCCCGATCGTACAACCCGTAACCAGGACGAGCTTGTTCCCCCCAAATCATTCGGCCGTGATCTGGTCGAATGTACCCTTGAAAATTAGCTTCATGCAACGCTTTCATGATCTCGCATATATTCAACGAACCGTCGCAACTGCGATGAGACGTTTCCTCAAAATCGCCGTTCGCGTGAATTTCGACATTCCGTACATGAGCAAATGGCACTCGTCCCATTCGCAAAAAATGGCGGAAAATGTCCGGAACATCGTTGGCCGGATTGGCTCCAAGCGACCCGGAGCATAATGTCAACCCGTTCGCAGGGCTGTTGACCATATGAACGATTCGATCCAAATTCTCCTTATTGGTCGCAATCCGCGGCAATCCGAACACCGACCAGGGCGGATCATCAGGATGGAGAGCCATCCGAACGCCACACTCTTCCGCTACTGGAACGATTTGTTCCAAAAAGTAACGCAAATGATCAAATAGATCCTCTTCGGTTACCCCTTTATATAGCGAAAAAAGAGGCTTGATTGTTTTCAAACGTTCCGGTTCCCATCCCGGAAGCAAAAACCCGTTCGCTCCGCTTTCAATGCGGCGGATCATTTCCTCCGGATCGATTTGTTCAATCTTTTGTTTCTCATAGGCGAGCACCGTCGATCCGTCAGGCCGCCTTTTGGCTAAATCAGAACGGGTCCAGTCAAAAATCGGCATAAAGTTGTAACAAATCACTTTCACTCCTGCTTTCGCCAAGTTGCGAATCGTCTGTTTATAGTTTTCAATATATCGATCTCGGGAGGGCAAACCGAGTTTAATATCTTCGTGGACGTTGACGCTCTCAATGACTTCAAGATGAAATCCTTTTTCATTTACCTGCCGTTTGAGTTCCAATATATCATCAAGCGGCCATACTTCACCGACTGGAATATGATATAGAGCTCCAACGATTCCTTCAACTCCTGGAATTTGCCGAATATGATCTAATGAAACAGTATCATGTTCCTTTCCGAACCAGCGAAACGTCATTTTCATTCTGATCTCATCCCCCACTCACGCCGACTTGAAAGTATTGTTTCGCGTTGAAGTAACATACATCTTGAACGATTTTCCCTAAAAAATCATAGTCTTGCGGCACCTCTCCTTTTTCAATCCATGAACCGATCAAATTGCATACAATTCTGCGAAAATACTCGTGGCGTACATAAGACACAAAACTCCTTGAATCGGTCAACATTCCGACAAACGTGCTGAACACACCGACATTGGCAAGATCCGTCAAGTGTCTGATGATGCCATCTTGATGATCATTGAACCACCAAGCTGCGCCAAATTGAACTTTCCCTTTTACCCCTTCTGATTGAAAATTGCCGACCGTTGAGGCGACAATATAGTTATAAGCGGGGTTTAATGTGTACACAATCGTTTTTGGCAGTTGATCGCGACGCTCTAGCTCATTAAGAAAGGCATTTAACGGCTGGGCAAGGAAAAAGTCATGAATCGAATCATATCCTGTATTCGGACCAAGACGCCGGAACATCTTTTCATTTGTATTTCGAATCGAACCGATGTGCAGCTGCATCACCCAACCAAGTGAGTGGTACAATCGGGCTAAGAAGCATAAAGTGAAAGTTTTATATTTTTCCTCCTCCTCACGGCTGAGGACAAATCCATTTTTTCGTTTTTGAAAAATATCGTTTGCTTCCTTCCATCCGCATTCTGAATACGGCATCGATTCTAAGCCGTGATCAGCCATCCGGCATCCTTTCTCGTGAAAATAACGCACTCGGCTTTCAATGGCTTGCAGCAGCTGACTGTAATCATGAATCGGCAGGCCAGCTGCTTCCCCTAGCTTTCCCACATAGTCTAAAAACGAAGGGCGGTTGATTTCAATGACTGCATCAGGACGAAAAGACGGAACAATCTTTACTGGAAATGATGGATCTTGGGCAATTGCCTGATGATCAGCTAAATCATCGAGCGGATCGTCCGTTGTCCCAATCCACTCCACATTAGATTTGACAATGAAAGAGCGGGCTGAGAATCCTTCCTGTCTCAATAAAGCGTTGCAATGATCCCAAATTTCGCGCCACGTCCGCTCATTCAGAAGAGCATCCACTTGAAAATAGCGTTTTAACTCTAAATGCGTCCAATGATAGAGTGGATTCCCGATGCAATACGGCACCGTTTTCGCCCATGCTTGAAACTTTTCCTCTGGAGAGGCGTTTCCGGTAATATACTTTTCTTCGACTCCCAGCGCCCGCATCGCCCGCCATTTGTAATGATCCCCCTCGAGCCAAAGCTCCGTCATATCATGAAACCGCCTGTCTTCCGCAATCTCTTTTGCGCTCAAATGGCAGTGATAATCAATAATCGGCAACGATTTCGCATAGTCATGGTATAACACTTCGGCATGCTTGTTTTGCAACAAAAAATTTTCATGAATGAACGGCTGCACACTGTCTCCCTCCCGCAAAGCGAAACTTCCAACAACTTATACAAAATAATGAGGATACTGCCTTTTTAGTACGTCTTTTTCAATTTCGACAAGCCGCAAATGCTCTTCCATCACCTGACGCACTTTCTCTGCTTCTTTATTCGCAATTAACCGATAAATTTGCTTGTGATGGGAAATAATAATGTCCCAATCAAGATCGGATGATAGTCTCAGTACACGCAAACGATTGAAATGACTGTTTAAACTTTGCACCATTTTCCACGAGCGCGACATTCGGCAGCCATCGTAAATGAGCTGATGGAACTTTTCATCAAGCTCAAACAACTCAAGAAAATTTCCTTTTTCGGCACACAACTCTTGCATCGCAATATTCTTCTCCATTTCAAATAGATGATCTTGACGCAATTTCGTACAAGCTAAAACGGCCACTTCTTTCTCGACAACCTCGCGGATAAAGCGCCCTTCCTCCACATGTTCCAAGTTGATGCGCGAAACAATGGTTCCGCTTTGCGGAATAATATCAAGCAATTCTTCTTGCGCCAGTTTGAGAAATGCTTCCCGCACCGGGGTGCGGCTAATATGCAATTGCTCAGCAATTTCCTTTTCGGAAATTTTTGTTCCTGGTTCCAACTCAAGGCGCAAAATCTTTTCCTTTAGCATCTCGTACAACTGGTCGCGCGCCGAACCTCTGACAGAACTTTTAATTTGTTGGCTTTGTTGGGCAGTAAAGATCACCTTGCGATTCCCCTTTTTCTTATATACTAGTATGGCAGTGATAAAGTACATCCATGATCATGCGTTTTCTTCCAATGTAGGAAAGAACATATTTCCTGTCAAATTTCTCAGCGATTCATTCACCCGCATTCTCTCCCCTCACCTTGTGCACAATCGACATCCATTGAGCTGCCCGTTCGGCAATAATCTTCCACTGATCGTTTTCCAATGCCCCTTCAACCTTCACTAACGAGTTCCCGACACCGATGGCATCCACTCCCGCTTTTATATACTCTCCAGCCGTTTTCAGATTGATTCCTCCAGTTGCGATGAGGGGGATGTGGGGAAGCGGCTCCTTTATGCTTCGAATATAGTTTGGCCCAAACACATGAGCAGGAAATACTTTCACCATATCAGCCCCGTGCTGAAAAGCATTCACAATTTCGGTCGGCGTCAATCCTCCTGCGATACTGACAACGCGATTTTGTTTTGCCGCCTGAATCACATCAATAGAAAGGAAGGGAGAAACGATAAACCGCGCCCCAGCTGAAATCGCCCTCTGTGCTGTTTCAGCGTCCAGCACCGTTCCCGCACCGATCAACATATCTTTCAGTTCCCTTGCAGCCTTTTCCAACGCGGCCAAAGCCCCAGCTGTTTCCATCGTAATTTCCATGATTGGAATGCCTCCCTGCCGCAAAGCCAATGACAGCGGAAGAACAGTATCAACCGTCGCACCGCGGACGACTGGAATGATGCCAATCTCTCGAATCATTTGGACTACCTTCATGTAGGTTCATCTCCTTTATCGCGTAACATCTTCCCGTCGCTGATTTATCAAGCGCTCGACGTCATCGCGTTCCGGCATGCCATCAGCATCCCCCTCGACCATTGTCACAAGCGCGCCAACTGCATTCGCTCGCTGCACCGCTTCTGTTAAACGAAGTCCTTCAAGCAGTCCGGATAGCAGCCCAGCTGCAAACCCATCCCCAGCACCGACAGGGTCGATTACCCTTTCAACAGGAAACCCTGGAACATACTCATGATGCGCATTCGTAAAATAATGGGCACCATTTGCGCCTAGTTTAATGACAACAAGCGAGGCGCCCATGTCAAGCAGCCGGCTTCCCCATTCCTCAACCGAATGTTTTCCGAATAAAAACGATGCCTCAGCTTCTCCAGGGAGAACCACATCTGATTCAGCTGCCATGCGAAGCATCACTTCCTTGGCCCGATCCGCTTCATTCCATAGTTTCAACCGCAAATTCGGATCAAAAACGATTTTCACCCCATGACGGCGAGCCATCGCCATGGCGGCAAAGATCGTTTCACGACAATTCTCGCTTAACGCCGGAGTGATTCCCGTAATATGCAAATACTTTGCCTCTGCGATATATTTCTCATCCAAGTCGGCAGGCGTCAGCCTGCTCGCCGCTGATCCTTTGCGATAGTAATACACCCGCGTATCGTTTGGACGTCTTTGTTCCTTAAAGTAAATGCCGGTCGGCGCTTCCCCATCCATTTTTACCCGGCTGACATCCACTCCCTCACCTTTCAGGAAAGACAAAATCGCCTTTCCAAACTCATCGCTTCCGACCTTGCTGATCCATCCTACACGATGGCCTAATCGAGCAAGGCCGACAGCGACATTGGATTCCGCTCCGCCAATCCGCATAGTAAAGGTGGTCGCCTGTCTCATCAAGCCGACGCTTGTTGGTGTAAATACGGCCATCGATTCGCCAATGGTGACTACGTCCATCTCGTCCCTCCAAAACCATTTTGATAATCTTTCATGAAGAATACGATGTTATTTCACCATCATCTAAGCCGACATATGTGCTTGTCTCATCTCGAATTTGCTCAATCTCGATTAATGTCACCTCGTTTTTTGATAGGACAATAGATAAATGAATCACACCGTCCGTTGCCCGTCTCTGCTCCGTCATCACATGAGGCTGCGCCACTTGACGCAACGTTTCCACCGCTTGACGGCTTGGAAAACGGGGACGCCCCATCTGTTTCCAAACTCTCCACGCGTTCCCGTACTGCTCATTGACGATTTGCCGCTTGATAAAAACAGCGGAAAATGAAACTGGAATCACCAGCTGCACTTCTTTTGTCAATCCTTCTCCTTTTTCCATCACTAAATTCCAAAGCACTGCGGCAATCGATCCATCTTTCCGCCTTGTCACAATCATCTCTCCGTCACGATACAACAGTTCGTCGCCTAGAGCATTAAAGAATGTAAACGCATGAAATGTCGGTTTGGGAATCGAGTGAAGCGCAACTAGACCGAACCCACCGTGAAACAACGCCTTCGGAACGTCCATTTCTTCAAACACATCACTGAACGTCCAATATGAAAACGAGTCGACGTAATCTCCCCCCTCACTTAAAATACGGGCAATGTATGCTGCATTGAGCGCCGTATCATGAACCGGGTTGATGGGGCTGTACGATGTATTATATTCGGTAATATGCAATGGCAAATGCGGAAACGGAGACTGGCGAATCAAGGCGCGCACCGTTTTGAATTGCTCCAACATATCTTCTGGCGGCTCAAGCTCTTGATAGTAATATTCAAACGTTTTCTTATGCGGCGCCTTCGATGTATAGGCATGGCGGCTGACAAAATCAACAGGCACCCTCCGTTCGGCGCAAAAGTGGAGAAAATCCGTAATCCATTCATCGCTTCCTCCGCAAATGGCCGGTCCCCCAACTTGCAAATGAGGATCAACGCTTTTTACCGCTCGGGCTGTCACCTCGTACAGCTTAAAATACTCCTGTTTGTTGGCATCTTTCCAGAAGTTCACTAAATTAGGTTCATTCCATACTTCAAACAGCCATGTCCGCACTTCCTCAATCCCGTATCGCTCAATGAAATGGGAAACGACCGCTACGATGAGATCACGCCACTTGTTATAATCTTTCGGGGGTGTAACGTTGCCTTTCCAATAAAAAACTGTTTGGTCTCCCGAAGCAAGCGCTTTTGGCATAAATCCAAATTCAATAAACGGCCGGATATTCAACGCTAAATACGAATCAACAATCCGGTCGATGTACGTAAAGTTATAAAACGGCTTCATTTCCCCATCGATTTCGACTTCTCGATAAATTCCGACATCATCGGAAAGCAAGCCATGACCGCGGATGTATCGAAACCCTATTTTCTCTTGCACGAGTTTCAAGTGATCCAAATACTCCTTTTGCAAAGCAAGGCCGAGCCGCCCGGTGCCAACGCAAAATTTCCAATTCTTTTTAAACTTCTCCCTCCCGTTGCTTGGCACGTTTACAACCTTCATGCTCCTCTCCCCTATTCACCGATAAATTTTCCGCCCGTATTGGTCGTCTATTCCTGACTTCCGGTAAAAGTACGTATTGATGACATCTCGCCATTCTTTAGCATGTTCCACTTGGATCGTCAATCGTTCCAATACATCATGATACCGTTTTTCGTCGATTTTCCCTTTCAGTTGTTCCCATCGTTTCCGCAGCTGTTTCGCCTGCTCAACCCCTTCAAAATGAGTATTGTAAATATGTTGAATGACCGTTTCCCCTGAATGCAGCCGATGAGTGTACGGAACGTGATGGAAAAACAAGAGCAGCTCATCCGG
Organism: Geobacillus sp. YHL; assembly: GCF_022341265.1. NCBI lineage: Bacteria > Bacillati > Bacillota > Bacilli > Caryophanales > Anoxybacillaceae > Geobacillus > Geobacillus sp. YHL. The sequence continues at coordinate 336,759 of NZ_JAEIGB010000002.1, forward strand.
ACAAGTGTCGAGCGACTCATACATCGCTGCATTTTCCGGAAAGTATTGCGCCGTATATCCTGTTCCCGTAGCAACCGTCCGGTCAACACCGATCCCGTCGCGGTCGGCATAATGGTACGTCCCCCAATGCGAATATTCATAGCCATCCACATTAGGACCATAATGGTGCCCTGGGTTCACCATCCAGCCGACGCCAAGCGGAGAGGTGTAGTTTTCATAAATTCTCCACGAAGATAGAAGCATCCAACTGATCGTCTCGACGACTTGTGAATCGTCCCCAAACGTTTGCACAACCCATTCGTTAGCAATTTCTTCGGCAGACAAATCCGGATTCCAAGCGAGCCGCCCAAATCCATACAAGTTTGCTTGGGCCAACGTATGCCCAGTCCAGTTTGGGTCACTGCCAATATTAGATACCCCTGCGATCCCGCTGTATCGATAGTCAAATAGCGATCCATCAATTACCTTTTTTACTTCCGACCCTTTTCCCTTGGCATACGTATCAAAATCAAGCACCTCTTTCCACTGTGGAATCAAGAAGCATAAATGTTTTTGCTGTCCCGTATATTCCTGAGTGATTTGAACCTCCATCATTTGATTGGTTTTCGGCATAGCGCCAAATAACGGAGAAACCGGCTCCCTTACTTGAAAATCCATTGGGCCGTTTTTAATTTGCAAGATGACATTCTCACGAAACTGTCCATCCAATGGCTTAAAGTGATCATATGCTGCCTTTGCCCGATCGGTCGTCCGATCACGCCAATCTTGCTGGCAGTTATAGACAAAGCATCTCCAAATGACGAGCCCCCCAAACGGCGCTAACGCTTCCGCCAACATATTTGCCCCTTCCGCGTGATCGCGCCCATACGTAAAGGGGCCAGGACGAAACTCGGAATCCGCTTTGACTACAAAGCCGCCAAAATCAGGAATATATTGATAAATGCGTTTCGCCGTTTCCTTCCACCACCTTCGCACCCCGGGATCAAGCGGATCTGCTGTTGGAAGCCCTCCTACCTCAATGGGGCTTGCGTAGTTGATGCTCAAAAACGTTTTGATTCCGTAGGTTCGGAAGATATCCGCCACTTCCGCCACGTCAGGCAAAAAGTGATCGGTGATGAGTTTCGTTTCGGTTTTGTGTACGTTGACATTGTTGATGGAGATGGCGTTAATGCCCACAGAAGCCAGCAATCGTGCATAATCTTTTATCCGTTGGTTTTGCTTCACAAACTGGCCACCGGCAAAGAAAATCGACCGTCCAGCATATCCGCGCTCAATGCTGCCATCCATATTGTCCCAATGATTGATCATGCGCAACCGGTTTTTTGGCTGCTCGATGATGGACAGTTGGGCGATGTTCTCACCCATTTGCAATAATCGGAGGAAATGAAAGACACCATACAACACACCAGCATCTGTTTTCCCAATAATGTAGATACGGAACGGTCCATCGTCGACATCCGATCGAATCACATACCCTTCCGGATGAACAAGTGTTCCCTCTAATGGCCGCTTGAACTCTTCATCTTCAAGCGTCCCAAGCCAAATCGAATTAGCTGTTTCATTTACTTCCTGCACCACTTGCGGCTCAATCTCCATCATCGAACGAAGCCCTTTTTGGAGTTCTTCCACGGCTGCTTGAAAAATGGGGGATGTTCTTTTCGCTACAATCTCCTCAAACCGCAATCGACTATATTGATCCTTCCGCTCATACCGCAGCCAACAAGGTTCGTATCCCGCCGTCATGTCAATTTCTCCTCCTGTTACTCTTTTTCCGCCCCCAACACAATCCCTTTCACAAAAAACTTTTGCACAAACGGATAAACAATCAGCATCGGCAAAGCTGCGATGAAGATTTGTGCCGCCTTCACTGTCCGTTCAGATAAGTTTTTCAATGTTTCTGCATCGACGCTCATTTTCGTAAAATCCTGTTGAACAATAATCGTTTGTAAGAACGTAGATAACGGGTAATGTTTCACATCGGACATATAAATCAACCCGTCAAACCATGAGTTCCAATGAAAAACCATCGTAAAGAGCGAAATCGTCGCAATGGCAGGCACCGAAATCGGCAAATAAATTTTCCAAAAAATCGTAAAATGATTTGCGCCATCCATTAAAGCGGCCTCTTCAAGCGATTTCGGCACCGAAGTGCGGAAAAAGTTCACCAGCAAAATTAAGTTAAAGGCGCTGACAGCTGGCGGTAAAATCAACGCCCAAATCGTATCTGTCAACCCGAGCTTCGTCACCACCATATAAGTCGGAACGAGACCGCCATGGAACAACATCGTAAACACGAAAAACCACATGTAGAGCTTCCGACCGCGAAAGGCGTCATCGCTTTTGGACAGCGGATAGGCAGCGCATAACATGACTCCCATGGAAATGACTGTTCCCAATACAACACGCAAAAACGAATTCCAAAGGGAACGCAAAAAATTTTCATTCCCAATCGTTTTCTCATAAGCGTCCAACGTAAAGTCAACGGGCCACAGTCCGACCAGATTAGCGGTCGCCGCTGCACTGCCGCTGAATGAGACGGCTAAAATATGGATGAGAGGCAAAAGGCAAAGAACGGCAATGATCGTTAAAAGAGTATAGTTAAACACCGTGAATAGTTTATAAGACAAGCTTTTTTGGTAGTGATGATGCATAGACCTCCCCTCCCTTAGAAGATTTTATAGTTGGCATACTTATAAGCGAGACGATACCCTGTGACCACGAGAATAAAACTGATGACGGATTTAAACAATCCAACGGCTGTCGCATAACTGAAATCCCCGTTCAAGAGACCGACACGGTAAACATACGTATCGATGATATCACCCGTTTTGTAAACAAGCGGATTGTACAAGTTTAAAATTTGATCAAATCCGGCATTTAAAATGTTTCCGAGCGACAACGTTCCAACCACAATGATGATCGGCAACATGGAAGGCAACGTAATGTAAATAGTTTGTTGCCACCTGTTGGCTCCATCCACGATAGCCGCTTCATACAACGATGGGTTAATGGAAGTAAGGGCAGCTAAAAATACAATCGTGTTAAATCCGCATTCTTTCCACACATCTGTAACGACAACAACGGTACGAAACCAATCGTTGTCTCCAAGAAAGAAAATAGGCTTAACACCGAATATTGATAAAAAACGGTTAACAATCCCCCCTTCAGGAGAAAGCATGTCAATCAAGATCCCGCCCAGAATCACCCATGACAAAAAGTGCGGCAAATACACGATCGTTTGAACCGTCCGCTTAAACTTCATCACGTATACTTCGTTGAGAAGCAACGCAAACGCCAAAGGCACACCGAGGTTAAAGATGATTTTTAATGTTGAAATGACCAATGTATTCCATATGACTTGACGAGCGTCTTCATATTCAAACATCGTTCTAAAATGCTCGAGACCAACCCAAGGAGAATGGAAAAAGCCAAGCCAAGGCTCATAATCTTGAAAAGCCATGACTAGTCCTAGCATCGGAACATATTGAAAAATCAACACAATGATGAGGGCAGGAAGCAACATAACATGCAACTGCCACGTTCCTCTTCTTTTCTGAACTCTCTTTGCTTCCACCGCTGTTGTTTGTCCTTTGACATCGACGGCCGACTGCATACCCGTTTCCTCCTTCCGGCGTCATCTCTTGAAAAAAACAGGTGCGGACATCGATGAGAATTCTCTTTCACAGCTCGCCCCCTGTCCGCACCCTATCATCGTTGAAACGTTACTTTGCTCCTTTTACCGATTGATACCATTCATTCACTTCTTTTGTAATTTCTTTGCCCCCAGATTCTTCCCATTTTTTCACAAAGTCATCAAATGCACTGAGCGGCGCCCGTCCGTAAATGATGTTGGCAAATGTTTCACGTTCCATTTTCGTCAAAAACTCTCCGCGTTTTTGCATCGTTTTAGTGGGCGGACCTGTAAACTCGTTTTCAATGCGGTATTGATTTTGTTGGTTGACGATTGTAGCCGCTTTCATAAACGACTCACCTAAAGATACAATTCGTGTATACTCATAGGCGTTTTTCGGCTGACGCTTCGTTGTATACAACTCCTCGACTAGATCATACAGCATGTACGGAACGGTCGGAATGGCTTCCGTAATGAAATAAGCCCCTGGATCCAATCTTCCTCCTGGAATTTCCTTGTCATCATAAACGGGCTTGCCGTTCTTCATCACATAGTCATAACCTTCCGCCAACCCGTATTTAAAATATTTCGAGTCATTATACACATAGGCGTATGCTTCATCTAGGTATTGGAAGAATTTATCCATATGTTTAAAGTCTTTGCTGAACAAAAACATGCCTGTAACCAATCCCTCGCCACGCCGGCCGATTTTGCCATCCGGACCACTCGGCAGTGGGTATGGTTCCACAACGGCTCCTGGATTATTTTTCAACGCATCTGCGATTGGCCATCCAGCAGCCCAAGGAGGAGCAGAAATGATTCCCGATTTTCCAGCGACAAAGCTTTTGATCGCCGTCTGTTCGTCCAAAATGCCAACTTCTTTGTCCAAGTATCCTTTTTGATACCATTCATTCAGCTTAGCCAACGCTTTTTTCATAGACGGCTGTACCGATCCATAGACAAGTTTCCCATCTTCGCCTTTTGACCATGAACCAGGTTCATAGTTGCCATAAGCACCGAAAATAAAGCTTCCGTCGGCCAACCAAGTCGCCAATCCGTTTTTGCTGGCCAGCGTCAAGCCAATCGTATCCTTTTTCCCATTGCCGTCAGGGTCTTTGTTGACAAACGCGTCCATGATTTTCTCTAGATCTTCGATTGTTTTAGGCGGCTGAAGACCTAACTTATCAAGCCAATCTTTGCGAATCCAAAGCAAGGAGTCAGAACCATTGCCTCCAGAGAACCGCGGAATTCCGTAGCGCTTTCCATCGACAGTCGCCGGATAAAACGCTTCCGGAAATTGCTCATAAATCTTTTTCAATCTCGGTGACGCATATTTCTCAATCGCTTCGTCGACCGGCATCACTTTTCCGGAACGAATTAAATCATTGATCAACTGCCCGTCTGACACTTTAAATACGTCAGGCAGTTTCTGTCCGGATGATAAAGCTAAGCGAATTTTATTGTGATACTGTTCATCGTTTGGAGCTGTCCACAATGTTTTCCATTTAATCCCCAATTCTTTTTCCGACCATCGTGTGATAGGATTGTTGTTCAAATCCTCTCCCTCTCGAAATTTCGTATCATCCTTTAATGTGCGGACAGTTGTAATGGTTACAACGCCATTTTTCTCTTTTGAATCTCCAGACCCACTGGACGAAGAAGATTGACTGTCCGTACATCCCGCAAGCATTCCAACCGCCAGTGCAGTTGCGGTTAAAGCCGCAAACGCTTTTTTTAGCATATTTCTCCCTCCAATCCCATTGTCTCAAAATCCCCCTTGGCTGCGATCACATTCTTTTTGATAAAGAAAACATAACGATTCCCCGTCTCAATCCCCCCTTTCAAGGTTTTATTGGGAAAGCGATTTCAGATCATTGCACCCCAACTCCTCACCGCTCTACAAACATTCTAGTATACTAGTTTGAAACGACGCATCCTACAAAATGGCTGTAATGCCGCCCTCATGATTCCAGACAAACAGAAGAATGAATTCTCGATTGACATCCCTGTTCATATAGTCAAAATGTCAATCAGCTTCATGATTTGCCGTTTGCTTTTCTACTACTAGTATGACTAGTATACTAGTTCTGCTTCCTATTATAATGGAAAGTCCACTTACATTCAATGATTTTCTGAAATCTTTTAATTATTCACAAAGAGAGGAACCCTTATTTGCTGTTCCCCTCTTCGCCGCGACGTGAAGCAATATCATCAGACACTCACTGCCCGCCAAAAAGCTGGTTTCGGTTTATGCTGTTCATCGAACAAAAGCGGCCAGTTTTTTCTCCCCTGCACTGGAAAGTTATCGAGCCATGTATGGTCATCAGCAATTCCCCAAAATGTGACACTTTGAATAACATCGCGATACTCCTTAAACAAAGCAAAAATTTGCCCATACCGCTCTGCCTGCCGTTCGATCATTTCTGACGTTGGAGCTGCCAAATCGGTTCGACGATCGTGAAATTCAAACATGGATACATCGAGTTCCGTAATATGAAGAACAACACCAAGGGACGCATATCGTTCAATGGCCGCACGAATTTCATCAAGCGACGGGCGAGTCAAACTCCAATGCGCTTGCATCCCGATGCCATGAATCGGAATGCCTTTATCACGCAGCGATTTGACAAGTGCAAAAATTTTTTCTCTCTTTTCCGGAAAACATTCATTATAGTCATTGTAAAAAAGCAGTGCATCTGGGTCAGCTTCATAAGCGTAGAGAAATGCTTGTTCCATAAAATCGTCCCCGATGATTTGTCGCCACTTCGACGGCCTCAACAATTCGTCTCCTTCGTCGGCTACCGCTTCGTTGATGACATCCCAACAATATATTTTTCCCTTGTATCGCCGTACAACAGTTGAAATGTGACATTTCATCCGCTCAAGCAACACATCCCGACTGATGAAATGGCCTTGACCATCTTGAAACACCCAATCCGGAGTCTGGTTGTGCCATACAAGTGTGTGCCCTCGAACCGCCATTCGGTGCGAACAAGCAAAATCCACAATCCGATCCGCTTCCTGAAAGGTAAATTTCCCTTCTTCCGGCTGAAGATGCTCAAACTTCATATGGTTCTCTGCCGTAATACTGTTGACATGATCGATCAACAACTGTTTTTGCATCTCGATCGTCACAGGATTGACCGCCGCCCCGATGCGGAAATCATTCGCGAATACATCGCGGAGGGAGGGGAGGGAGCTGTTCATCTTCATTCCCCCTCCTCCAACCATAAAATGCTCGTCACGCCGCGCGGGTAGTATTTGCTGCCGCTGATTTCGCCAGCGATAATTTGGTCGCTCCAACTCCAAATGGAGAGCGTCGGATGCGTGAGCCACGCAACATGAGCCGCATCAGCTCGTTTTCCTTGTTCATCCCATTCCCACCCTAAAATGCGGCGGGCAATAAACTGGCATAAGTAAATTTTGCTCAACCACGAGTTGTTGCTTGTCGAGGAAATTTTCCATCCCCCGTCCGGGAATAGGCAAATTCCTTCCCGCAACACATATTGCAAATGTTGTCGCAGTGCACGAATATAGTCTCCAAAACGTCCGTCTTCTCTTAACGCCTCATGGCAGTTCGTAAAGTAAGGAAACACAAGCCCCTCAATAGCCGGAATGATTTTCGAGTCATTTCCTTCTCCCATCACGGCTGGGATATACCCGTCCTCCGTCACGTGACTGACAATCGTCGCGGCGCATTTTTCCGCCTGCTCCCTTGCCAATGCAGCCAGTTCTTCTTTGCCGACATCGCGGAACAACTTTTCGAGCGCCACATAGGCAGCCCAACATTTTCCTGCCAAATATAAATTGTTGCGCGCCTGGCCGAGGGAAACATCCAAACTATCATACGTTGTGATTTCCGCTCCACCCATCGTGCGGGTGCTGTCAAGCCCCATCACGCCGTTCCGCTTTTCTGGATCCGGATGATCGCGGCGCACCATGCTTTCGAGACATTGTTCCAAGATCGTAAGCCGCCGGTCGCGCCATGCCCAGTCTTTCGTTTGTTCGATGTATACCGCCGCGCAAAGCACCCAGTTGACGAGCTGTTCGTGCGTCATATGCGAAAAGCAGCCGCTGATCCCGTATAGCTCATATGACGAGTAATGCGGACGCGAGAACGTGTTAGCGACTCCCATATCATGAGTGAAGCTGATGCCGCCGGGATATTCCGTCTCATCTCCTGGGAAACGGACACGATCCTCATAGCTGTAGCGCTCGACATAGAAGTCAAGCACATTTTTCACCGTCCACGGATTCATTTTCAATTCAAAAAAGAGCTGGTCGACGGTGAGATCAAACGTATTCATCATCCGGTACTCGCCTTCATTGACGACCCAAATCGGCTTTCCTTCATGCTCAAGCAGTTGTGTATTGCCATAGTAGCTGCGGATCGCGTGCGCCATCATAAACTTTTGATCATCGGAGAGCCATTCTTTTTCAATGAGTTCATTCGAACGGAACGCCTGCTGCTTTAACACCTCGGCCTGCTCTAACGCATAAAGACCGACTTCTTCGATATTATGGAAGAAACGGGTGTAAAAATAAGAGGCATCCATTCCCGCCGTCACACAACCCCCACGATAGAAGCAAACAGCAAATTGATACGTTTTCTTTTCTCCCGCCGGCACATCCGCAATTAATGCACCGACTTTCCCGAGCCCAAACGTCCAGTTTTCTTCGAGAGTCGCCGTTAAGATATCCTCCATGCTAAAATGCAGCGCTGAGCGAACACCCTCATCCTTGGATGCAATGCTCAAAATCCGCCCTTGACCGACCCCGCGCAGCTGCGGGCATGTATCATCGATACGCCGCATGGAAGTATACGGGTCGGTGCCTTCGAATCCGAAAAACGCCCGTCGTGTTCTTGTTCCGTTCGTGTTATCGATCGTCATCTCGACAATGACAGCTGGGACCAACGCCAGCTTAAGCTCTTCCTCGGATGCCGTTTCCGGGTCTGGTACGGCCTTCACCGGTGAATAAATCGTCAACGTCAAGTCCCCGGCTTTCCATGTATCCGTGGCAACGCGAAATTCGCGTTCGATCCGCTCTTTCGCAAATGGAATCAGGATGTTTGGTTTTTGCGGATTCGGATCAGGATTTTCAATGTCATATCGTTTGCTTTCATCCTCGCCTGCTGTTTCCGCGAATGGAAGGATATGATACAGCCCCGGCTCATGCGGCGACTCAACGCCAATAAAGACATTTTGCCGTGGCGGTCGGGCAAGTTCCAAATCTAGTCCTCCGCTTTTTCCTGGGAATCCTAGCGTAAAGCTGGCAAACGCCCCAACCGGCGAGTGATGGGCGTTGAAAAATACATTGGTTGGCATGAATAGCTCACTCTCCCCTTTTCTTACTATGCATGCGATCAATCATCAGAGCATCAGAGAACTGCTACTTTTTCATCTGCTTCCAGCTTGCAGCTCCAACAATTCGCTGACCGTGACCAATTTGTAACCTTGCGAATACAATTCGGATACGAGTATATTGACAGCCTCGATCGTTTGTGAACGATCTCCGAATCCGTCATGAAAGAGCAAGATGCTCCCGTTTTTTATATGGGGGCGACTCTTCCGAACAATATAATCAACTCCTGGTTGTTCCCAGTCTCGGGCATCCGTATTGAGCGCACCAATCATTTGGTAGCCGAAATGGTTGCACATCGAAACAACAGTTGCATTGTAGTCAAGATAAGGAGGACGGAAAATCGTGGGCTTCGCTCCAGTCATCTCGGTAATGATGGCATCCGTCCACTCCATTTCTCTCAAAGCCTCATCTTCCGTTAGAGAAGTGAGGTTAGCGTGAGAATACGTATGATTGCCAATTTCATGCCCTTGCGCCTTGACCGCCTTTACAACTTCCGGATGCTTCTCCATCTGGCTTCCGATCATAAAAAAGGTCGCTTTTCCAGATACTTTCTCCAATATCTCCAATACGTTCAATGTATAAACCGGATTCGGTCCATCATCAAACGTCAGGGCGACCAATTTGTGCGGCGTCTCTACATGTTCAATCATTCCTCTATCTTTCCTCCATTGATTCAAATGATGCCAAATCGATAGACCGTCGTTGATGCTCGCTCTTGGCCAGCCGGCAATACGATCGACGGAAACTGCGGATGATGGATCGCATCCGGCAGCCCTTGCGTTTCCAGGCAGATGCCTAAATATTTCCGCGACGACACGCCGCCTAGATCCAACCCTTCCGGCAGCTGGTTCGATGTATACACCACCACGCCGACCTCATCCGTCTCCACCGTCAGCACCCGCCCGCTCTCCGGGTCGGAAAGCACAATCTCTTTGTCATGATGCCGATCGAGCCAAAACGGATGGTCATAACCCCCGCCGACGAGTTCAATTTGCGGATGCCCGGATTCGACCGCCTCCCGGATCACCTTTCCTTGCCGCAAGTCAAACGGCGTGCCAGCGACATCCAAGATGCGGCCCGTCGGAATCAGCTCCTCATTCAACTCGAGCACACGCGAGCTTTGGATTGTCAACGTGTGGTCCAATATATCGCGCTTGCCGTTGCCGCTTAGGTTAAAATACGTATGGTTCGTCAAATTGACGAGCGTCGTTTTGTCCGAACGAGCTCGGTGTGTGACGATCCATTCGTTGTCATTGTTCAGCCAATATTCCACTTGAACATGAACCGTTCCCGGGTACCCTTCCTCCCCGTCCGGGCTCGTGTACGAAAAGACGACCCCCACCGCACCGTCGCGCTGGACGGGCTCGGCCTGCCAAAGCACGCGGTGGAATCCGTTCGGACCGCCGTGCAAGTGGTTGTTGTTTTCGTTTTTCGCCAGTTGATATGTGATTCCATCAAGTTCGAAGCTCGCCCCTCGAATGCGCCCCGCCACCCGGCCGATTACGGCGCCGAAATAAGGGGCGTTCTCAACATACGGTTCAAATCGTCCAAACCCGAGCACGACGTTTTCGATGTTGCCGTTCCGGTCGGGAACGCGGAGGTCCGTCACGATGCAACCGTAGTTTGTCGTGGACAGTTCCATGCCGTGTTCATTTGTCAACGTAAATAAAAGAACATCTTTTTCGTTGAAACAAGACCATGTTTCTTTCCTAATCCGCAACCTCTCTCCCCCTCTCCAACGATGGAAAAAGCAACGATTTGATCATTTTCATCATACTATATTTCATTTAGTTTGTATATAACACAAACAAACTTAACCACAATCACATATGACATCATCCTTTTACCGAACCGGCAACCAATCCTTCAATAATTCGATCGCTCAAGAATAAGTACACAATCAAAATCGGCAAAATGCTGATCACCAAAGTCGCGCCGATCGCCCCCCAGTCGGTGAGATATTGGCCGACAAAATTATTGACTCCGACTGTGATCGTTTTCCATTTTTCCGAACTAATGAACGTGTTGACAAACACAAACTCATTCCAATTGTAAATCATGTTGATAATAGCTGTAGTCGCAAGAACAGGCGCTGTCATCGGCAATGTGATGCGGAAAAAAATGCGATGAACAGAGCACCCGTCCATTACCGCCGCTTCTTCGATTTCGCGCGGCAACGACTGATAAAATCCTAGCAAAATCATAATCGTAATCGGCAAGTTAAAGGTCGTATACGAAAGGATGATCGAAACGGGGTTATCAATCAAGTTCATTTTATTATAAATATTAAACAACGGAATGAGCGTCGAATGAAGCGGGATCATGTAAGCGATCATAAACAGGGCCAATACAACACCTTTGAATTTCCACTCCATTCTGGTCAAGGCGAACGTGACAAAACTGGCTAAAATCAAAGTCAATACAACAGCGACGATCGTATACCAGACACTATTGAAAAAGTATTGGTTGATCCCTCCATCAAACCAAGCATTTATATAATTTTCCCATCGCGGAGATTTCGGCAAAGCGAATGGAGACATCCCAAACACTTCCTGATTCGTCTTCAACGACAATAAGAATAACCATACTAACGGATACAATTGAAGAAGCGCTACAACAACCAAGATAAAGTAAAGAATTCCCATTGCGATTCGTCGTAAAGGAGAACGAAGCTTGGAATCTAAGATTTTCTTTTCTTTCATGGTCAATTCTCCTTTTATTCTTGATTGACTCTCAACATTTTTTGAATCATCCAGGTCGCTCCCATGCTAAGGATGAGCAACCCAAAACCAATGGCACTTCCATACCCGAAGTTGAATTTCCCAAACGCTTCTTTATACATATAAGAAGCAATCACTTCCGTGGCATGCCCCGGACCGCCTCCGGTCATGACGTAAATCAAATCAAAATATTTCAAAGACCCGACAACGGCTAGAATCACCAATACTTTTAACACCCCAGAAATAAGGGGCACCTTAATTTTGTAGGCAATTTGAAAGGCATTGGCACCATCGATTCTTGCAGCTTCAATCAATTCTTGGGGTACATTGATCAAAGCCGCATACATAATAATGATGTAAAACCCCGCATACTGCCAAACGATCGGGATGAAAACCGAATATAGCGCCATATCCGGATCCGCCAACCAAAGTGGAGTCTCTTTTATCCCAAACATAGACAATAAACTGTTAATCAGCCCATTCATCGGATCAAAAATCTTAATCCAAAGTTGAGCGATGGCGACAGACGACATAAGCATGGGAATAATATAAATTTTTCTAAACAAATTTCCTCCCTTAATTTTGCTCGCTAATATTAAAGAAACGATTAAATAGCCGATCAAACTGAGAACGGAGAACAACGCCAACAAGACGGAGTGCCAGGTGCTCTCCCAAAACAGCTTGTCATGAATAAGCTTTTTATAATTTTCCAAGCCGATGAACTTCATCTGGCCTACCCCGCTCCAATCCATCAATCCATAATATCCCGTCAGCGCAATCGGGATATAAATCAAAAACAAGACAAGGAGAAGCGACGGCAGGACATAAAGAATGATGGCTGTTTTATTGGACATAACATTTTTCATCGCTGATAACTCCTTCTTTACAAATAAGGGGGCATGTGTTGTTCCAGATGCCCCCAAAATTCTTATTTGTTGGCTTCCTCCGCCAACGCGTCATCATGTTGTTTCGCAAATTCTTCTGGCGTGATTTGTTTCCCAAACAGGGCCGTCATTAAGTCATGGTGCAGCTCAGAAACATTCGGGCTTGCTTGGGTGTCAAACCAAGTCGTAATGTTTGTCGCGTTATTGATGTCATGCAAGACATCCAGGTACATCTTCGGTACGTTCAACCCTTCTGTATTCACCTTTGTAGCTGGTAAAATGCCTGCACCTTCCACTGACCGTTTGCCCCATTCTTTGACAAGGTACGCCGCGAAGTCTTTCGCTTGTTCTTTATGCTTTGAATTTTCCGCGACAAACGCGCCTAACCCAGGACCGCCAACATAACTGTTGATGTCCGTTCCTTTGCCGCCTTCATACAGTGGGAATTTAAAGTAACCAACCTTCTCTTTAAACTCTTGCGGCACATCCGGGCTGGTTGTAAAGTTCGGCAACTCCCATGTGGCCGTTAAGAACATGGCTGCCTTTTCGTTTAGGAAATAACCTTTAGCATCATCATTCGAGAAGGCAGTGTTCCCTTTGACAAAGAACCCCATATCCACAAGATTTTGAACTTCTTTTGCCGCTTTGACAATAGCTGGGTCAGACATTTTCACTTTTCCTTGAATGACATCGGTCAAAATCGTCGGGCCGCCAATCCGGTCAGCGAGGTACATAAACCACATCGATGCCGGCCATCCGTCTTTTGAACCGACTGTGGCTGGAATCACCCCATGCTTGATCAACGTTTTCCCAATGTTTTTCAAATCTTCAAAGGTTTTCGGTTCCTGAAGACCATATTTTTTGAAAATCTCTTTGTTGTAGAAAATATACGTGATGTTCATCTCCATTGGAAGCGCATACGATTTGCCGTTAAAGGTATACGCTTCTACCGTTCCAGGTACAAACTGGTCTTTAAATTCTTTTTCGATAATATCATTTAGCGGCGCAAATTGTCCTCCAGTGGCGTATGGTTCGGCAAAACCGTTCGACCACGTCAACCCTACGTCAGGCAATTCATTCGAAGCGGCCAACACTTTTAATTTATCCCGATATTGATCCGGATTTAATACCTCTACATCAATCTGAACATTCGGATGCTTCGCTTCATAGTCTTTAATAATCTCCTCTACAAGATTGTAGTAAGCGGTTGAACTGCCTTTTGGCCAGTCGTGCATAAACTTCAAATGAATTTTCCCGTCTCCGGATTTCCCCTCGCTCGCAGAATCGCTCGACGAAGAAGAACAACCAGACAGCACAATCCCCGCCATCAACATTAGCAAAACCAACCATGTGAACGCTTTCTTTTTCATAAACTTTACCCCCTTCTCTATTCTTTGCTTGCAAATACAGTCTACCATCATCATGAAGGGGGAAAAAGGCAACAACCATTAGGAAAAGTACCAGTATTTTTAGATTACTTTTCTTTTTGACTTTTTCGATAGCTGCTCGGAGTCTTTCCCTCCATTTCCTTAAACAAATGAATAAAATATTTCGCTGTTTTGTAACCGCACTCTTCCGCAATCTCTGATACAGCCATATCAGTCGTCATCAACAGTTCTTTAGCTCGCTGCATTCTTCTTCTTGTGAGATATTCGCTGAATGTGAGTTTCATTTGTTCTTTAAACAGCGTGCTAAAATAGCTTGGATTCAAATGGACGTGCTCCGCCACTTCTTTTAGTGATATATCATCTTTTAGATGCCGATCAATAAACTGGATGGCCTCGCGAATCGGTTCACGAGTTTGGGGGTGACGGTCAAGGGCATCGATGAGTTTATCGTCAATCAATTGTTTCATCACTCGTTCCCTTTCCTTTTGCTCGGAAACGTGGATCGCTCTTTCTACCGCTTCGAATAATTCGCTTTTTTTCACCGGCTTCAACAAATAGTTTAATACACCAAGGCTGATGGCTTTTTGCGCATAATCGAAATCAGGGTAAGCAGAAATGAGGATCACTGCCGGAGAATCGTCTTTTTCTCTCATTTCCTCTAACACATCAAGCCCGGTAATTTCCGGCATCCGAATATCTGTCAATAACACGTGCACCCGCTCTTGCCGCAAAATGTCAAGCGCTTCTTGGCCGTTGGCAGCCGTTATGATTCGGTGTTTGCCGGAGGCCCATTTTTCCAACAACCGCTTCATCCCTTCCCTCGCCCTCGGCTCATCATCCACAACTAAAATGGTCTTCTCATGCATCATTTTTCACCTCCGTTAACGGGAATTCGAATCGTGACTTTTGTGCCTTTGTTTTTATGGCTGTCAATCGTTATGCCATCGCTCGTTTCTTTCTTGTAATAAAGTTGGAGACGTTTTTTCACATTATACAATGCCATTCCTTTTCCTTTCGCTTCTCCTGTATGCATAGCCTGTTTCACCGCCTCGAGCCTTTCTTCATCCATTCCAACTCCATCATCTTCCACCATGATCTCCAGATGACGATCCGAAACTGGCTTGACAGCCACGATAATGGTACAAGGGGCTGACCGGTTTTCCGAACCATGCACGACCGCGTTTTCGACTAACGGTTGAATCAACAGTTTTGGGATTTTGACATTTTCCCATTCCTCAGGCAGCGACAAATGCCACTTGATGCGATCGCCAAACCGAAATTTGATAATGTCCATATAATTTTCGATATGGCGAAATTCTTCTTTCAATGTAACCCAATCATCGTTCACATTTCGGCTGATGGTGTAGCGAAACAGCTCTGACATGGACACAACGACATCTGCCAACTCTTCTTCTCCCTTTTCTTCTAACGACCACCGCAGCGACTCCAACGTGTTGTACAAGAAATGAGGGTTGATTTGCGCTTGAAGCGCTTTCAATTCACTTTGGCTGCGAACAATCTCTTTTTGATACACCATTTTGATCAAATGATTCGTTTCTCTCACCAATTGGTTATAGGTGCTATTCAGCTCCCTGATCTCATTGACCGTAACCATCTTCGGATCAACTGTTAATAACCGCTCATTCGCCAGCCGCATCGTTTTCGTTAATTGAACAATCGGCCGTGTAATGATGGTCGAGAGAAGCAGCGAACATAAAAAGTAAACAAGCATCCCGATAATGCCAGCGAAAATGATCCCAAACCGAATGCTGTTCACTCCCTTGGTCAGGGCACTGACAGGCGTTAATATGAAAACGGTGAACCCTTTGTTGGAAGACTGCTTTGTTACCATGTATTCGGTTTGATTTATTACCGTTGCTGACCGTTGATTTAATGAAGATACATCAGTTAAGCTGGAATTATTTGAAAAAATAACCTTTCCTTCCGGATCGGAAACCAATACGTATTGCCCCGTGTTCACCTCAGTAATCGCGAAATACGGCTTGTAAATTCGCACAAGCAAGTATCCCCCGTTGGCAAAATGACGCTCCATCAACGTAATGCGCCGTATCGCTAAATAAAATTGCGGGTTTCGCGGATCTTCTCCGATCCATACAAGTCTGCCTTTCGCGCGATCCGCTTCATAAATCCATTTCACGTTGAGACGTTGAAACATCTTCATAGAACTGTCTAGGGGAAACACTTGCTTTAAATCTTCTGTATAGAGCTCGACAGAGTAAATGCCCTCAGAGTTGGCTTGGATATTATTAACCACACTTTTTAACCTTTGCAATTCTGGAAACGTCACTTTCTCTCCCGCATGGATTCGTTCGAATAATCGCTGGACTTCTTGATTGGTCATCACAAACTTTGTCGCTGTATTCAACTGTTCAAACAATGAATCAATCCGACCGCTCGCTTCAATAGCTGTCTGCTTGATTTGGTTTTCAGCGTTGTTCCGAATCAACAGGGACACTTGCTTGAGCGTGATCATGCTGACGAGAGACAGCACAATCACCATGACAAATAGGAATACGACCAATATCTGATTTCGCAACGTGTTCCATTTTTTTAAGTAGCTAAGCATGGCGATGTCCCTTCCTAATGGAAAAAGAGTATGTGAAAGACAAATCTCTTGGTTCATCACCAAAAGATGTACTTGACTTTTAAAGACAAACATGATAGCAATGTTGCTCAAAGAGATGTGTGGTATAAAAAGGAAAAATGCTGTTTTGATTTTCTTTATCATAATCGTCTTTCTTTGTCAAGTACACTTTGTGGTGAAGAGCCAATCTCTTTAATTACTAGTATAGTGGCTTCCAAATAATTTGTATAGAACACAAACAAAGATTGTCAAAACAAAAAAGCTGGTCGTGCACGGTTCATCAACCATCCGACCAGCTCATTCAACTTCATATTCGTCTTGATTTCCACAGCATTCTATGTGGTGACCAGCAACATCGATACGTCTATTTCTCATTCACCCACACCGTCATCTCCCCTTCCCCACGGTTGCACCAAGCGTAATAAGGAATCGCTCGGAACGGAACTTGATAGGTTCGGGGTTCAATCGGCCGATACAACTCATCATTCCATGCCGACTCATCGACCCGCTCGGCGGTGCCTGTGATTACCACGACCCCTTCCAGTAAGTCCGGCTCAAAGTGCGCCTCAAGCTTGGCATCGCGCGGAAGGAACAAATTTGCCAAATTCGGTCCGTTATCGACTTCTTCCAAACAATACACAATCGGCCCGCGCTGCAACGCAACCTTGCCAGCGTTGGCACGCACTTGGGGATGCGCCTTAATCCGCTCGACCGGCATCGAGAAGTGAAGGACCATTTCATCCCCTTGCCGCCACACTCGACGGATATAAGCGTACCCTTTTTTGGTCAGCGGCGCAATGTCTACGTTTTCCCCATTGATCGTTACCTCCGCTCCCCGGCACCATCCAGGAATGCGCAATCCAAGTGTAAATTCCTGGGCTGATTCCGGCGAAATCGTCAATCGAACCGTTCCATCCCAAGGATAATTCGTCTCCTGCACGATCTCGACTGACCGACCGCCTATTTCCGTTTGAATGTTGCTGCCGACATAAAGGTGGACGAACAACGCATCTGATGTTTGCGAATAAATGTAATGGCCGATCGAGGCGATGAGACGGGCCAAGTTCGGCGGGCAGCACGCGCAGCTGAACCATTTTTGCCGCACCGGTTTCACATGGCGTTTGTCATGGCGTTCGCACGCCTTCGGCCACACTTCGAGCGGGTTGACGTAAAAGAATCTCTTGCCGTCCAAGTCCATGCCGCTGATCGTTCCGTTGTATAGCGCCCGTTCCATCACATCCACGTACTTCCCATCCATCTCCAGTTCCAGCATGCGACGGGCCCAAAACACTAACGCAATTGCCGCGCACGTCTCGGCATAGACCGTATCATTCGGCAAATCAAAATCAAACGTAAACGATTCGCCAAAAGCGCTCGAGCCGACGCCGCCCGTGATATACATCTGACGTTTTGTCACGTTTTCCCACAACGTTTGGCATGCTTGTTTCAACGACTCGTCTCCCGTTTTCGCCGCCAGCCCAGCCATGGCGGTATACATATAGAGCGCCCGCACCGCATGCCCGACAGCTTGTTTCTGCTCCCTGACCGGAATGTGCGCCTGATGGTACCGATACCCGCCGTCATACCAAAATGCCCCCGTTTCCCCTCTTGCTTCTTTTTCCTGATCAAAATAGTGCGGCTGTTGCCCGCGCTGGTCAATAAAATATTGGCTCAATTTTAAATAGTTCTCGTTTCCAGTCGCCTCATACAATTTCAACAGCGCCAACTCAATTTCCTGATGTCCGTCGTATCCAGGAATTTGGCCTTCCCCGCGGCCGAATACCGTACCGATATAGTCGGCATATTTGCACATAATGTCTAAAAAGCGCCGTTTGCCTGTAGCCTGGAAATAAGCAACTGCCGCTTCGATCAAATGGCCGGCGCAATACAGTTCATGATTGTCCCGTAAGTTTGTCCATCGTTTTCCAGGCTCCTTGACCGTATAATACGTGTTGAGATAGCCGTCCGGCTGCTGAGCGCGGCCAAGCAGCTCAATCACGTCATCCGCGAGTGCTTCCAATTCCGAGTCGCGCTTTTCCTCGAGTAAATACGCCACCGCTTCGAGCCATTTCGCTACATCGCTGTCTTGAAAGACCATCCCATAAAATTCTCCATCTGATTCGCCAGCGGCGATGCGGAAATTTTCGATTGCATGGCTTGGTTCAGCGCCTAGGATGCGGTCATTAAGCGCTTCCCACTGGTAAGGAACGACTTCGTTCCGGACGACATCGATATATCGTTTCCAAAACCGATCCTTGACATTTGCCCTTATTGTAGCTTTTTCCACTTTGATTCCCCCTATCATGTTCCTAAAACCCATTCATTTAAAAAGTAGAGAATCGTAAAGCGGTTCGGACGCAATCGATGAGCCTCCCGCAGACTCCGTTCAACCAACGGAAGATCGATGCCGAGTTGTTCCGGGAGAGCGGCCCCTCCTACTTTCTCTAACATAGTTCGAACGCGCCCTGGAGAGGGCAAGGATTCAAGCAGTTTCTGAATAGAAGCCGCATTGGCTTTGAGTCGTTTCCTTGCAGTTTCGTCTATTGATTTCGGCCGTTCTTCTAGTTTGTTCCATAACGGCAAAAAGACGCGTTGATAGTGTTCAATGATCATCGGAGTCGCTACGCCAACCTTCGCCCCGTGCAGCACTTGCCGTTTGTTCCGACGCAAAAATTCCATTTCCCAGTAGTGGGACAGATGGTGTTCCGCTCCCGATGCCGAGTACGATTGCCCCATGAGCAACATCGCAATGCCCGACTGCAGCAACGCATTCATTAATACACGAATCCCTTGTTCACCGCCATCGGCAATGTCATCAATATGGTCGACACATGCTTTGAGAGATTGTTCGGTAAGCTGGTGAACAAATGGACAATAGGGCTCATCGGCCATCCAGTGGGCAAACTGCCAGTCGACCAATGACGTATACTTCGCCACCATATCGCCAAATCCGGCGGCGATCATCTCTTTTGGAGCTTGGGACAACACATTCGTATGGGCAAATACGGCGATCGGCGCCTGCGCTTGGATCGTTTGTTTCACCCCGCGAATGATGAGCGGAGCTCCCATTGACGTAAATCCGTCCACCGATGGAGCAGTAGGAACCGAAATGAATGGAACCTTCATTTTATGGCTACTAAAACGAGTAATGTCGTGAATCGTCCCCGCCCCTACGGCAACGAAAACATCAACATCGTTCGGCGTTTCCAACAGCACTTGCACAATCGAACGCTCATCGGCGATGACATCTCCATTTTCGTCCGGTTGCACGAGGCATATTGTATAGCGGATTGATTGGTTTTCCAGTTCATCACACAATGACTCCCCTGCTGCCGCAAACGTCCGCTCATCGGCCACCACGGCCACCTTCTCATACCGCTTATGGCGCAAATAAGCAACGAGCTGCTCAAACGCGTCGCATCCCACCGTCATCTGTTCAATTGGAATGTCATAATGAAGATGGCCACAATCGCATTGCTTCACCAATGGCACGATCTCTTCTATTATTGGGTTCACTGCACGATCTCCTTTCCAAGCCCCACGATGTCATAAATGGAATCCATCACATAATCCGGCCGTTCTTTTTCCCTCAATGCCTTCAATTCGTTGCGCTTCGTATTTCCTGTCAGCACAAGAGCGGTTTTCATGCCGTACATTCTCCCCATGCGAATATCGGATTCCACGCTGTCACCAATGACGAGACAGCGGTTAGGGGGCACCTTCAGCTGGCGCAAAGCCGCTTCGACCATAAAACAAGAAGGCTTCCCTAACACAAGTTCCACTTTTCGGCTCGCCGCCGCTTCAATCGCTCCTACCATCCCGGCGACATCAATGGCATTCCCATGTTCACTCGGAAATGTTTTATCGATGTTGGTCGCAATGATTCGCGCCCCATGATGGACCGCACGAAATGCCAAATCCAAATCGCGGTACGTCATCGTTTCATGCAGCGTGATGATGAGAAAATCCGCGTCTTCGGGAGCCGGTGCCAATGGCACCTGGTGATGCTGCAGCTCTTCACGCAATCCTTCGTCGCCTAACGTCCAAACTTGGCATAGCGGATAATGTTTCCGAAAAAATTGGGCTGTTACCGTTGAGGATAAAATGATGTCTTCCTCCCCCGCCGCAATTCCAAACCGTCCAAGCCGTTCATGACACATGCGGCGCGACCAATTGCCACGGTTGCTGACGAACACGATTCGTTTTCCAAGCGAACGGAGGTAGGCAACCGCCTTATCTGCATGCGAAATGAGTTCATTTCCCTTCCATATCGTCCCATCAAGATCAATCAACACCCCTTCAATTTCCTCTATCAAGAGCCATCCCCCTCCCATCCGCCTATGATGTCCGCCCGCCAAACCGATAGACCGTCGTTGATGCTCGCTCTTTGCCAGCCGGCAATACGATCGAGGGAAACTGCGGATGGTGAACCGCACCCGGCAACCCTTGCGTTTCTAAGCAAATGCCGAGATGTTTCCGCGACGGCACGCCGCCTAGATCTAACCCTTCCGGCAACTGGTTCGATGTATACACCACCACGCCGACTTCGTCCGTCTCCACCGTCAGCACCCGCCCGCTCTCCGGGTCGGAAAGCACAATCTCTTTGTCATGATGCCGATCGAGCCAAAACGGATGGTCATAGCCCCCGCCGACGAGTTCAATTTGCGGATGCCCCGATTCGACCGCCTCCCGGATCGCCTTTCCTTGCCGCAAGTCAAACGGCGTGCCAGCGACATCCAAGACGCGGCCCGTCGGAATCAGCTCCTCATTCAATTCCAGCACACGCGAGCTTTGGATCGTCAGCGTGTGATCCAATATATCGCGCTTGCCGTTGCCGCTTAGGTTGAAATACGTATGGTTCGTTAAATTGACGAGCGTCGTTTTGTCCGAACGAGCCCGGTGTGTGACGATCCATTCGTTGTCATTGTTCAGCCAATATTCCACTTGAACATGAACCGTTCCCGGGTACCCTTCCTCCCCGTCCGGACTCGTGTACGAAAAGACAACGCCAACCGCATCGTCGCGTTGGACGGGCTCGGCCTGCCAAAGCACACGATGGAATCCGTTCGGTCCGCCGTGCAAGTGGTTGTTGTGTTCGTTTTTCGCCAACCGGTACGTGACGCCCTCAAGCTCAAAGCTCGCTCCACGAATGCGCCCCGCCACCCGGCCGATCACGGCGCCGAAATAAGGGGCGTTCTCAACATACGGTTCAAATCGTCCAAACCCGAGCACGACGTTTTCGATGTTGCCGTTCCGGTCGGGAACGCGGAGGTCCGTCACGATGCAGCCGTAGTTTGTCGCCGACAGTCCCATGCCGCGGTCGTTTGTCAAGGTGAATAAGAACACGTCGTTTCCATTCCATTCGGACCACTTTTCGTATGTAATGTTCATCTCGATTCTCCTTCCTTCATAACCGTACAATCGCTCCCGTTTTCATCGATGTGCGGCAAGCATCAAGCGCCCGTGCTTGTTGGATCATGCGCTCCGGGGAATAAAACAGCGGCGTTCCTTCGAGAACGGCGCGTGAAAAGTGCTCGATTTGCAGCGCGTATTGATCGCCTGACACCGTTTCCTCGCGTACGTTCCCATCAGCCGTTGCGACCGTAATCCGTCCCTCTCCATCATCCACATCCGGTCGATACGCCCGAGAAACAACAATGTTTCCTTTCGTGCCGATGATTTCGTACTCATTTTTGAAGAACATATCGAAGCTGCACGTGAACTGCGCAAGAACACCGTTTTCCATCCTCATCCAACCGTTCGTCGTCAAATCGACCGAATGGTGTGAATCAAAATGGGACTGAACAAATAGTTCAATAGGTTCGGCGCCAAGGATGTGTCTTGTCGAGTGCACACAATAACAGCCGACATCGAACAGACTTCCCCCGCCAAGCTCATCGTTCATGCGAATATTCGTCTCCCGGTCTTCCAGGTAAAACGAGAAATGGGTGCGCATGTACTTGACATCGCCGATCTCGCCAGCAGCTAGAAGTTGCTTCACCCGCTCGTGCTGCGGGTGGAATTGGTACATGAACGCTTCCATAAATAAAACGCCATTTTCCTCGCACACCTCGATCATGCGCCGGACATCTTCTGCGCATAAAGCGGCAGGTTTTTCACAAAGCACGTGCTTTTTCTTCTTCGCCGCTTTGATCGTCCATTCAGCGTGCAGGCTGTTTGGAAGCGGGATGTACACTGCGTCGACGTCCGGGTCATCAAGCAGCTGGTCATAGCTGTCATACGCTTTCGGAATACCGAGCTCCTTCGCCGCTTGTTTAGCTTTCCCGCTCTCACTCGCAATGGCCACGACTTCAGCGTAATCCGCCCGACGAATGGCGGGAATCATCACGTATTTGGCAATGGCCGCTGTACTCATAATACCAAAGCGAACTTTACGCCCCATGTTTCGTCTCTCCTTCCCGTTTTCAAAGGGAGAGGCTGGCCATCAGACCAGCCTTCATTTCCTTATCATTTTCCTAAACGGATGACGTTCCACGACAACTTCGGCAACGTCGCCGATACTTTTCCATCGGACATCTGAGCGTCGCCGTTGCGATGCGGAACAACCGGGGACGACTGCGCCGAATTCGTTTGTTTCACGTTTTCATGCTCCAAAACGATATGCTCAATGACGCGATAGTCTTCAAAACTGCGAACATCGCATTCGAGCAGCAACGCATCGTCCATATCACGGTTGACGGCAAAAATCGTCACTTCTTCTTTTTCTTCATTGTAAACCGCAATCGATTCTAAGTATGGCACATCGGTGAAGTCTTTGCTGTCGTATTTCGGGCTTGAAATAACTGGGTGCAACGCCACCCCTCTGCCGTAAACCGAGGCATGCATAAACGGATAGTAAATGGTTTGCTTCCATGCCGGCCCGTTCGGTTCCGTCATGATCGGTGCAATGACATTCACTAACTGAGCCAAGCAGGCAATTTTCACCCGATCGGCATGTTTCATGAGCGTAATGAGCATGCAGCCGACAAGTAGCGCATCTTCAAAGTTATAAATATCCTCCAACAAAGGCGGCGCGACGGTCCACGGTTCAATTTGCTTATCCGCCTCATTCGAGTGGTACCATACGTTCCATTCGTCAAACGACAGATGAATCGTCTTCTTGCTTCGTTTTTTCGCCTTCACGTAATCGGCAATGGCCACAACCGAACGGATAAAATCATCCATTTCCAGCGACAGCGCCAAATAATTCGCCGTGTCATTATCTCGATTTCCAAAGTATTGATGGAGGGAAATATAATCGACATGCTCATACGTGTGATCAAGAACCGTCGCTTCCCATTCCGCAAACGTCGGCATATTTCTGCCTGAACTTCCGCACGCAACAAGTTCAATGGTCGGGTCGACCCACTTCATCACTTTTGCGGCTTCGCAGGCAATCCGCCCATACTCCACCGCGGTCTTGTGGCCAATTTGCCACGGACCGTCCATCTCATTGCCTAGGCACCACGTTTTAATTTTATGGGGCTCTTTATAGCCGTGGGAAATACGCAAATCGCTGTAATACGAGCCCGATGGGTGGTTGCAGTATTCGACTAAGTTGCGAGCTGCATCAATGCCTCGTGTCCCTAAGTTGACAGCCATATTTACTTCGGCCCCGACCATCTTGGCCCAGTCCATAAATTCATTCAACCCGATTTCATTCGTTTCCACCGACCGCCATGCCAAATCCAACCGCCGTGGCCGCTTTTCTTTCGGCCCAACGCCATCCTCCCAGTTGTAACCGGACACAAAATTCCCGCCCGGATAGCGGATGATCGGCACTTGCAGTTCTTTCACCAGTTCAATCACATCTTGGCGGAATCCATTTTCATCCGCCTGCGGATGTCCCGGCTCATAAATCCCTCCGTATACCGCACGGCCGAGGTGCTCGATAAATGAGCCATAAATGCGTTTGTCGATTTCAGCAATTTTGAAGTCTTTTTCGATGATCATGGTTGCTTTTTTTGCGGTCATCTGCGATTCTTCCTTTCTGTTTTTTATTATACTCCCAATCTATTTTTCTCTTCCCCATTTCGGCTTTGCCGGAAACGGGCAACACTCCTTGTTTCCACTTTGCCTGATAGTGGACAAGATACCCGCTATGAGCACATGTCGTGCCGTACTGAAGAGAAGGACAATTTATGCATATACTGACCCTTTTCTCATAAACATCATCAGGAACGAAAAGCTGAAGGATCAATTTGTTCAACAAGTTTAGCCATCATTTTCTGTGTAACAACCGTACTCCCTTCGCAGCCCCGGCACCGTTTTTTCATGTTTTTAGCTGCCTTGATCCTCACCGTAGATTGGCTAAAACAAAACTGTTTCATTTTCATCAAGTATGGGCCGTACCCAAAAAACCAAAGAAGTCCCCTAAGGCATCACGAACTTTTATTCGCTCTGATTGTTTCCAAGTATATCTGCCAAACCCGCCGTTCACTTTGTTTCCCTAGCCGCTGTGTGTGGCGGATTCGCCCGAAATGATGGCTGGGGAAAGACTCCTTCCATAAACCCTGTATCACGATGAACGCACCGGAACAAAGCTGTACGTGGCTTATTCACCAGAATCATCATCTCCGACGGACGTTGTGGAAACGATTGAGTTATGCCACGATGTTCCTATGGGGGAACAACTGACGAACCCCCAACAGGTACTAGTAGAAGGCCGGACGTATTTCAGAATGCATCGGCGAATTTATCGGGCGGCGCCAACTGTTTTTCATTCGTGTGAAGGACAATGTAGAGATCCGTTAAAGAAAAGCCTGAAACACCTTCCATGCATATCATTACCGATTCAAGATGATTTCACTTGTTAGCTAGGAACGAAACAATGCCGTTCTGTCAAGCGTCATCGGGTACGTGATCTTTCAAGATGCAAGTGGTCATGACATTCGTGTTGTGATGAACATTTTGAACTTATCTGCCGAAATCATTACCGATACGGATCAAGGGAGTTGGATCGTTGAGGTGTTTTTTTCGTTGTATGAAGCAATATCTCAATGTCCCAACATTATTTGGTACAACCGAAAACGTAGTATATAATCAATTGTTTGACATTTTCATCACATATCTGTTGTTGAGACGGCTTTATGGTCAAACAAGCAAACGAACGAAGCACCATCTTTCCTCCACTTCTTCCATTTTCCATTTTCCTTCAAGCAAATTCCGCTCGATTGGAAATATCCAAGGGCACCATTGCTTTATTTGAGTATGCTCAAATGTATGGAAGGACCATGTCTAAGTTTTAGATAATCAACACTCGTGGCTTTTCCCCATCTACATTCTCTGTCCCCTTTATTACCTAACAATAAACATTGGCCCCACGCTTACGTAAATAGCGACTATCAAGCAACGACCGACCGATCATCTTTGCATCCGGACTGGGCATGAATGTTATTGCCGCCATTTTGGTCAACTCCCCCAAAAGTTGGATTTCTCTCAAAAAACAGCCCACGTCCATGTACTAGGACGCCTATCATTTGTAGCGGATCAAGGGCTGAGTCAAAACACACTCACGTTTTGAGCCAGCCCTCTTTCATCAACGGAATTTACTTCTCATTCACCCACACCGTCATCTCCCCTTCTCCTCGGTTGCACCAGGCATAATAAGGAATCGCACGGAACGGAACTTGATAGGTTTGGGGGTCAATCGGCCGATACAACTCATCATTCCATGCTGATTCATCCATTCGCTCGGCGGTTCCGGTGATCACTACAACCCCTTCTAGCAAGTCCGGCTCAAAGTGCGCTTCCAGATGGGCATCGCGCGGGAGGAACAGATTCGCTAAATTTGGCCCATTATCAACTTCTTCCAGGCAATACACAATCGGCCCGCGCTGCAACGCGACTTTCCCGGCATTGGCGCGCACTTGAGGATGAGCCTTGATCCGTTCAACTGGCATCGGGAAAACAAGCTCCACTTGATCCCCTTTTTTCCATATCCGTTTGATATAAGCATACCCTTTTTGGATCAGTGGAACCATGTCTACTTTTTCTCCATTGATCGTTAATGTTGCTCCCCGACACCATCCTGGAATGCGCAAGCCAATCGTAAATTCCCCAGCGGATTCCGGCAAAACCGTCAATCGAACCGTTCCATCCCAAGGATAGTTCGTCTCTTGCACGATTTCGACCGACCGTCCACCGAGTTCCGTCCGAATGTCGCTGCCGACATAAAGGTGGACGAACAAGGCGTCTGATGTTTGCGAATAAATATAATGGCCAATCGACGCGATGAGACGGGCCAAGTTCGGCGGGCAGCACGCACAACTGAACCATTTTTGCCGCACCGGTTTCACATGGCGCTTGTCATGGCGTTCGCATGCCTTCGGCCACACTTCGAGTGGATTGACGTAAAAAAACTTCTTGCCGTCCAAATCCATGCCGCTAATGGTTCCATTGTATAATGCCCGTTCCATTACATCCGCGTATTTCCCATCCGTCTCCAACTCGAGCATGCGGCGCGCCCAAAATACTAAGGCGATCGATGCGCACGTCTCCGCATAGGCCGTGTCATTCGGCAAGTCAAAATCAAATGTGAACGATTCACCAAACGCGCTCGAGCCGACGCCGCCCGTGATATACATTTGCCGTTTCGTTACGTTTTCCCACAACGTTTGGCATGCTTGCTTCAACGATTCGTCTCCCGTTTTCGCCGCCAGTCCCGCCATGGCGGTATACATATAGAGCGCCCGCACCGCATGCCCAACGGCTTGTTTTTGTTCCCTGACTGGAATGTGAGCTTGGTGGTAGCGGTAATCATCATGAAACCAAAACGGTTTGGTTTCTCCTCTTGCTTTTTTCTCCCAATCAAAGTAGTGAGGCTGCTGTCCGCGCTGGTCAATAAAATATTGACTCAGTTTAAGATAGCTCTCATTTCCCGTCACTTCATACAGTTTCAACAGCGCCAACTCAATCTCCTGATGTCCGTCATATCCCGGAATTTGACCCTCTCCCCGGCCGAATACCGTGCCGATATAATCGGCATACTTGCACATGATATCCAAAAAGCGCCGTTTGCCTGTGGCCCGGAAATAAGCGACCGCTGCTTCAATCAAATGACCGGCACAATACAGTTCATGATTGTCCCGCAAGTTTGTCCATCGCTTTCCAGGCTCCTTAACCGTATAATACGTGTTGAGATAACCGTCCGGCTGCTGGGCGCGGCTGAGCAGCTCAATCACGTCATCGGCGAGTGCTTCCAATTCCGGGTCACGCTTTTCCTCGAGTAAATACGCGACCGCTTCGAGCCATTTCCCTACATCGCTGTCTTGAAAAACCATCCCGTAAAACTCTCCATCCGATTCCCCTGCGGCAATGCGAAAGTTCTCAATCGCATGGCTTGGTTCAGCACTAGGGATAAGATCATTCAATGCCTCCCACTGATACGGTACAACTTCTTTTCTAACAACATCTACATATCTACTCCAAAACCCTTCAGTAATTTTAATGTTAATGTTATTATTCACCTTTTGTTTCATGCCCCTCATCCTCCATTTTTTATTATTAAAATCAAATTAGTCTTTCAATCCTGATAACGTTATACCGCGAATAAAGAAGTCTTGGGCCAATAGAAAAATCACTATAACGGGTAATAAACTAAGCACAGTCCCAGCCATTAATACAGGCCAGTCAGTAGAATACATCCCTTGCATAGATGCCAAGCCTAACGGTAATGTCATTTTCTCCAAAGAATTAATAAAAACAAGAGGCCCAAGAAAATCATTCCATGTTCCCATAAAGACAAAGACTCCTAAAGTAGCAAGAGCAGGTTTAGATAGCGGCAAGAATATCCTCCAATATATCCCAAATGGTGTGCAACCGTCTATCTTAGCAGCATCTTCCAAGGCTGATGGAATAGTAAGGAAAAATTGGCGCATTAGAAAAGTTCCAAAAGCCGAAACAAGCCCCGGTAAAATCAATGAGGCATGAGTATCGACCAATCCATAGTAGCGCATCAAGATGAACGTGGGAATCATAGTAACTTGACTTGGAACCATCATAGTTGCAAGATATAACCCAAATATTATATCGCGATAACGAAACTTAAGACGTGCAAATACATACCCAGCCATTGAACTCGTAATCAGTTGACCGATAACTACAATAACTGTTATCTTAAGACTGTTTAGAAAAAATAGATCAAAAGGAAAGCGATCAAAAATTCTAAGATAGTTTTCCCAATGTATTTCTTTCCCAAATGGTTTAGGGGGAAATATAAATACCTCACTCATATCCTTAAATGAAGTACTCAACATCCACAAAAACGGGAAGATCATAAAAATTGCCCCTAAACTAAGACACACATGTGCCAATACCCTTTGAGTTATACTTTTTCTCATAACTCTCGCACCTTTTTAATAAATTTCAGATTTCTTCTTCTGATGCCAAAACTGCACTAGCGTAACAATTGAGATCATAAAGAATAAAACATACGACATTGCACTAGCATAACCCATTTTGAAGAATTGAAATGCATTTTCATAAATATAGTGAACCATAACGGATGTTGACCTTGCAGGCCCTCCCTGGGTCATAAGGAATACTGAATCGAACACCTGAAAAGACCCTATAACAGACATCACTGATACAAAGAAAGTAGTTGGAGAAAGGAGGGGGACTGTTATATTCCAAAACTTCTTAAACCAAGTTGCTCCATCGATATCCGCAGCTTCATAATAACTCTCCGGAATAGACTGTAATCCAGCCAAAAAAACTAACATATTGAACCCCAAATTTTTCCATACACTAGTCATGATAACTGCAGGCATTGCCCACTTTGTACTTGTTAACCAACTTGGTCCTTCTATACCGAATAGACCCAAAAAATAATTTAAAACACCATATTCTGGATTATAGATCCACTGCCATATTACGGCTACGGCCACCATAGACGAAATAACAGGGAGAAAATAAGCAGTTCTATAAAATTTTATCCCTCTAAGTCCTTGATTGAGAGCTACTGCTAATAATAAAGATAGAACAATGCCTACTGGCACAGATACAATGGTGAAATAAAGTGTATTCCAAAAAACTTTTTTAAAAGTTTCATCGTGAAATAGGTTAATATAGTTCTGTAAGCCCACAAACTTGATCGGCTGTAGTAAATCCCATTCAGTAAAGCTGAGTAGAAAGGAAGCTATGATAGGCCAAAATGTAAATAATAGAAAACCAAGTAAATTAGGAAACAATAAAACAATTGCCCATGTAATATCTTTGCGAAATAACCCCAGAATTATACTTTTTTTACTCCATGCCCTTAATTTTATAGATAATTGAATATCATTTTGCGTATCCATTTTGACC
This sequence comes from Geobacillus sp. YHL, assembly GCF_022341265.1. Classification (NCBI taxonomy): domain Bacteria; kingdom Bacillati; phylum Bacillota; class Bacilli; order Caryophanales; family Anoxybacillaceae; genus Geobacillus; species Geobacillus sp. YHL. The sequence goes on from NZ_JAEIGB010000002.1 coordinate 366,656, forward strand.
CCCCTCTTCTTAGAAAGGCCCTAGGAGAAAACTAGGGCCCTATCGCTCGTATTCAATCTCTTTGTTTTCTAAGCTCTTCGTTTGAACGATTATCGATCCTCTCAACCACCTTGTCTAGCGACTCACCGTTGTAATAGAATTTGTCTAATTCCTCAGTAATAATGGAGGTAATCTTGTTATTAGAGAGGAAGGCATTAGGATAAGGCTTAGCATTCTCAAAATATGTCACCATCTTTTCAAAGCCTTCTGGATGCACTTCCTTATTATACCATTTTTTGATCCCTTCATTTGTATACAGGGCTTTGCGATTAGGCATCCATAGACCTTCCTTGACTAGCTGGATTTGATACTCTTCAGAGGAAAGAAAACTAACCAACTTCCAGGCTTCTTTAGGATACTTAGTTTTAGCTGAAACAGCATGTACGTGAGCTTGACCGTGAGTAACTGCCTCCTTAAATTTTGGTAATGGAGCCACCCCGACAGGAAACTTCATGGACGCCAGTTCCTGTAATGACCAAGAACCATCAATAAGCATACCAATTTTACCTGTTTGTAACATTTGTGTTGGTCTCATTCCTATTTTTTCTAATACACTCGTTTCTGGAGCTACTCCATACTTAACTCTTAAATCTAAAACAGATTGTAAAACTTGTTTTACCTCCGGGGTATTAAAGGTTGATTTCGTAAAACTGTTATTGTATGGACTCCCACCATTGGAGAAATATTCAGCCACCGTCATGTAGTTATTTTCGAGTCCAAACACTCCAAACTGTTCAACCTTATCTCCGTTCTTTTTAGTAAGTTTTTTAGCAACCTCTACAAATTGCTTCCATGTCCAAGCCTTTTGGGGATCGCTAGAAGGATAAGGAATTCCTGCTTCGTCGAATAACTTCTTATTGTAAAAAAGGACGGGTGATACTGTACAGCTACTTACACCAAAAATCTTCCCGTCAATCTGCATAATACTTGCCGCTGAAGGTATAAAGTCATCAATAGAATACTCTTCTTTAAAGTAAGGGGTTAGGTCTAGAAGAACTCCTTTTTTCTGAAAGGTCCGGTAATCCTCAGAGCCTAGAAAAAATACATCAGGAGCAGCGTTGCCTGCCAACATGGTTAATAATTTTGAGCTATATTGAGATTGAGGAATTGGTGTGTACTGAACTCTTATGTTAGGGTTTTCCTCCATAAACTTTTGGAGTCCTTTCTTAACAGCTTCAGTCTCTAATGGGCTAGCCTCCCATCCCATGAACTTTAGAGTTACAGTTTTTGATTCACCTTCCCCCTGGGCAGTTTTATTATTAGAACTGCATCCTCCTAATACTATTAAAAATGTTGTGAGTAATATTATCATTATGATTGACTGTTTTTTTCTCACGAATAAACCTCCCTTTCCATGAGTTATTACAGAGATCAGTAGTAACAACAAAAAATTCTAACTAACAATTTATATGTACGTACAAAACCACCCCCATAATGATTGCTTTGGAAATTAAACTATTCTTGAAAGCGTATTCTAGTTTTTATATTATCGCTTTTTGTTCGTACATGTCAATATTTTTTTGAATTTTAATTCATTTATTTTTAACAATTGTACGAACATATAGTTATGTGTAGGTTCAAGAAGGGACACGAGCTCTCAGCCCGTGCCCTAGGATGCCAAATCATTCGATTTTCTAAATTCTTATCTCCCCCGCCAAAACACTTCATTCCATCTCAATTCATTTTTGAACGATGAGACAGACGTCTGTTCATTGATCACGACGCATTCAATGCCGGTCATTTCTGCAAAGTCTTGCAATTGTTCTGTTGTAACCGCAAATGAGAAGCACGTATGATGCGCGCCGCCGGCTAAAATCCATGCTTCAGCCGAATCGCGCAACGATGGGCGTGGTTTCCATAAAATACGGGCGACCGGCAATTTCGGCATGTCGTGTTCCGGTTTCACCGCATCGACTTCATTGACAATGAGACGGAAGCGGTGTCCTAAATCAATCAACGATGCATTGACCGCTGCGCCCTCGCCGCCATCAAACACCAGGCGGGCTGGATCTTCTTTTCCGCCAATCGAAAGCGGATGAACTTCGATGCGCGGCCGCGTTGCCGCGATCGTCGGACATACTTCGAGCATATGAGCGCCGAGAATCAGTTCGTTGCCCGGCTCGAAGTGATACGTGTAATCTTCCATGAACGACGTCCCTTTGCCGTCGGCCATGACTTTCATCAACCGGACGAGGGCGGCTGTTTTCCAGTCGCCTTCGCCGCCAAAGCCGTAGCCTTCCGCCATGAGTCGCTGAACGGCAAGTCCCGGGAGCTGCTTCATCCCATGCAAGTCCTCGAACGTCGTCGTGAAAGCGGTAAAGTTCCCATCCTGCAAAAAGGCTTTCAGCCCGAGTTCAATCCGCGCCTGTTCACGAATTGATTCGCGAACGGGCCCTTCTTGGCGGCCGGCGGGTACAATGTCGTACAGCTCCTCGTATTCATCGAGCAACTCGTTCACTTTTTGTTCAGAAACATCGCGGATGTATTGCACCAAATCCCCGATGCCATAGCCGTTGACCGACCAGCCGAATTGAATTTGCGCTCCGACTTTGTCCCCTTCCGTCACAGCCACTTCACGCATGTTGTCGCCAAAACGAGCCACTTTTAGGTTGCGGCTTTCCGCAAACGCGACAGCCGTCCGCATCCATTTCGCCAGCCGCTCGCGGACTTCTGGGTCTTCCCAGTGCCCGACCACCACTTTCCGGGCCACGCCCATTCTCGCGCCGATAAATCCGTATTCCCGGTCACCGTGAGCCGATTGGTTTAAGTTCATAAAGTCCATATCGATGCTGTCCCACGGAATATCACGGTTAAATTGAGTGTGAAGATGCAATAACGGTTTTCGCAGCTCCAAAAGGCCGCCAATCCACATCTTCGCTGGCGAGAATGTATGCATCCAAGTGATGACCCCAGCGCATTGTTCGCTCGCATTCGCCTCAAGGCAAACGCGCCGAATTTCCTCTGGCGTTGTGACAACTGATTTGAAAACAAGTGGGAACGGGAACACTGAATCTTGATTCAGCTCATTGACAATCATCATTGAATGCTCTTCAACTTGCTTTAATGCTTCTTCTCCGTACAAGTGCTGGCTTCCCGTTACAAACCAAAATTCATAAGGACGTAATGACAGCATCATTGCTCCTCCCCGTTCACGATAAAGTCATAGATTCTTTCGCCGCTCGTGCGGTTTCTTTCCAATGTTTAAGCCGTTTCATGACATCGTTTTCCCCACGGCCGAAGTAGTCATGCAACTTCGTATATTCTTGGTACAACTGCTCGTACATCGCGACATTCTCCGGAATCGGTTTGAACGTCTCTTCACGCACTTTTCCCATGTTTCGCGCCGCCTCAACGATTGATTCATAACCGCCGTTCTCTTTGCCGGCCGCGACCGCCGCGAACATGGCAGCCCCCACTGCCGGGGTTTGCTTCGACGCCGCGATTTTGATCTCGCGGTTGGTCACATCGGCATAAATTTGCATGAGCAGCTTATTTTTTTGCGGCAATCCGCCGCATGCGTACAACTCGTCAACGTTGACACCGTTTTCAACAAACGCATCAATAATTTTGCGCGTGCCAAAGGCCGTTGCTTCAAGCAGCGCACGGTAAATCTCTTCTGGTTTCGTTAGCAACGTATAGCCAATGATGAGCCCTGTTAAATCGGTATCGACCAACACGGAGCGGTTGCCGTTCCACCAGTCCAACGCAAGCAAACCAGTTTCTCCCGGTCGGTAGGCAGCAGCTCGTTTTTCCAGCCACTCATGAACGCTGACTCCTTCTTTTTCTGCCGCTTCTTTCACATAAGCCGGAACGCCTTGTTCGACATACCAAGCAAAAATGTCCCCCACCGCCGACTGGCCGGCTTCGTAACCGAAATATCCGGGAATGATGCCGTCTTCCACAACGCCGCACATGCCTTCGACGTATTTTTCTTCTGTGCCCAGCAGCATATGGCAAATCGAGGTTCCCATCGCCATCACCAGTTTGCCTGGCTCGACGACTCCGACGCCTGGTACGGCCGCATGGGCATCGACATTTCCGACGGCGACAGCTGTTCCCGGAAGGAGGCCCATCATAGCGGCCATTTCGTTCGTCAGCACGCCTGCTCTCGTACCAAGCGGAACGATCGGGCCGCGCAGTTTCGTTTCTGTTAAGTGTTCCAGCCGCGGATCAAGCGACCGAAAAAACTCCTTGCTTGGATAGCCGTCCTGTTTATGCCAAATGGACTTATAGCCCGCCGCACAGCTATTCCGGACGATATTGCCGGTCATTTTGAAAATGACCCAATCAGTCGCCTCGAGGAAAAGATCAGTTTGTTCGTAAATCTCCGGATCTTCGTTTAGAATCTGCCAAATTTTCGCAATCATCCATTCGGATGAAATTTTTCCGCCGTATCTCGGCAAAAATGCTTCGCCTCGTTTGGCCGCAATTTCATTGAGCAAGTTCGCCTCATCTTGAGCGGCATGGTGCTTCCACAATTTCACCCAACTGTGCGGACGGTTCCTGAATTCTGGCTTTAGACAAAGCGGCTCGCCAGAAGCATCGACCGGCAGCATCGTGCATGAAGTAAAATCAATGCCGACCCCGATCACATCGGCTGGGTTGACCCCTGACTTTTGCAATACCGTCGGGACAGCGGTCGCCAATACTTCAATATAATCAGCCGGGTGTTGCAGCGCCCAGTCTGGCTCGAGTTGTACGTTCGATTCTGGCAATACTTCATCAATAACTCCGTGGGGGTACGGAGTGACATGGTCCGCAATTTCGTTTCCTTCTAGATCAACGAGAACGGCTCGTCCCGATTCGGTGCCATAGTCAATGCCAATGACATACTTTTTCCCCATCTCGGTCTCCCTCCCTTTACTGCCCATAGTAAGCGTTTGCGCCATGCTTGCGCAAATAGTGGCGATCAAGCAACGTTTGGCTGATCGGCTTTGCATTTGGATTGAGCATGTACGTTCTTGCCGCCATTTTCGCCACTTCTTCCAAGACAACGGCATTATGAACGGCGTTCGCTGGATCTTTGCCCCAAGCAAACGGGCCATGGCCGTGCACCAAAACACCTGGCATTTGCAACGGGTCGAGAAAGCGGAACGTTTCCGTAATGACCTTTCCAGTCTCTAGTTCATAGGCTCCTTGAATTTCTTCATTGGTCATTGGACGGGTGCACGGAATTTCCCCATAGAAATAGTCTGCGTGTGTCGTTCCTAATGCCGGAATTCCTTTTCCGGCCTGCGCCCAAACAGTCGCCCAAGTCGAATGGGTATGAACAATTCCTCCGATCCCCGGAAATTGCTTATACAACCAAAGATGGGTAGGGGTGTCCGACGACGGTTTTAAGTCCCCTTCCACCACATTTCCAGTTAAATCCACGACCACCATATCATCAATGGTCAACTTGTCATACGCCACCCCGCTTGGCTTAATGACAACCAACCCGCGCTCCCGATCAATCCCGCTCACATTTCCCCACGTAAACGTCACGAGGCGGTATTGCGGGAGCTGCAGGTTGGCCTCTAATACGGCTCGTTTCAATTCCTCAAGCATCAGCCTCCACTCCCTCTATAAAAAAACTCCTCACCTCCATTATATTATTGTACGTACAATTTTTCTATAACTTTTTTGATGCCTCGTACATTTTTTAAATTTCCTTTGTTGAGTTACGGACAATTAGCTCTGGTCGATAAATGATATCGCCCATTTTATCGACTGATCGTTGTTCGATCATTTGAATGAGCATCTCAGCCGCTTGAACGCCCATTTCTGTTTTCGGATGGCGAATCGTCGTCAATTTCACCTCCGTCGCTGTCGCAAACGTCGAGTCATCAAACCCTACAATCGAAAGATCATCGGGAACTGACAGCCCTTGTTGGCGAATGACTTCAAGAAGCAAAATCGCCAGCTCATCGTTGTAGCACACAAAGGCTGTCGGGCGCTCCTCTTTCGGCCGCTGCAAAAACTCCCGCGCCACCTCAAGCGGCTTTGTCCATTTCTCCTCTGTTGCGTAGGAAAGAAGATACTCCGTGGCCACAGGCACCTCGTGTTGCTGATGGGCGCGAATAAAGCCGCGCAAACGATCCACCCCTTGCAAATCGTCAGTTTTAAAGAAACCGGCAATTCGGCGATGCCCTAAACGAATGAGATGATCAGTCAATAAAAATCCTCCCTGCTCATCGTCCATTTTCACGCATGGACAGCTCACTTCCAAATAACGGGCGTTAATCATGACATACGGGATGTGAAGGTTGTTGAGCGACAAGTAATAGCCAAGGTTCGGATTCCCTTGCGCGCTTTTAGTCGGCTCGATGATCAGTCCGCTCAACGGCTCCCGGATCATCTCCTCAAGCTGCTCTTTCTCTCTCTGTTTATCGTTATTCGTGCTGGCAAGCAAAAGACGGTATCCTTTTTCCCGCAGCGTCTCCTCCGCTCCTCGGACGATATGGGGAAAAATATAATCGGAAATATAGGTCGTTACGATTCCGATCGTTTTCGTATCCACCTGTTCTTTCGGCTTCGGTCGGGACACAAATGTGCCGCTCCCTTGGATTTTGTACAGCCATCCTTCCTTCTCGAGTTCTCCCAGCGCTTGCCGAACGGTATGTCGGCTTAGTTGAAACTGGTTGGCGATCTCATGCTCGGTCGGAATTTTCTCATCCGGCTTCATTTGTCCGGAAATGATCCAAGATAAAATTTCTTGTTTTAATTGCAGATATTTCGGCAGCGTTTTCTCCTTCATAGTCCACCTCAACGATAAAATAATGAGATACAAATTAATTTTATTATAGCAGTTTTTATTTGTCCGTATCATTGCGCTAAGAGCAGACGGCGGAAAATATATGAGGCGCCTGCACACGCCCTTTTTCAAGCGAAAGAGAACAGTGGGAGAAAACGCTTCAACCTCCAAAACCACTTGAAATGCGACTCGGCATACGGATCATATGAACCGATCGAACTCTTTTCGAGCATAAAAGCCCTGTGTCCATTTTTTGACCATTTGACAAAAAAGCCAAGCAATGCGCTTGGCCCTTCGCTTTCGCATTAAGCAGCTTTATTTTTGTTGTAAATATCAAAAGCCACAGCAATAAGCAATACAAGCCCTTTAATGGCCTGTTGCCAATCAATCCCGAGCCCCAACAAGGACATCCCGTTGTTCATGACACCCATGACTAGACCGCCAATAATCGCTCCGCTAATCGTGCCGATTCCTCCATAAGCGGATGCGCCTCCAATAAAGCACGCCGCAATGGCATCGAGTTCAAACAAGTTCCCAGCTTTTGGCGTCGCCGCATTGAGGCGAGCGGCAAAAATCAATCCGGACAAAGCAGCCAGCACACCCATGTTGACAAACACCCAAAACGTGACACGTTTCGTTTTAATCCCGGACAATTGCGCAGCCTTCTCATTACCACCAATCGCATAAATATGGCGGCCGACGATCGTCCGATTCGCCACAAAGGAATAAGCCATGATCAACGCAGCCAAAATCACTAGAATCGTCGGAATTCCTTCGTACGTCGCTAAAATATAAGTGAAAATCATGATTACAGCGGCAATCACAGCCAGCTTCAAGGCAAACATCGCCGCAGGGGTGACCGCAAACCCATACTTTTTCTGGCTGTTTCGTTTTCTCCATTCCAGTACAACAAATAAGAGAGAAGCGGCGAAGCCGATCACAATGGTGAACAGATGGATCTCTCCTCCATGAAATACGTCAGGAAGAAACCCAGAACTCATATTTTGGAACACGAGTGTTGATTATCCAAAATTATACATACGCCTTCCATAAATTTGGGCATACTCAAACAAAGCAGCGGCCATCCCGGATTTCCAATCGAGAG